>CAZSZS010000158.1:0-10233 GCA_964611275.1 uncultured Eubacteriales bacterium
AGGGCAAAGCCCGAGAAGGGGAGGCAGCGAGACCATAGGGCGAGCGTTGGAAGGGGAAAGTTGTGTTTTCCCCTCTAAAAGAACGGTGCGGGAAGATTAGCGGGCTGAAGAATCAGTTTGCCTGATGAAAGTCAAAAGCACCAGCTATATCTGAATTTCACTTTTATTTATTCCAACGGTAGGTGGCTTTAATGAGAAAAATATTGTCTCCGGGAGCTGTGAAAAGGTCTCTCAGATCGCGGCCGAACAAAAGGTCTCCGGGATTAGAAAAATCTTGGCGGTTCTGGGTCCAGACAAAATAAAGAGTCGAACCCGGATGGTATTCCCACCGGAAAACCATGGTGCCCCTTAAGGATTTCAAATTAAAGTCAGGATCATAAAACGAAAATTCGGATGCCGGCCCTGCTCCGTCCGGGTCCACATGATAGTATCCGCCCTCATATCCTATGGAAGACCCTCCTTCTCCGTACAGATTGTATTCCCGGGTCCCGGGCTGAGCCAGCTCCTTGAAGTCATCATATTCTCCGACCGCAATAAAAGGCTGCAGGTAGAGCTGAAGAGTGACTCTCGGTGTAAAAGTCCAGTTAAGCCTAATCTCCGCATACAAAGTGTTCTGTTTAATGCCCCCGAACACATACCTTGTCCCATATGTCTCCGTCATCAAGGAGTCATCCACACGGGTCACCCACATGATATCCGACTCCTTGATATAGAGTCCGGGACCCACGGATAGGTTTATGTTGCTGAGCGGCTTCCAGTTTAAGGATACATTTGAATTCAGATTGAAACCTTCATCCGGCCTGTTATAAAAGCTGTTATCCATGGAAAAAACCAATGCTTTCCTGCTGTCGCTTGACAAACTAACATCAACCTGATAGCCGAAAGGCACCAGGGCCAAAGGCCCCCCTCTGGTCAGTGTATTACTGTACGTCTCAGGATTGCAAGCGAACATGGTTTCAAAACCCCAATAATTGAGAAACTCCCCCTCAAACAACAAAAGAACGCCTTCCCATGTCTTGTTCCCGCCAAAGTCATGATTTCCGAACGGACCTCCATATACAAGCCAATTACGGAAAACCTTTCCCGGATGGGGTTGAAAGTACCCGGCTAAAAGATGCGCATTGATGACATCCGAAGCTGATGACTGAAATCCGATATCATTGGGATCAAATCCGGGAGATAAAGCCCCGAGAGCAAAAGACAATAAAAAATTTCCCCTTTGCTTGGCCAGCTGAAAACGGCCTCCCCATCCGCTCATGTGAGTGGCGTCTTCGTTCACTTCAACATGGGAAGCATCCGGCCTCTGAAAATAATGAAGAGAAGAGTTTTGAAGCCCATAAATCGCTGCCTGGCTGCCTTGGACACGGGTACCTCCGGCCCACGCCGAGACTACCCAGGTTCTTTTCTTGTCCAGATAAGACCAGCCGTCCACAGCCAGAGAAAAAGCATCCCGGTTCAGCAAATCTTCCAGGGTCTGGTTTTCCAGATCTCTGTTAACTGAAGAAACCAGGAATCCAATTCCCTGGGCTCCTTCATTGAAATCTTTCTGTACGCGGAGCGCTCCATAATAGGTTAAAGGCTCTACTTCATCCTGATAACGTGTGCCTTCGGAATCGACCTCTGCATATTCTCTGGATGTCAGCGCATTGACGAATCCAATATCCCATCCGTTAAATATCTTGCCCGTTAGTTTAAAGGCTCCCAGGATAGTAGATGCAGCAGGATAATCTATGTAACCCGATCTTGTCACAGGTCCCTGAGGCGCTCTTCCAATACGCCGGCTGTAGAAAAGTGATGGGTCAGGCCAGTTAATATTGGCATTCATGTGGACGCCGCCGCTTCCAAACGCATTGAAAATATTGGCTCCTTCTATAAAAAAAGGCCTTTTCTCTTCATAATAGGTCTCATACGCGCTCAGGTTTATAACAGCAGGGTCGACTTCGACCTGGCCGAAATCCGGATTGACCGAAGCATCCAGAGTGAGATTGCTCTTCAATCCCACTTTAAAATCAAATCCGGCATCCCCTAAGAATTCCTCTCCTGTCTCAAAAGGATTTCCTTCCTGCTTAGGGCTGAAATGAGCCTGTCCAACAGCATAAGGAAGCACCTCAATGTGCATTCCCGGATCGATTCCCTTGATGCCTCTCAGTTCCGCAAAACGGGACACATAAGCACTGTCTTCCTTTGGGACCCAGGCATAAGCAAGTCTTTCATTTTTTCTCAGTATCACTCTGCGAAAGTTAACTCCCCAAACATAATCATCCTTTTTGGGAAAACGGAGCTGGTCAAAGGGGATCTTTATCTCCACACTCCATCCGTTCCCATTTAAATGAGACGCCCAGTCCCAGACGCCGTTCCATGTTGTATCGCTGTTTACGTCATTGTAAAGTGTCCAATCCACAATCGAACCCGAGGGATTGACAGCAAACTGATAGCCCGTTCTTCTATCAAAATAGGGATCCACCGCAAAAATAAACCAGTCCGAATCCACGAGGTCATCCCTGCGGCCCATGCGTCCTTGGATCGATTCCGGATCTGAATCATAAAGATAGGCAGCCACATAAAGAGATTCATCATCATAGGCAACCCAAACACTGGTCTTCTCGGAAGGTTCAGCGCCGTCAATAGGGTCTGTTTGTATAAAATCCTTAAATCCCTCATCCTTCCAGACTTCTTCCTCAAGAACTCCGTCTATTTTTATGGGCTCCCCTGCTCTATGGGCGGTAACCGGCTCGGGCTTCGGAGCCTCGACTGATTTCGCTGTTAACAGTAGAGGCATTGAAAGAATGATAAAAACCCACAACACTTTCTTCATACGTATTCTCCTGGTTTTTCCATCTCTCTTCACCATCTCCATCCTAACTTCATCTATCCTGACCTATTCATAAAAAAATGGCGATGAGTATTTTTTTGTTTTGATTTCAAGGATATACATGCTTTTAAAAAAATGACAACTGAAATGTTTTTGTTTGTTGTTACTTTCATTATATTAATCGCCATTTTTTTACCATTAATGCAAGCCGATCTCACAGCATCTGCTTTGTTACAGGGTACTCGCGGTGAAGGACCACAGCTTCGCACCCTATGCCTCGCATCTGCAGCAACTTCGGCTTGTGAATAATGCAGGCTATTTAGTATACGTGAAAAAGAAACATAAAGTTGTCTCTTGTTTATAAAAATATTGGGCTATTTCTACAGTTATGATATATTGAACGGAGGAGGTTTCAATGAAAGGTGTGCATAAATTTTTGTTTCTGCTGACTCTATCCTTCCTTGTGTTCAATGGTTTATCCGGAGTGCTTCTCTCTCAGGAAAATACCACAGCTGATGTCAGAGACAGCCACAACATTCTTCCCGAGAAGGAACGTGCTGAAATCATGAACCAATGGCTGGAATGGAGGCTCGATCATATTATCCCAATGCTGATGAGAAGAGAAAACATAGACCTCTGGCTCATCATAAACCGGGAATACAATGAGGACCCGGTTTACATGACTCTGGTCCCTGAACCCACCATGGCCGCCCGCAGAACATCTATCCTTCTGTTTTACGACCGGGGAGAAGACAAAGGAGTCGAGAGGCTGTCAGGAAGCTATTACGGAATGGGGAAGTGGTACAAAACCACATGGGAAGATAAAAAGAAAAAACAGTTCGAAAGCCTGGCTGAATTCATAAAAAAAATCAACCCGAAAAAAATCGGGATCAATGTTTCACCTACTTTCAGGTTTGGTGACGGCCTGACCGCAAGCATGAAGGAAAAGCTGGAACGATCCCTGGGCCCTGAACTTTCTTCAAGAATCGTCTCTGCGGAAAATCTTTGCCTGGGATGGCTGGAGACACGAAGTCCTCAGGAACTCAGTGTGTACCGCCATATTTGCGGCATTGCCCATGATATCATAGCCGAGTTCTTTTCCAACAAAGTTATCACTCCTGACATCACCACAACGGATGATGTCGTCTGGTGGATCCGCCAAAAATTCACTGATTTGGGTCTGGAAACATGGTTTCAGCCTTCCATAAGCATTCAAAGATATGAAAAAACGGCGGAAAAATACAAAGAAAACCCGGAAGTCATACGGAGGGGAGACCTGCTTCACTGTGATATCGGCATAAAATACCTCGGACTCTGCACGGATATGCAGTGGCAGGCTTATGTGTGCCAAGCAGGCGAAGATGATGCTCCTGAAGGAATCAAAAAAGCTCTGGACCGGGCTCTCGAGGTCGCTCATATCTTCATGAACGAATTCAAAGCGGGGAGGACAGGAAACGAGATCACGGATACAGCCATGAAAAAAGCATCCGAAGCAGGACTCAGACCTCTTATATATTCCCACCCTCTGGGCTTTCACGGCCATGGGGCCGGATGCTCTATGGATGCCAGAGATCCGGAAAGCGCACCTGAAGGAATACGCACGGAAATGGAGTATATGCTTCATTCCAGTACGTGTTATGCGATCGAATTCAGCAGCACCACCAGCATTCCTGAATGGGGCGGGCAGGATGTCAGAATCGGATTTGAAGAAGACGGCGTATTTACCAAGGAAGGATGTCATTTTATAGACGGATGCCAAAAAAAAATACTTTTGATAAAATAACCTGAACACCCAAAGAAAAAGGAGAAAAATATGGCTGTATTAAGAAAATTCAAGGCTTTGAGGCCTAAAAATGGACTGGAAGAAAAGGTCGCATCCTATCCCTATGATGTACTGAACAGTGAAGAAGCAAGGGAATTGGTCAAAGGAAATCCTTACTCTTTCCTGCATGTGGTCAAACCAGAGGTGGATCTACCCGAAGGCACTGACCTGTATTCTAAGCCGGTTTATGATAAGGCAAGAGAAAATCTCGATAAATTCATTGATGAAGGGATCATGATCAAAGAAGACCGTCCCAAACTGTATGTTTACAGACAAAAAATGGGAAAAAGAGAGCAGTATGGCATTGTTGGCTGTGTTTCCGCAGAAGATTATGACAAGGATGTCATAAAAAAACACGAACACACGCGTCCGGCAAAAGAAGCGGACCGGATAAAACACGTGGACCGGACAAATGCGAACGCAGGTCCTGTTTTTCTAACATACAAAGCAAGGCCGGATATAGATAAGTTGGTTAAAAAAGCCACAAAAGAAAATCCTGTCTACGACTTTACTGCCCCAGACGGGATAGGACATACGGTTTGGGTCATTGAAGATGATTCATTGTCCGACGGGCTTATCCGGGAATTCGACAAGATCGCCTCTATCTATGTCGCAGACGGACATCACCGTTCCGCATCAGGAGCCAGAGTCGCAGAGATGAGAAAAGCAGCGAATCCCCATCATAAAGGGGATGAAGAATATAATTTTTTTCTTGCCGTTCTGTTTCCAGACAACCAGCTTCACATTATGGACTACAACCGGGTGCTGAAAAACCTTAACGGACACACGGCTGAAGAGTTCTTCAAAGCACTGGAAGAATACTTCTTCATCAAAAAAGCAGGCCCGAAACCTTTTAAACCAAAGAAAAAAGGCACATTCGGCATGTATTGGGACAAGAACTGGTACAAACTGAAAGCAAAACCCGAACATGTGGAAAAACATGACCCTGTTGAAAGCCTGGATATTTCTTATCTGCAAAAAAATCTGCTGGAGCCCTTTTTCGGGATCAAAGACCCAAGAACCAGCGATGACATTGATTTTGTCGGAGGAATCAGAGGGCTCGGAGAACTGGTCAAACTGGTGGACAGCGGTCAGTTCAAAGTTGCCTTCGCCCTCTACCCCACATCGGTCAAAGAGCTTATGGACATAGCTGACTCCGGAAAAGTGATGCCCCCCAAATCGACCTGGTTTGAGCCTAAATTAAGAAGCGGACTCCTTGTGCATAGGCTTGAAGATTAGAGCCAATCGTTCATATTCTGGCTTATTGTTAAATTTTTTTATACATAAGAAACAAATATCATAAATGATCAAAGGAGAAGACCTATGAAGACAAAGGCAGGAAGGGCAATACTGATTTCCAGTCTACTGCTGTTGATACTGGGATTAGGGTATGCGGAACAGGCCCAGACAGAATTACGTCAGAGAATGCGCGTTGTTTCACCGGAGGTCTTTCCTGATGGAAAGGTAACCTTCCGTCTCCTGGCCCCGCAAGCTGAGAAGGTCACGCTACGCAGCAGCGACCTCTCCGGAGCGAAACCTGAAACCGACCTGACCCGGAACAAAGAGGGCGTCTGGGAACTGATCCTGGGACCCATTGTGCCTCAGGGCTCTTACCGCTACCATTTCATTGTGGACGGCCTATCCATCAATGATCCCACAAATACCGCTGTGAGTGAATCCAACAGCACCACCTGGAGCGTGGTCCATGTCCCAGGCCTGGACTTCATGGACACTCAGGACGTACCTCACGGAGCTGTGGCAGAAGTGACCTATTACTCCCGATCACTGCAGTGTTCCCGGCGTATGCACGTGTATACACCCCCTGGATATGAATCAGGCGAGGGGACATATCCTGTCTTCTATCTGCTTCACGGCGCAAGTGACTGTGATGACTCCTGGTCCTCGGTTGGACGGGCGGGTTTTATCCTGGATAATCTTATTGCCGCTCAAAAGGCACAGCCTATGATAGTGGTTATGCCGGACGGTCATGTGGGTCGGTTCAATTGGAACGGCTCACGTTCGGACAGCGATCGTTTTTCTGAAGACTTTCAGGAAGATATCAAGCCGTATATAGAGAAGACCTACCGCGTCTATACGGACCGGAAGCACCAGGCCATTGCCGGCCTGTCCATGGGAGGGGGTCAGGCCCTTAACATCGCCATCAACCAACTGGATGATTACAGTTATATCGGAGTATTCAGTTCCGGTATCTTCAGCCTGGGTGAGCGCGGACGCCAGGCTCAAACCGAAGGTCCTACCTGGGAGGAACAGAACCTCCAGGCACTCGATAACGCTCAGTTGAAGAAGGATCTCAGACTTTTCTGGTTTGCCACAGGCCGTGAAGACTTTCTTATCGATGTCACACGCAAAACAGTAACGCTGCTGGAACAGCACGGCTTTAACATCACCTTCAAAGAGACAGACGGTGCCCATGCCTGGATCAACTGGCGGCATTATCTCTATGAATTTGCTCCGCTACTGTTCCAGAAATAACAGAGGAAAGAAAAATGACGGGACTGACATTTTATATCGTTGATGTTTTCGCTGAGACAAAATATGCTGGCAACCAGCTGGCTGTCATTCGAAATGCTGCGGCTCTGGCTGACGAGCAAATGCAGCAAATAGCCAAAGAGATGAACTATTCGGAAACAACCTTTATTCTGAGCGACGAACCGAGAGACAACGGCTATGACGTGCGTATCTTCACACCCGCGGCCGAGGTTCCTTTCGCCGGACACCCCACTCTGGGGACCGCTTTTGTTATTCAGCGGGAAATTGCCAAACATCCGATTCAGAGAATCAATTTGAATCTGAAAGCAGGTCAGATCCCTGTCACCGTACAGGAATCCAGCCCAACAGACAACATCCTATGGATGAAACAAATCGAACCGCAATTCGGCGAAATCCTTAATCCAAAAACCCTATCTGATGTGCTCGGAATTCCCCAGAATCAGATTGACGACAGGTTTCCTCTCCGGGAAGTATCCACAGGACTGTACGCATTGATTGTCCCTCTGAAGACACTGGAGGCGGTAAAGCACATCCGAATCGATCTCAACAAATACTATACACTCATCGAAAACATCTCTGCGAAATTGATCCTGGTCTTTAGTCCTGAAACGTATTATAAGGGGAATGACCTCAACGTGAGAGTTTTCGGCGATTACTATCAAGTTCCAGAGGATCCTGCAACAGGAAGCGCGAACGGCTGCCTGGCAGGGTATCTTGTCAAACAGAGCTATTTCGGAAACAAAAAAATCGACATACGCGTGGAACAGGGCTATGAAATAGGCAGGCCTTCCCTGCTGCATCTCCGGGCGGAAGAGAGAAACGAAAAAATAGAGGTCAATGTCGGCGGAAATGTCATTATGGTGGCCAAAGGACGGCTCGCTTAAGTCGAATAAGAATAGAGATCTGCTCTGCTTTTTTTACTCCAGCTTACGGATCAACTTCAGAAGCTCTTTTTCTTTTTTTATCCCTTCCAGAATCTGAGGCAGCAGAGTCTTTAGGTCTTCCTGTGAATAACTGCATTCCTTTATTTCTGCTGTATCATCTGTTATCAGACAGTCGATATCTTTGATGTCTTTAGCCAATCCCTGGTAGTTCTTGCTTCCCTCATCTTCGTAATAAGTGATTTGAATGGAAAATATCTGTTGGCTTCTCGAAAAATAACTCAATACCAAAATATGTTCTTCCCTGTTTTCCCTCCGTCCGTCCAGGTCGAAATGGAACTCCCTCTTGAGAAAGTCTTCCCCTTCTCTCTGGCCCATTTCCCAGATTTCGTCATAGATCTCCATAATCACTGTTTCAGGAGTGACTGTTTCGTTATTACTTCTTAGTTCCGCTCCATACATCAAACTCTTATACCCGGTAAAAACAACGATGAAAACGGTGAGAGCTGAAATACTAAAGATAAAAGAGAGAAATTTCTTCATACTATAATTAATATCGGATTTTTTTATAAAATGTCAATCATTCCCTCCTATGGGAGCACCGGGAGGAACATGCAAAGGAACTTCCCACTTTAATCCATCCGGATTCTTTTGAAACTGTTCTATCTGGATCATTCCATAGTAATAATGGGCTTTTTCGTTCTCTCCGGAAACAGAGGCAATCTGGTCCTCGCACCACTTTTTTAATTCTTCCAGCTTTAAAAACGCAACCGCTTTTACCTGTTCCGAACTATCAGGGCTTACAGCTAACCTCATAATACACCGCAGCAAAGTGTTATCAACCACCCTGCCGACTTCACCTGCCATTCCTTGTTCAGGCGGAGTTTTCCATGTGAAATCGATCATCCTTTCCAACACGCCATACAGCCCGGTCACCTCTTTTGTGCGGGCATGGTGCTCTATCACCCTGGCACACCTGGCAGGATGAAGAATGGAATCAAATGTGATAAAAGCAGCTGTTTCAGCCGCCCCCAGAGGATCAAAAGTCAGGCCTGTATGTCCCGTAAACATCTCCTTGTCCTCTCTATATCCCGGGGGAAGAGGCGGAAGGTCCTTTAATATGTTTTCGTCAAGGACCAGATTTTCAGGGCTGACCGTATGAAGGAGAGCTTCTAATGCCCTTTTTTGTTCAGAAGCACTGACTATTTCAGGGTCTTCCTGAACATCGCCGCGAAGCCGATGGTTATAATACAGGCCTCCCACCATGCTGGCAGCTGCTTCCACCTGGTATCTATGAAGCAAATAGACAGGGACTATGAGTTTCCTGAGCAGACCGACAGGCTCACCAAAACGGATCCTGCTCTTTGAAAACGTACCAAGAGCAGCGGAGCGGACTTTCATGATTCTATCAAGCTCATCAACAGGATTTTTCCCATTGTCCCATACCGCGGCTAACGGATGGGCGCTTCCGGGTCGGGCATCCTGCCCAGCCAAAAAATAAAGTCCTCCGGAAAACGCACTGTCCAGAACGGCTTTGAGTGCCTTGTCTTCGTCTGTGCCTTCAGGAAAATCTTGATAGCCATAGGCGATGGACACTTTGGCCCATTCTCCCACTCCTTCAGCATAAGAGTCAGTCAAGTCTATGTTTCCTCTGTCATCTATTTGTATCAACGGATGGGGATAGTCCATCACAGAAGCCCGTTCATTGACACTGGCTGCATAATTATGCCCGAGCCCAAGAGTATGCCCCACTTCATGACAAGCAAGCTGACGTATGCGTGCAAGAGACATCTCCAGTATTTGCTCAGGCACATCCCCTTTTTCACTATAATCAGCGGCTAATGCCTCCCCTATAAGAAAATCCTGCCGTATTCTCAGGGAACCGAGGGCCACATGCCCTTTAATGATCTCCCCTGTTCTGGGATCTGTAACAGAGGCTCCATAAGACCAGCCCCTTTTTGAACGATGCACCCAGTTGATGACATTATACCGGATGTCCATTGGATCAGCGCCTTCAGGCATAACTTCAACCTGAAAAGCATTTTCATATCCTATGTCCTCAAAAGCATCATTCCACCAGCTGGCCCCCTGGATAAGAGCTGATAAAATGGGCTCTGGGCAGCCCCTATCCACATAATAGACGATCGGCTCTACAGGCTCACTTACTTTAGCTGAAGGATCCTTTTTTTTCAATCTGTGCCTTCTTA
>CAZSZS010000159.1:0-4636 GCA_964611275.1 uncultured Eubacteriales bacterium
CTGATTCCCTTGGAAATACTCGAAACCCTTAATAATTCTGATCGCTCTTCTGATGATTTTAATGAAAAGAGTGGCGGAGAGGGTGGGATTCGAACCCACGGTACCGATATTCGTCGGTACAGTCGCTTAGCAGGCGACCCTGATCGACCACTCCAGCACCTCTCCGATTTTTCCTTAAAGGGCTTATTATTCTAACATTTTTTTACTCATAAATTAAATGATAATTCCGAATAAAGCTCAAGGAAGATGTGAATTTCGTTGCAATTTGACTATTTATTTGTATAATGGAGGCCAGGAGTAAAATATGCCAAAATCAGAACGCAGAATCGATGTCATAGATCATACTCGAAGCGTATTCAAATCAATAAGCTGGCGTGTTGTGGCAACCCTTACGACCATGACGATCGTCTATCTTTTCACAAAAGAAATATTTCTTTCCATAGGAGTCGGAGTCGTCGAGGTCGTTGCGAAAATTCTATTCTATTATATCCACGAAAGAATATGGAACAAGATCAGATGGGGGAAAAAAGACCATCCCTTATCTGATATTCCTGTAAACCGGAAGCTGGAACCCAAAGACAGGGAAATCATCGTTAAAAAATTAAAAGACCTGGGTTATATAGATTAAAAAACTTTGTCTTTAACATCTTTTTCTTCATGTGCTGAACTGTGTTATAATCAGGGTCCAAAATGGATAAAGTCGCTATTTTGTTCAATCCTTCGTCCGGGCGGGGCCTCTCTTTAAAAAAAAAGGATTATATAAAAAGAGGATTAGAAAAAAATTCCATTTCATATAACTGGTTTGATTCTGAATCGGAGAACCATCTCAAACAACTTGCCAGAGAAAAAGCCAAATCATTCCAAACCATCATGGTTGTGGGTGGAGACACATCCTTTCAGATCGTCGCCTCTGAAGTCTATCAAACCCCATATAACCCGGCCTTGTGCATGATGCCTACAGGCTCAGCAAACGATATCGCCAAATCCTTGGACAACTGTTCCTCCGTCTCCTCTCTTGCTTCTTTAAAAGAGGCAAAAACACATATGATGGATATCGGCCTCCTTGATATAAAAGAAAAATCCGAAAAAATATATTTCGTGGGAAATTTAAGCCTGGGACTGGGAGTCACCATAAATCAATTCATATCCGAATACTGGAAACGACATCCTTTCCAGGCGAAAATGGGGAAAGGACTCCTGATAATGGCCGGATTTCTTGGAGGGATGGATTCATTCAAACAAAGCAAAATCCCTTTGAAAATAAAACTATCCGGAGACGATTTTGAAACAGAAGTCGAATTCTCCATTATTATCTTCTCCAATGTCCCCTGTTTTGCAGGGGGCTTGAAAATCTGTCCGGATACATCCCCCTTTGATGGAAAAATAAACTGCAGTGTCGTCAACAGCTCAACTCTGCTTCAATCAACAAAACTGGCCTATCTGGTATGGAGAGGGAGACATGCCAACAGAAATGAAATGCAATTTTTTCGCAGTAAGAGCTTCCTCGCTCGCTCTGATGATCCCATTAGTGTCCAGTATGACGGAAAAGTCATCTCAGGGATCAGAGAATTTAACGTCTCTGTCCTCTCTTCTGCCATAAAAATCCTGGGCTGAATATCCGCTGTTTTCACAAATCCGCCCCAAAATAATCACTTGCATTTCAGACATTTGCTGGTATATTAACCTAAAAAGTATTCAGAGGATATTGTGTGAAACTCGCAAACGAATCTCCGCACCTTGAGACTCCTCTTGAGTGGTGGTTTTTTCAAGGATTCTATGAAGGCCGGCACATTGATAGAAAACACTTTATGCTGTCTCTTTTTCGCCAAAAGATAGAAAAAGATCCTCTAAATAAGGATAATCATGTCTTTTATCTGATCAAATCCATTACTGATCCGAAAGACAATTCCTTTCATTCAACCAGCCAGATACATAATAATGTCCTGGAAAATCTTAAGGAAAAGAGATACTTCCTGCTGCTTCAAGATGAATCAGGTAATCTTGATCCCGTTCTTTTTAAAGCTTATATGGATGAAATCAAAACGTACGGGCCTCCGTCCCCCATTAAAGTCAGTCCTGCCCCTGTTCGCTTTAAAAGTATCCCGCTCAACATTGAGTGGGCTGACCTTTCTCTTAAACAGAGAGACCGGACATTTCTGCTTTCATTTGAAGACCCGGAGCAAAAAAAACAGATCCAAATGGAACTGGCTCCTTTAAAAAAAGTCATCAAAATCAATGACTATGAAATCCCATATACAGAATCGACGTACTATAACACCTACCCGAGGATGACACTTATTGGCAAGGCTCACTCATGTCCTATCACCGGCATGGCCTGGATGGATCATCAATGGGGTGATTTCAACGACTGGATCCTCTCAAAATCTGATAAAAAATATTTGGGATGGGACTGGATAGGCCTTAATTTAGACGACGGCTCAGACATCATGATAACCACGCACAGAGATATGGAAAAAAACGAAATAATGAATAGAGGCGTTTTTTATATACCGCCGGATTCACCTCCCAGAGTCCTTAAGAAAGCAGACATGAAACCCACTGGATTCTGGAAAAGCTCCAGAACTCATACCCTTTTTCCTGTCAGTTGGCACATCAGTATACCGGAAATAGAAACAGAGCTCGATTTTTCCCCTTTTTCAAAGGAACAGGAAATCCCTTTTTTTGGCGTCATCCGTTCTATCTGGGAAGGAGCCGGCCGGGTCAAGGGATTTAAAGAAAACAAAGAGATATCAGGCCATGCCAGACTGGAACTGCACGGTTATGGTTATCTCTTCGATTTCAAAAAATATCTTCAGGTTTTTTCCGAAAAAATAGAAAAAAGAATAGAATCATTTCTCCCCAAGAAGTTCGACAAAAAGAAAAAAGAGCAGTTTGTCGGAAAACCCAGGTGGAAACATGACCCGGATGCATTAACAGAGATGCTGTCCAAGCCGTTCTGGGACCTGACCTCAAGAAAGGGAAAGCGCTGGCGCCCCTTGTTCGGGCTCCTCGCCCTTGAATCAATGGGTGTGGATCCAGAACCATACGAACAGTTGATCTGCTGTACTATGGAGATAAACCACGCAGGCGCCCTTATCATTGACGATATCGAAGACAACTCTTTCATGAGAAGAGGCCAGGAATGCATCCATTTGAGATATGGCCAGGATCTTTCCATTAATGCAGGCTGCACACTGTACTTTCTCCCTTACCTCCTGATCGAAAAACATCCGCATCTCAATGAGGAACAAAAAAGAAAACTCTATGAGGTTATGCACAAAGTAATGATCAAGGCCCACTTCGGACAGGCAATGGATATTTATTGGTCAAGAAATTTGAACAGAAAGAATCTTAGAACCTGGTCCGGAGACTCTCTGGGAGATAAAATCTTACAGATGTATGCCTATAAAACAGGTGCGGCTGTAGAAGGAGGAAGCGAAGCAGCCTGCATCATTGCCAAAGCAGATGAAAAGATTTACAGGGCCTTTAAATCCATGTCTTTGACTTTAGGAACAGCCTTCCAGATAGTCGACGATATCCACAATTTCAACACGTCTCCTGAATGGACGAAACAAACCGGTGAAGACATTTCCTCCGGAAAATTAACCTATATCATACATAAGGCCATACAGAGCTTAGAGAAAAAAGAAACAGACCGGCTGCTGTCTATTATATGCTCAAAAAAAATGAGAACGGATCCTGATAAAATCAAAACCGCAAGCCAGATTATCAGGGAATCCGGAGCTCTCTCTTCATGCAAGAAAGAAGCGACAGAAATGATCGAGATGGAATGGGAAGATTTTTCTAAAGTCATCCCTGTGACTGAAGCAAAAATACAAATGAGATTGTTGATCACAGGTCTTATAAATTTCAGTTATGAAACCTGACTTTGTTGATGAGGCTTCCTTGAAATGCTGGAAACACTAAAAAAAATCTCGGATAATATATCTCACCTCTCTTATAAGAATCACAGGATCATTCTATTCACTTCATTAGCCCTGTTGATTGCAGGGCCTTTTTTTCTTAAGGACCTGGAAATCGAACCCATGCTTCTTGATTCAAAAGGCCTTCATGGAAGAGAGTTTCAATATTTTATTGATAACTTCAAGAGATTCGGCGAGAGCACTCCCCTGGTTTTACTCCAACGACATTCCCGGGTTGATGAAGATATCAGAAATAAATTTACTGATGCCCTCGTACAGGAATTAAGGCCAATGGAAGAGATCACATATGTTCAATCAGGTCTTTTCGAACTATCTGATTCAGAAAGATTGATCCAGATGATTCGAGCGGTGGTGTTTCAAGACCCGGACAGGTATTTGTCCCTATTTTCGCAAAAGTTCACAGACGAAGGCATACAAAAAGAGATCATCCGAACGCGAAAAAAGCTTGTCATTGCTGATAATCCTGTATACAGAGAGCTGATTGCCGTGGATTTATTCCAAATTCGTGAACTATTAGCGCCTTGGATTAAAGATTATATGGCGAATTTTAAAATTTCGCAAAATAGCGTTTATTTTGATTCTGAGGACCAGACATGCCGTTTGATCTTCGCTCAACCGAAAGGATCCGGAGAAGACACTAAATACTGCCTTATGCTTACTGAGTCCATCACGTCAAAAATAGAAAAAATAAA
>CAZSZS010000160.1:0-9491 GCA_964611275.1 uncultured Eubacteriales bacterium
CTATTGGAACAAGGTGTTGATATCGTAACAATCTCTAAATTATACGGTCATTCAAGTGTTATGACTACTCAAAGATACTTACACCCTCAAGACAAATTAAGCGTTGATGCAGTAGAGCTTTTAGCCAGAAAAGAGAAGCAAAAAGAAGGTAAGGTGTTACGTATTTGTGACAAAAATAAAGATAAGAACATACTGAGTGATGTAAACTCTTTATATTCAATGAATTAAGAATGAAAGAAAAACAGAAAACGCTGGACTCAAAATCCAGTTCTCCTCACAGAGAGTGTGGGTTCGACTCCCACCTCCGGCATTCTGTAAATCCCTAAATCTTTTTGATTTCTGTCAGGAATTTTTCATCCATTTGTATTTTGATCTTGTGGATCTGGCATACATAGTCCGGGATTTCTCCTAGGGGATATCCTGTAAAGGAGATATTGACAGGGCAGACGCCGCACTCTTCCAGGTAAGGGCAGAGAAAACAATCCATATGCGGAGTTTTGAAACGGTCCATGGAAAGCTGTTTATAGTGGGAGGAGACCCGGGGATAGATATCCTTATGGTTTTTTATGAATGTGTCCAGATCTCCAAAAAAGAATTCATCGGGTTGGTGTGTGTCTTTACAGTGAGGCTTGTACTCCGGAAATAAAAAGCATCCCCAGAGTTTTCCGTCAGGTGTGACAGCCATTCTGTCCTGCCCCGCAGAACAGTAGAAAAATCCTTTTTTTTCTTTGGGATTAAAATCCACAAGAGGAATGTCGCCCTTTGTTTTGTACCGTTTTAACAGAATTGTTTTTAATTTATCCATTTCCCTCTTCAATATATTGAGAGAGCTTTTTCTCCATGGATTGATAATGGAAAGTGAAAAGTGGAGACGGTTTACTCCCAGATCTAAAATAAGTTGGATCGAGTCCGAGAGCTTATCCACTGTTTTCGGGGTAAAAACACTGTTGACTTCGAGTTGGATGTATTGGCGGCGGAGCAGCTTTTTTATGTTTCGGACAATTATTTCCGAGCTTCCTTTTTTTCTCTGGATGTCCTGTGCCAAGCCGTCAAAGCTGACGATGACTTTGAATCTGTTTTTACTCAAGAAATCAATGATGCCATCAGAGAAAAGGCTGGCATTTGTAGTGAGGCTAAAGCCTGCCTTTTTATGGAATTTTGTATTCTGTTCTTTAAACAGGCGTATGGTCTTTTTTATGAGATCGAATTCAAGAAGAGGTTCCCCCCCGTAAAAATTCAGGTAAAAAGGGCTGTTTAATCTGGGTAAAAAAAATTTAAGGCTTTTTTAACTGTATTTATGTCCATATGGTTCTGGTTCTTTTTTTTGTAACAATAAACACAGTCATAATTACATGATTCGGTGACAATCAAGCTTAGATCAGAAAAAGTCATGTCTTTATGAGTAAAGCGCCTTCCGGACAACTTTCACCTTTGGCTGGCTGCGGTTCCCCTTTAAATGTCCTGTCCAGATAATCTACAGCTCCTTCAGCTTTTGTTTTCAAGTCGCCTGAAGGCATATCCTTCACTATCTCGCCCAGTATTTCAAGACACTTTTGAACATTAGGAGTGACTTTGATTTTTTTTGCCATTATTTTTTCCTTTTATACAAAATTTTAAACTTTTTTTCATTTCTCACGGTATCAAAATTTTTGTCAATTTCTATGTATTTCCAGTCTATATAAAAGTTATATTTTGATGGGATGTTTTCAAAGTGTTTTATAAGATATTTGTATCCTGATTCCTTTTCATTCAGTCCGAAGTAAATGGAAGCCAGTTTTAAATCATCCTCCCTGGTCATGTTTTCAGGGGATAGGAGCTTGATCCTTTTTACTGTTTTATGTACTTTTTCCCTCTCTCCCATTCTGGATAAGATCATTGACAGGAAAAAGAGAGAATCTATTTTGAGTTTGAGATCTGCGTTTCCAAATTGATGGAATATAAAACTGCTTCTGTTCAGATCTCCCATATAATAATAAATTTCCCCCAGCCTGAACTTTGTAAAGTAGGAGGGATTGTTTCGTTCAATGTTTTTACACACATCCAGTGCTTTATCAAATTCTTTGTTGAGCATCAATAATTCTGCGTAGACTATATTGTTGATGGATGACGAGCTCAGCAAAAAGCTGTTTTCTTTATATTCAAGCGCTTTCTTGAAGTTTTGGATGTCTCCTTTTTCTCCGAATTTAAGGAAGTACCAGTATCCCACTATGGAATTGAGTTGGGCATGATAACGGTATTTATCTATGCTTTCTTTCACAAGCTTTTCTATGTGGTCTGTATTGTTTTCTCCGTATCCGACCAGCTTGACCAGATTCACCTCAATGGCAGTGGAATAAAATTCAGGGTCGTCAGAAGACAAAGACCGGGCTTTGTTTAATAAAGATTCGGCTTTGTCGATCCATTTTCTGTCAAAATCCCAGGCATAATTGACATAGTTTGAGTAGCACTGGGCTAATCCTATGTAGGGGAGCCCGAAATCGCTGTCGATTTCTAGGGCTTTGTTAAAAAAACCAATCGCTATTTCATTGGATTCCTGTGAAAGTTTTCCGGTCAGGTATTTTCCTTTGTAGTAAAGCTCCCAGGGATCGCTGTTTTCTTTTTCCATATTGTGAAGGATATATTCACCCTTTAAATAATTGATAATAGAGTTATTATCTATATAGCTTCCCAGAAACGGCATGTCAGAATCTTTTTCGTTTAGTAATTCCGTTATTTTAAGATAAGTGCTTTCAATGATACGAATGATATTCTTTTCAGGAGAATCAAATTTTTTCTCCCATACTTTGGAATGATCACCTGTTCTGATAAGCTCTAAAAAAATACAGACTTCTTTGTTCTGTGGTATAGTTTTTCCTCGTAATAAATAATCGGCTCCCAATGATTCTTTAATATTTTTTGGATCATTTGTGATATCCGGTTTCTTTCCCTCGTAGTCAAAGGGAATGACTTTTAAGTCATTAATGAGCAGCAGCCTGTTTATTATTTCATTTGTTATGCCTTCGCATATATAGTCAAGGTGAGGTGATTTTTGTGAGTTTTCTATGGGGAAAACAGCTAAAGTGGACAGATCCGGAGAAGCATCAAAGGATTTCTGGTTCGGGTTGACAAAAAGATAAAAAGAGAAAACAGGAATGAACAGGCAAACCAACACAATATAAGTCCACTTGTTTCTTAGAAGAGGATATCTGTAATGATTGTTGGTTTTTTCTTTGAGCCATTTATCTATTTCGGATTTATAGGCAAAGACTCTTGAATAGGGAGATTTATCATCAATTTTATATATTGGCAGAGAATACAGGTTTTTCCATCGTATGCATGTTCTTATGTCTCTTTTCAGGTATTCAGAGATTTCTTTCCAGGAGTCTAATCTATCTGAATTCATTTGCTCTTCCCTTACTTGCCTAAGAAACAAATTATCATGAATGAAACAAAAAAATCAATACTTTATACAGGAGCTTCATTGATTTGTTGCAAATACCATGGTTTCCTGATAAAAATATAGAGAATTTTTGACATGAACAGGGTGAGCCAAACAATATATGTTAAGAGATAAACATGAAAAAATGTGTTTTCTTTACGATATTCCCCGCTTTATAAGAGACTGGCGGGAAGAATGGAGGAAGGAAAAGGTATTGGAAAAGAATCAATAGCCCGGATAAATGGATCATATAGAAAACGCAACAATTAAAAGAGGTTATATGCCGGGTTCTATCGGGAGAATTGCCGAGCTTCATGGAGTATATTATCATGAGAATTGGGATTTTGAGCTTTATTTCGAGACAAAAGTTGCTGTGGAGTTATCAGAATTCATGAGGCGCTATAATGAGGAACAGGACCGTTTGTTCACAGCAGTGATAGATAAAAGGATCGAGGGTTCCATTGTTATTGACGGTCTTCATTCAGATACCAAAGGAGCGCACCTCCGCTGGTATATCGTATCAAACAAAGTCCGAGGAAAGGGAGTTGGAAATCGACTCATTGAAAAAGCTGTCGGTTTTTGCAGAGAAAGAAAATACAAAAAAATCTATCTTTGGACTTTTGAAGGACTTGATGCGGCAAAACATCTGTATCTCAAGCATGGATTTGAACTTGCCGAACAGAGAGAAGGTGTCCAATGGGGAAAGAGAGTCAATGAACAGAGATTTGAACTCACAATGGCACCCTGAAACTTTTATTCTTACCTGCTTTTAATCAAAAGAGTGTAAAATAGATGCAAGAAGAAGGCTTTGCCATGAATTTAAAAGACGGAGATAAAATCATGTATTCGAAAAAACCGATCGCTTTCTTATTAGTGTTTTTATGCGTGCTCTTTTTCACTCCTTCCTTTCTGTCAGGAAACTGTTTCACTGTGCTTGTAGGAAAGAAGGCCTCTGCTGACGGGGCTGTGCTGTTCGGGCACAACGAACAGAACGGAGGAAGGAGGATCATCAATTACCGTTATGTGCCCAGAATGAGGTATAAGGCCGGAGATAAGGTTATCCTGAAAAACGGCGGCACATTACCTCAGGTTGAAGAAACCTATGCCCTGTTGTGGCTTCAGAACCCAGGAGTGGAGTTCGGAGATTCCTATTTTAATGAATGGGGAGTGGTGGTGTCTTCAGATGCCTGTCCCACAAAGGAAGACTCTTATCAGGCACTTGTTGACAGGGGAGACATCACAGACGGAGGCATAGGGTATATGCTCAGGCGGTTGGTGGCCCAGAGGGCCGAATCTGCAAGAGAGGGAGTGAAAATCGCGGGGGAACTGCTCAGCCGGTTCGGTTATACTTCCTCTGGGCGTTCGCTTATCATCGCAGATCCTGATGAGGCATGGGTGCTTGAGATCGCAAGAGGAAAACACTGGATAGCTCAGAGATGTCCGGATGATGAAGTGGTGCTTCTTCCCAATATCCATATTATAGGGGCTGAAGCTGATATCGATGATACTGAAAATGTAATAGCGTCACCTGGCTTAGTTGATTATGCGGTAGAGAGGGGATGGTATGATCCTTCTCAAGGGGAACGTTTCAGCTTTAAGAAACATTTCTGTCCGCCTCCCAGGGAAGGAAGCTTCATGGATAAGTATGGGGTTGACCCCAGGCAGTGGTATGCCCAGTGCATGGTAAAAGGCGAACCTATTCCTTTAGGCTCAGTGAAAGAGCTTCTGTTCTCAGTAAAGCCCGAAAGAAAACTGACGGTCAAAGATGTGGTTGGCGTTTTAAGAAGCCATTTGGAGGGAACTGAATTCGATACAACCGAAGGTTATGAAAAGGGTTCTCCTCATAAGGTACGCTCCGAAGGGGCCCGAATCTGCGGTCCAACCACTCAGGAAGGAGCTGTGTATCAATTGAGAAGCTGGATGCCCCGGGAAATCGGATGTGTGGTATGGCGTTCTCTGGCTGCTCCTTGTTCCAGTGTCTTGACTCCGTGGTATCTAGGGATGGATGAAATGCCTGATCATTATTTTAAACCTGGCGACATTTCTGAAGAGCTGGATCTGAAAAGACATTTCGAATATCCTCAGGATAGATTTGATTTTGATCCTGATTTTGCTTTCGACGTGTTCAATGAACTGGAAAACTTGGTAGATATAGATTATAAAAAAGCCATAAACATTGTGCGTGCTGAATGGGATATGTTTGAGGACCAGCAGTTTGCTGTTCAATCGGCTCTGGAAGAAACAGCCTTGAGACTCTATGAAAAAGACAAAGAGCTGGCTAAAGACTTTCTCACGGATTATTCCCTGTCAAGAGCCAACCGTGCCCTCTATAAGGCTAAAAAGCTTGTCAACAGGCTTAAAACACTTTTCTGGAGATTCTGAGTCTTTTTGGGTGATTAATCCAGGTTTTGGAAGACTTCCTCTAGTAGGTTCAAGGCTTTGGAGAATTTTCCTGACTCCTCTCCAAGGCCGAAGCGTATATGATAGTCGACCTCCATATGGTCTCCCGGCTGCAGGAGGACACTTTTTTCCCTGAGAGCTATCTCTGCAAGTTTTGAGGCGTTTGTTTTCTTAGTGTAACCGGGGAAAGTAATGGCTCCTGCTTTGGGTGGGACACAGTGGAAAAGGCTTCCCTGGCGGTCCATCCATTTTTTGAGTATGTCGAAGTTGTTTCTTATGATGCCGCGTGTTCTCTGAAATATCTTTTTTCTATTTTCAGATTCCAGTGCCGTACAGGCCAGCCTATCACTTAAAGCACTTATGGATATGGTTGTATAGTCCTTATATTTCCAGTGATTTTGAATGAGATTTTTTGGGGCTACAGCCCATCCCACCCGCAGGCCGGAAAGCCCATAAGATTTGGATAACCCGCAGGTAACAATGGTTTTGTCATAACGGCCCCAGAAACTGGGGGTGATTTTTCCATCCAGCTCGGCTCCCTGATAGACCTCATCACATAACAGCCAGGCTCCGGACCATTTGGCCAGGTCAATGATGGTCTCTTGTGCTTGTTCATTCAACTGGGCGCCGGTCGGGTTGTTCGGATTGGTGATCGCAATGATCTCGGTTTTTTTAGTGACAGAATTTTTGAGCTCCTTGAGGTCAGGCTGCCAGTTTTTTTCTTCTTTTAGAAAAAATGTTTTCATTTGTGCGCCGAAAGACTTCATCAAACCGTATATCTGCATGAAGTTAGGAAGCATGAAAACGGTTTCCGTTCCCGGTCTGACCAGACTCCATATAGAAATCATATTCGCTTCGGAAGAGCCTGTTGTGACCAGTATGTTTTCTGTATTTGCTCCATTATAAAGCCCGGCTATATGCTTTTTGAGCTCTGGTGTGCCGTCTGTTTGAATATATCCCAGTCTTGTGTTTAAAATGTTTTTAACATCACTGAAAGCCATCATTTCTTCAAGCGAAAAAGGATGGACTCCGCTCTCAGAAAGATTGTAATCGACTTTGTGCTCCCATTGGGACTGCCATCGTTCCATTTTAAAAATATCAATGTCCATTTTTTACTCCTTTATAGGGATATATCATTTTATTCATAAATAAGAACAACTACAATAACGAATTATTTTTATGGGTAGGTCGGACAAATAAAGTTGTGGTAAAAGCCTTTAAAATGATATTATTATCAAAAAAAGCTCATTCTTTTATGAAGAGGTCATATTACTAAGAAGGAGAGATACCAGTGATTATTCCCACAAAAATGTTTTTCACAAAAGGAGCCGGAGTTCATAAGGAACAGCTTCAATCATTTGAATATGCCCTAAGAGAGGCAGGCATAGAAAAATTCAATATAGTCTCCGTATCCAGTATTTTCCCTCCTAAATGTAAGCTAATACCAAGGAAAGAAGGATTAAAAATATTGAGACCGGGGCAAATCGTACACTGTGTCATGGCCAGAAACTCAGCTCAAGAACCTGATAGAGTCATTTCTGCTTCTATAGGACTGGCCGTTCCTACAGATGAAAAGACCTATGGTTATATTTCAGAGCATCATTCCTTTGGAGAACCTGCAAAAAAATCAGGTGATCATGCTGAAGACCTTGCTGCGTCCATGCTGGCAAGTACGTTCGGGATCAAATTCAATGTGGATGAAGCCTGGAATGAAAAGAAACAGGTTTTCAAAATGAGCGGGAAAATTGTTAAAACCCAAAATATAACTAAATCCGTTAAAGGGGATAAAGACGGGAACTGGACAACTGTTATCGCCGCAGCTGTCTTTATCAGCGAAGATATTTAACGGTCCAAAATATCATCCGGCCAATAAATGGAGGAGGGGGATGAGAAAATACAACAAATTTTCCGATGGTTTTGATAAGGGATTAGAGCCGCTCAAACCTCTGGATATCACCAAGTGCTGCAGTGCGCTGGAACTGGTGAAGCAGATGAAAGACACGGCATTTGGGGGAAGAGCCCTTGGGGAGGCTCATGAAGTCCTGTATGAAATGATAACAGATCCGGATTGCTTTGTTGTGGGAACCTTTTCAGGTGCAATGACCATAGCAAAAATGGGTTTGCTGGTGTGTGAGATGATAGACAGAAAGATGCTGGATGCCGTGGTCTCTACGGGAGCGCTCATGGCGCACGGGTTTGTGGAGTCAGTTGGGTATTCTCACTTCAAATGCGACCCGTATGTTGATGATACGGATTATTACAAATCAGGATTTAACAGGATTTATGATACGATTGAATTGGAAAAGAATCTGGATGACATAGAGGTCATCATAAGAGATGTTTTGAATGAATGGGACAAAAACAAGCCTCTTTCAAGTGTAAGGTTCTGTGAAGAATTAGGAAAGTATCTTTTAAAGAACACTAAAGGAAAAGGCCTGTTAAAATCGGCCGCGGCAAATAATATTCCGGTGTATATACCTGCGTTCACGGATTCCGAGCTTGGTATAGATGTGGGTGTGTTTAGAAGAAGACAGAAAAAGAATAAAGAACCTTTGATCACTTTTGATCCCTTTATAGACATGGATGATTATATAGAGAGAATTATGGGAAGCCAGAAAATCGGGATCTTTACTATCGGGGGGGGAGTACCCCGGAATTGGGCACAGCAGGTCGCACCTTATATCGATATCATCAATCATAAATTAGGAGAGAAATACCCTCAAAAAAAATTCTCATACGGGGTCAGGATATGCCCTGAACCCGTCCACTGGGGAGGCCTCAGCGGTTGTACCTATAAAGAAGGCGTGTCCTGGGGAAAGTTTGTTCCAAAAACAGAAGGAGGGATGTGGGCTGAAGTGATGGCTGATGCCACCATCGCATGGCCCTTGCTTTTAAGGTCTGTCATAGAAAGAATTGAGTCCGGTAAATGATGAAGCAGTTCGGTGGTTTGATCAAAAAAGAACAGGCAAGCTATAAAGAGTCGGAAATCGTTATCATGCCTGTGCCGTATGACGGGACAAGCTCCTGGGTCAGAGGTTCTTCCAAAGGTCCTGATGCGATCATAGAGGCATCGGAGTATCTGGAATTGTATGATATAGAAACCAACAGCAGTGTCTACACATTAGGAATCCATACCTTGCCTCATCTGGATGTAAAAAACAGCGATTCTCCTGAATCGGTTATTCGAAAGGTTGAAAATGAAGGAGGGAAACATCAGGATAAATTCGTGGTCATGCTTGGAGGAGAGCATTCCATAACCACCGGGCTCATTAGCGCCTTGAAAAAGAAGCATGAAGGTTTTTCAGTCCTCCAGCTGGATGCCCACACGGATTTAAGAAACAGCTACAAGGGGAGTCCCTACAACCATGCATGCGTTATGGCAAGAGTCAGAGAGATATGTCCTGTTGTCCAGGTAGGCATAAGAAGCATATCTGAGGAAGAGATCCAAGTTGTCGACTGGGATCGGATATTTCTGGCAAGGGATATTCATGATAATGATGAATGGGTCGGAGAAGCCGTGGACAGGCTTGAACAAAAGGTCTATATCACCATTGATGTGGATGTGTTCGAGACATCCTTGATGCCGAGCACAGGAACTCCGGAGCCCGGAGGGCTGGGATGGTACAGGGTGCTCACGCTTTTAAAAAAAGTCGCGGAGAACAAGCAGATCATT
>CAZSZS010000161.1:0-8491 GCA_964611275.1 uncultured Eubacteriales bacterium
ATTCAAAGAAATGGCTGATCCGCGATTTTAATATGGCCTACTGCCCCTCGATTTCTTCCCTTCAGGAGATCATAAAAAGAAAAAAGGCTAATGGATACAAAAGACACAAAGACCTTCTCGCCCTGGGTGACCCTTATTTCAAACCCATACAAAACGGAAACAATGGGGGGCAAATTTTGAGTCAGTTCGACTTCCAGCGTTTAAAATACAGCGGAACAGAAATCGACCGGATCAGCAGCCTGTTCAAAGACTCCAAAAAAACAGTGCTCAAAAGAAACAAAGCCACTGAAGAGACATTGAAAAAGACAAACCTGGAGGACTATAAAATCATCCATCTCGCCACCCACAGCCTTATTGACGACAAACGTCCTTTCCGCTCTTCCATCATACTTGCCTTAGACGACAATCCTCAGGAAGATGGTTTTCTGCAGACAAGAGAGATCTACAACATCAGCATGAATTCAGACCTGGTGGTGCTTTCTGCCTGTGAAACAGGGCTCGGTCAGTTCATAAAAGGAGAAGGGATAGAGGGAATCAACAGGTCTTTTTTCTACGCAGGTTCATCTTCTGTATTGATGAGTCTGTGGCAAGTCAATGACCAGGCCACCTATCAGCTGATGGAGCGCTTCTATACCCATCTGCGCTCTTCAAAATCCATCACTGATTCTTTAAGAAAGACCAAACTGGAACTGATTGACTCTGAAGCCCTCTCTCATCCCTATTACTGGGCAGGATTCATTGCCTCCGGCAAGACCGACCAGAAGGTATTCCTTAGTTTCTCTACTTACATTATATTGATGGGCACAGCACTTATTGCGGCCTTGATATTTTTTTTCTTTCTCTACTCCAAACACAAAAAAACTCAATGATTCCGGTATTTCTTTAATTATTTTCACTTCAATTTAAAAAAAATGAGAAAAAACATATCGAAAATAACTCTATTTTAAATGAAAACAGATTGCATTAAAATAAAACTCATAGAAATGGACTCTCAAACTCGAAAAAACGACTTCGAATCCTTAATTAAAAATTTCACGGGATTGATATATTTCCATATAAAAAAATTCAATATCCAAAAAAACGTCTTAGATTATGATGATATATCGCAAGAAGTTATTCTTAAATTATGGAAAGTCACCAACAATGAGAAAAAAATAAAACACTATTCGTCTTATATAAAGAAAGTTGTGAATTCTACGATTATTGATTATTTGAGAAAATCAAGGAGGCAGCAACAGGTTATCTCTTCAAAAATGCAGGAAAAAATATTTGAAAAACAAGCGGCTTTTAAAGAAAAAGATGACCAAAAAAACATTTTAGTAAAAAAGATTTACAGTGCGGTTGAAAGCCTTCTTGAGTCTCGAAAAAAGGTGGTCAAATTGTACTTACTTGATTTGACAATAGAAGAAATATCGATTTTGTATAACTGGACTGAAGACAAAACAAGAAATCTGCTTTACAGGGGGCTTTCTGATCTGAAAAAGAGTCTAAAGGAAAACGGCATCGAATATGAAAATAAACAATGACGAATTGAAATCCATTTACCGTACATATCTGGAAGAAAACAAACCGGGCCAGAGAAACAACTGTCCCTCTGCAGACGATATGCTCCATTTAGTAAGGTCTAAACTATCAATACGCCAGAAAAAACAGCTTCTCAGCCATATTAAAGAATGCACCTCATGCAGCAATGAAGTCAAAATACTAATAGGAATATTAAAAGAGGAAAAAAATTTCATAAACCAAATCAGTGACCTGCAAGACAAAAACAATTCACGGACAAAGACAAGAAAGTCATTCTTACGTCCTTTTCATTTTTCCAGAAAGTTCATTTCTGTTCCTGTGACTGTCCTGGTGCTTCTGTTTGCCCTTTCTTTCTCCCTATTTTTGATTTTTAATGAACACAATTATAGGGGGAAAAATAAGGATGTCATTGAAATCACAAACCCCAAAAAAAAGATCATAATTTATGAAAACACCATAAACCTTAAATGGAAGGCGGTTCCCGGAACTGAATTTTACAAAGCGGTCCTCTTTGATCAGAGCCTTTTCCCCATCTGGGAAAGTGATAAACTGCTGACAAACAGTGCGGTACTTCCTCCTGAAGCACAAAAAAACATGCGAGATAAAGAAACTTATTTTCTCTTAATTACTGGCACAAAAAAAAGCGGGGAGAAAATCGAGTCCCATCTCAAGGAATTTAAAGTCTTTATAAAGCATCTTAAAAATTAACGGCTCTTAAAAATTCCCCATTCAAAACAAAAGGAGCCCAATAAAACGGATTGGAATACTTTTTGCTTTCTATGAAATCAGTTTTTGCTAACTGTAAGGAATGCGCTTTGCTGTTTCCTGAAGCCAAATACTTATAAAACAAATTCATGAATTTAGCTGTTTGTTTGTCTCTGACTCTCCACAAACTTGATAAAATGGACTGGGCTCCTGCATAGAAAAAAACTCGTGGGAGTCCCAGCACACCTTCTCCTCTTTTAAGAGTGCCTCTTCCTGTCTGGCAAGCTGAAAGAACGACTAACTGCGGCATCATCTCAAGATCATAGATCTCTTTTACTTGAAGAAAGCCATCTTCCTCTTTGCCGTCTGCCAATGATAAAACCAATGAAGAACGAAATGGATAATTTTCATCTATAAACCCATGACAGGAAAAATGAATGACTCTGTAATCGGAAAGTGTGATTTTTTTTATTACTTTTTCAGAAGCCTCTTTTCTCAAAAAAACATCTCTCTTTTCTTCTTTAAATAATTTTGAGATCAATTTGATTTCCTTTTCGCTAAAAGGGAGAGGTGAAAATTTGAAGTCCTGATTCTCATACAAATGAATCAAAATGTTCGAAGAATTATATCCATTTTCCGTATCCTCTTTTTTGATAGGATTCCCGAATGCAAGAAAGTCCTTTTTGTATGTTTTCACTTTTCCATTCAGGGACAGATAAAGAAGAGAGCCCGAAGATGGCATATAAGATATTTTATAACGTGAAACCAGATAAGCGTCTTTATTTTCCGGGTCGATCAATGTTTCAAAAGGAAGATAATAAAGTATGCCACTGGGAATTATAATGATATTCTCAAAAGAATCCGGGTCCAAACGTCTTAGGGGATAAAGAAGTTCCTTAAAAATGCGTTTGGAAGCCATTTTTCCCCTAAATTTTCCTTGAGGCGGACTTCTCAGTAGTTTCAGATACCCATATATGGAGTTAGCTATTAACGTATTTGAAGGAAGAGGAAACACTTTAAGGTCCCTGCTTGTGACCATGAATAAATAAGATCTTTCTTCTCCTAAAAAATATTCAAAAAGCACGGCTTTGCTTTTTTTTAAATAACTCTGGACCTCTTTTAAAGCATAAAAAACAGCCTTTTCTTTATCTTTGATAGTATCCTTTTCAACATATCTGCGGTTTATCATATTGATATAGCGCTCTTCGGTTTGATAACAGTGATTTTTTTTTCCTTCCTTATCTATTTCTTTAAATGAATTAAGATTCGATGCTTTCTTAGGATCAAAAGCAAGTATTTTTGATATTTCTTGGCCAGACTCTTTTTTAGCAAAGCTTTTTTTCCCACTGCCTTGGACCTTCACATTTATAAGGTTTTCTAGTAAAACCTGCGCCTTAGCCCTTTCAGCAATTTGAAACATTCTCTCTCCATTCTCAGTATTAGGGTCTTTCTCATAGAGCGAGAACAGTAAATCCATCAGCCTCTCATAAACCTTAAGTTTGTTCTGAATAAAGCCTGCATTATGAACATCTAAAACAATCCTATCCTTGATAGTTTCGATAGCTCTGATTGACATTAAGTAATTCTCAATTGCTTCGGAAATTCTTCCTTTCTGTTCCTGGATTTTTCCCAGCCCAAAATAAGCCTCCCACAGGATATGATAGGCCTTGTTTTTTTCTGCCAGTTTGACTGATTGTCTGAAAAATCTTACCGCCTCATCATCCTCTCCAGTCCTTAAATGCACATAACCGATATTGTTTAACACCATACTCATTGATTCATAATCCTTAATCCCGTTTGCTTTTTCAAAACTCCTTTGCAAATAGGGCAGCGCTTTAGAAAATGCATCCATCTCTATATAGGAGCTTCCGATGTTGTTTAGGTTCTTTATTTCAATGACCTCGTTCAAATTCTTATTTATATATGAAAGGCTTTTTTTAAAGCACTCAATGGCCTCGCAAACCAGTTCCTTCTTGTTATCCTCTTCGGCTTTTAACTTGTAGACTGTTCCAATATTTATATAGTCAATAGGGTAATACTCACTGTTGCCTTTCCTTTGGTCAATCTCCAGTGCCTGCTTCAGGTAATCCATAGCTTTGTTGTAGTATCCAAAATCCTTGTAGACAAGCCCTATATTATGCAAAATGTTTGACTCTTCATTGAGATTATTCATTTCTCTGGATATATCTAAAGCCCGGTCATAGATACTTAATGCTTTTGAATACTCAAAGGACTTCCAATGAAAAATACCAATATTGTTCAGGCACTTCCCTATTTCTTCCTTGTGCTTCATCTCTTCTGCGGACTTAAGGGATAATACATTGAAATGATAGAATTGGTTCAAATCCTTTTTATCCCAATAAGCAATGCTTATTTGACGCAAAATCCTCTGCTTGAGCTCTCTCCTTGATATCTTTTCTGCAATGTCTGCCGCTTCTTGAAAAGCGTGTAAAGCACCATCCAATTTTTTGCTCTCCCTCAGTTCTATTCCGAGCATATACAGGTTTATGACCTCCAGTACTTTTTTTAATTCATCCTGTTTGTCTGTGAGACGGCTCATTACAGATCGATCCAATAAATGCGAATACTCCTTATAGGAATCCTTTATCCTACCCATATTCCAGTAGCACAGCCCTTTATTAAAGCCGCATTCGATATATTTTTCTTCTTTATCTCTATACCGAGCCATTATCGAAGCGGTCTGAAAAGCTTTCAGCGCTTCATCGTAAATCCCGTTCTTATAGAGTTTTTCGGCCTGTAAGCATACGGAATCAAGCCAATTGTAACGTGTGAGATTTCGATTATCATGACGAAAAAAAATTATGGAGTGGGAGAGCAATAGAGAGCTGAACACAAAAAATAAAAGCAGAAACAAGGCCGACCTTTTCAAATACCCCATCTGTAAATAATATTGAATGTGAATCATCCCCTCATGTCAAGCCCAATGTTCTGCTCATTCCAATAAATTTTAAAAAAAATTAAAAAACACTCTACAAATCTTGCATCAAATGTGCTATAATGCCTGTGATTCATGTTTCGCTGGCTGGGCATGGATTCCCCTCTTATTACCCCCTTTTGCTTATATTCCCCTTACAGCCAGCACCCTTTCATCACAGGAGGCACCTGCTCTTTAATAAGCATATCATTTGACGCTGAGGCGGTTTTGAATTTCTCACACCCCTTCTTTATTTCTTTTTTTTCCGCATCCGCAAGCGGCGCCCGTATTGATTTTTTTCGCTCCGTAAAATAACATTTGGTTTTATGATTCCATAAGGAGCAGAGGAAAATGAAAAAAATACATTTCGGGCTCTTGTCGCTGCTTCTGGTCTTTGCTTTTCTGTGGCCGGAACAAAGACCCAGGGCCAGAGAGGCCGGCATCGAACCGGGCGTATTTGAACCGGGGAAATGGAATGCCATTACGGATGTCAAAGGGGTCAGAGTGGGGCACGTCACTCTGATCGAGGGGGACAATATCAGAACAGGCGTTACAGCCATCCTTCCCCACGGAGGGAACATCTTCCAGGACAAAGTGCCTGCGGCCGTGTATACGGCTAACGGATTCGGCAAACTCACGGGAACCACACAGGTTGAGGAGCTGGGCTCTCTGGAGACCCCTGTCGTTCTGACCAACACGCTGAGCGTGCCCACAGCTGCGGATGCGGTCATCGACTATGTGCTTTCCTATCCAGGAAACGAGAGGATTTTTTCCGTGAATCCGGTGGTGGGAGAGACAAACGACGGATACCTCAATGACATAAGGGGAAGGCATGTGGCAAAAAAGCACGTGCTGAGCGCCATTGAAAAAGCGGCCTCAGGCCCAGTAGAAGAAGGGTGCGTGGGCGCGGGCACAGGGACCTCGTGTTTCGGATTTAAGGGGGGCATTGGCACATCATCCAGGAAGCTCCCCTCTTCACTGGGAGGATACACGGTGGGCGTTCTGGTGCAGACCAATCACGGAGGAGTGCTCAATATAGACGGATTCCCTGCGGGGGAAGAGCTGGGGAATTATGCCTACAAACGGTTTCTGGATGCGGAAGAAGAAGGCTCGTGCATGGTGGTTGTGGCCACAGACGCCCCTCTTCTGGCGCGGAACCTCAAAAGGCTCGCCAAAAGAGCGCTTCTCGGGATAGCGCGCACAGGGGGTTTTTATTCGAACGGAAGCGGAGACTATGCTGTCGCGTTTTCAACCGCTGAAGAGGTCAGGATCCCCTACAGGCCGGAAGGGGCGCTCGAGACATATAAGGTGATCCCCGACAGGATGATGTCCCCTCTTTTTCTGGCCGCTGCCGAAGCGTGCGAGGAAGCGATCCTCAACTCCCTTTTCAAGGCAGAGGCCATGAAAGGAAAAGACGGCCATTCGGAGGAAGCCCTCCCTGTCGCAAAGATACTGGAGATGATGAAAAACTATCGTTTTTTTCGTTGACAGGGGTAATCCGGGATGATAGATTGAGTTTTAAATGTCAGCCGATGGTTGCGGGCGAGCTTTAAGAGGGTCCTCGGATCCATAGAATAAATATATACGGAGGGAAAATGAGCCTAAACAATTTTCGGGGATTTATTGCCCTTCTGGGTGCTGTTCTACTCATTCTGCCCGGGGCTTCTCTGGCAGATGAGTCCACACAGTTCACTCAGAGCCAGGCTAACAAAAACAGCATTAAGTTGGGTTTTAGGCTTACGGGTGGCGTATTTCCGCTTATGCGCAACGATATCAATGACCATCTGCAGGGAATAACTGACATTTTTGAATATTACTCCTATTATAATCCATATTACACAATGAACTCCGAGTTCGAAATGCTCAAAATGGGAATGGACTTCAGCGGGGAAATACTGGTCAGCTTCATGCCTCATTTCAGCATTGGTGTCGGAACCGGGTATCTCTCGGCAGGAAAAGACACCACTATGGAAGTGATGGATACAATTTACAGCATAGAAAATACGTATACATACCACACGAAATTTTCCGTTATACCCATTACATTAAGCCTATATTATGGAATTCCGTTGGGAAACTCCATGCAGGTCGTACTGAATGCAGGTCTCGGATACTACCTGGGAACAGTAGACTTTGATTATTCTTATGAGGGAAATACAGATCTCTATTTGGATGAAAGCACAGATACTTGGAGCGCCAAGTCAAATGCCCTTGGATTCCACGGAGGGATTGACCTTGAATTCGGCATTGCTCCCAATTTAGCTCTGATTGTAGGAGCCAAAGGGAGGTACGCCAAATTGACCGACCTGTCAGGAACCGGGGATTATGATTACATTAGAAGCGACGGGTATCGGTACTCTTATACAGATGAAGACGCAACTCTCTGGTATGGTAACTATCAGGAAGGAAGTAAGTTTTACCCCCAGGTAATATATTCGCAAAATAAACCTTTCGGCTCTTCCTGGTCCGATGTCCGTAAGGCGGCGGTGAATCTCAGCGGGATCGTGTTTCAGGCCGGGATAAAGGTCTTTTTTTAGCGGATTTTAAAACACATTCCATTTTTTCAAAAAGTTATTGCTGCCCTTTTATACAAAGGATAACATATATATAAAATAAATAAGGAGGGACGATGCATAAAAACAAATTTTTTAGTTTTATCGCCGTTTTAAGTGTTTTTCTTCTTTTGCTGCCCGTCACAGCCGAAGCCGAAGAGAGTGAGGCTCTCCAGCTCACACAGGGCCAGGCTAACCAGACCAGCATTACATTCGGTCTCAGGCTTACAGGGGGCGCATCTCTTCTCATGCGCAACGATTTCAACGACCATTTACAGGGTGAGAATGACTATTATAACGATTCCTTACAATACAAAGTAGATTCTGAGTTCGAACTTCTCAAAATGGGAATGGACTTCAGCGGGGAAATATTGATTAATTTCACGCCCAACTTCAGCATAGGTATCGGCGCTGGTTATCTTTCGGCAGGAAAAGAAACTACTGCAGAAGTGAGATTCTGGGTAGTGACTGAAGACATTATATTCCACCCGAGATTTTCAGCCATTCCCATTACGTTAAGCCTTTACTACGGGATTCCCGCAGGAAGCTTCATGGAGGTTGTGCTCAATGCCGGGTTGGGATACTACCTGGGAACCGTTGGTTTTGATGTGTATTACAAGGATGATTTTGGAATCAGCTGGGAAGAAGAAACAGATACCTGGAGCGCCAAGTCCAATGCTCTGGGGTTTCACGGGGGAGTCGACCTGGAATTTAATATCGCTCCCAATTTAGCTCTGGTTATCGGCGCTAAAGGACGGTTCGCCAAATTAACAGA
>CAZSZS010000162.1:0-4538 GCA_964611275.1 uncultured Eubacteriales bacterium
GGAAGCCTGTATGCGGTGACTTTTTCCATCTATACTGTTCGATATTTCCAGGGGCTCAAGCTTCTTGACTGGGTGCCTTTTTCCATATACACAACGGAAAAAATCGTGGCTTTTCTGGCAGCTGCATTATTTCTTTATATAAACTACCGGGGCGCTTCTGAAACAGGAAAGATCGGGGCGTTTTTCACTCTGGGACAGACCATCTTCCTGATCGCCATTGGTTTGATCGGGATTGTTGCGGCTGTTCTTGATCCCTCCCGGCTTCAGAATTTTTCTCCTTTCATGCCCCACGGTTGGGATAAGCTGCTGGTCACCATGGGATTTACCTATGTTGCCTTTGAGGGATATGAGGTCATAGCCCAGGCCGGAGATGAAACAATCGATCCTAAAAGAAATCTGCCAAAGGCTATGATCTACTCTGTGGTTATTGTCACCCTCACTTATGTGGCGGTTTCCTTTGCTTCTGTTGTGGCGGTAAAAGCCGGTTCCCCTGGTGTGGAAGGTCCGGTCTGGGAGTGGATAGGCCAGTTCAAAGAGCGTGGATTCGGAGAAGCGATAGCAAGGCTCATGCCCGCGGGTAATTTTTTCCTCACCCTGGCTGTGATCTTTGCATCGATCTCTGCACTGAATGCGACCATTTACTCTGCCACCAGAGCCTCTTATGCTTTAGGGCGTGACCGTCTCCTCCCTAAGATCTTTTCAAAAATATCCAAGCGGCAAAAAACTCCATACGGAGCTCTGTTCTTTACCGGAATCCTCGTTATTGGCGTGGCTGTGTTCCTCCCCACAATGGATGTCGCATCCAGTGCCAGCATCATGTTTTTGTTTCTTTTTTTTCTGGTCAATGTCAGCGTGATTCGGATCAGAATCAATATGGGAGACGAGTTGAGTTACGGCTTCTTAATGCCCTTTTTTCCATGGCTTCCGCTTCTGGCCATTATCTGTCAAGCTGTACTGGCTGTATGGCTGGTTCATATGAGCCTTATTGCCTGGATCATTGCTCCCCTCTGGATAATCTCAAGCATCTTCATATTTATATTCTATTCCCAAAAAAGGGCCTTGCCTACAAGGGAGGAGGTTCAGGTCATTGAGGAGGAGAGAGCCCCTGAAGCCGAGGGATACCGGATCATGGTAGCTGTGGCCAATCCAAACAATGCCATCCCTATGGTCCGGAGCACTTACTATATCAGCGAGGCAAAGAAAGGACAGGTCAATCTCCTACACATGGTTCCGGTTCCTGAACAGGTGCCTTTGACGGACGCTAAAGAGCTCATTCTGGAAGGAAAGGAAGCCATTATCGAAGTGATGCTCCATTTGATCATCAAGTTCCCGATCACCACAACTATCCGATACTGCCGGAACATCGCCAGGGGAATTCTGAGCGCGGTCAAAGAGAAAAAAATACAGATGCTGATCATGGGTTGGGAGGGGAAATCACGCCGGCATCCCTTCTCTCTCGGAAGCACTTTGGACTATGTGTTAGAAAGAGCCCACTGCAATGTCGTGATCCTCAAGGATCTGGGGGACAAAACATTTAAAAACATACTGGTCCCTGTGGCCGGAGGGCCCAACAGCTGTTTTGCTCTGGAGATAGCTTCGGTTTTAGCTGAAAAACACGATGGGAAGATAACCGCTTTATCTGTTAATGATGAGAAAGGGAAAATCGACATAAATAAATTAACCATATCTCAAAAAAACGGAGGCTGTATCCTTTCTGACCGCATCAGTATAAGGCGTGTAACAGCCCCGTCCATTTCAGATGCGATTCTCAAGGAATCCAAATGCTATGACCTTGTCATTCTCGGGGCCACACAGGACCCGCTGATCCGTCAGTTGACCCGCGATTCCGTAACGTATAAGGTGTGTGTAGGCTGTAAAAAACCTATGGTCATTGTTAAGGCATCGGCCGGATTCAAATCCTGGATCCGCCGCTTGCTGTAACTAATGCGGCAGCGTGAAGATCTTATATCAGTAAGCGTGATCAGCATAGCGCCACCATCCCATTGTTCCCAATAATCCCACAAATCCTGTGATTAGTACGATGAAATAACTGACCAGGCTGAGATGAACATTGAGTGTGATCTGGCTGTAAACCGATGGGATGGACCAAGGGAAATACTCTCCCCAGCCTAAAACACCAACGATTTGAGCGAGAATGATCATAAAGATGGCAAAACCGATAGCCGGGAAATAGCTTTTGCTGATGTTCGCGATAAGGGCAATCGCCCATGACAGCAAGACCGCCATTAAGGAAATAATGATGTAGCGGTATATCCCGTCCCACAGCAGTTGGCTGCTGTAACCGGGGAGTTTGAGGATAAAACCAAAAACGACTCCGATGAAAAGCGCCAGCAAAGAATAAAGGAAAGACCAGAGCGAGATGAGTATAAATTTTGCGGCAACGATCATTGTGCGGGAAGTGGGGAGCACCAGAAGGTCGGTTATGGTCTTGTCTATATACTCCTGCCCGAAGACCCAGGAAGCAATAAAGCTGTATATGATGATACCGCCGATAGCAATAGCTTGACAAAAGAGATTGAGGTAGGCTGCCCAGCTGGCCGTTCCAGCAAAAAGCTGTGCTTTGGCGCTTATGATTCCCAGAGTTTTTGCTTGCTCCGGGTTTTTTAAAATAATCATAAAGAGGGCCCCTGTAAGGGAAATGAACAGAACTACAATGAGTGTGATCAAAGGCACCTTTGTTCGCCTTGATTTTTTTGCTTCAATCAGAAGGATATTAAGCAGTTGATTCATGTCTTCTCACCTTGTTTAAAAAATGTTCTTCCAGGTCTTCTTTTTCCACATTCACTTTGTTAAGAGGGATATCTTTTTTTATAAGGTCTACAGCCAGGATTTCAGGATTTTTAATGAAACGAGGGTCAGTGATCTCCAATTCACCGGAGTCATTTGTGTTTGGATGGAGTCCCTGCTCTTTAAGGGCAGACAGCAGTTTTGGTCTGTCAGCTGCATCTAAAACTAGTTTTTCCTGCATTTTCGCTTTAAGGGTTTCCATATCCATCTCTTCGATCAAGACGCCTTCGTGGATGATGCCGATTCTGGTTGTAAACCGATAGATCTCTCCTAGAATATGGCTGGATATGAAGATAGTGACCCCTTTGTTTTTTGAAAGGGACCGAAGCAGATTCCTGATTTCAACGATACCCGCTGGGTCCATTCCAACTGTGGGCTCATCCAGAATAAGAAGCTGTGGTTTGTGAAGAAGTGCTTTAGCCACAGCCAGTCTTTGGAAATTACCATGTGAGAGGTGTTTTGCCTTCCTGCTTTTATATCTGAGAAGATTCAGTTTATCCATGACTTCATGAGTTCTCTTCTTGTCTTTGATCTGATAGAGTTTTCTTGATATTTCAAGATTTTCCTCAACCGTTAATTGTGGGTAAGCTGTGGCCCGCTCCACAAGAAATCCTACTTTTGACCAGATTTTTGTGGAACGAGGACTTATTTTCTCTCCGAAAATCGCGATATCACCCTGTGTGGGTTTTATCATTCCCAGGAGCATCCGAATGGTTGTGGTTTTGCCGGCTCCGTTTAATCCGATAAATCCATAGATTTCACCCAGGCTGATGCTCAAATCCAGGGATTTCACGGCTTTAAAGGAACCGTATTTTTTTGTTATACTGTTTGTTTTTATGATAGTTTCCATGAGTTTTCTGTTTCTATTGCTTTTTCACCAATCCGGAGGCGACCAGGTCAATCAAAAGGTCTATGGACTCAGGATAACTGTCGCCGCCCAGTAAGTCTTTAAAAAGCGAGCTTGTGATGATGAGCCTTATGACACCGGCAACAGCTCTTGGGTCGGCATCAATGATGAATCCCTGCTCCTGCCATTCGGATAAAAATTTGAGCATCCAGTCCTCGTCAGCCCTGATATGCTGTGCCAATCGTTCCTGGGATATGGAGCGTAATGCCTGGTCGCGTTCTTGCTGATCGTACATCCGCCGGATCAAAGGATCAGTTTCCATAATACGCAGGCCTTCGAGAATAAAAGATTTCATGGACTCCTTAGAGAGAGGGGATTTGCTCGAAAGCCTCTCCATGACTTGCTTTCGGATCTCTCCTTCCAGTGATTCGATGATCTCAAGATAAAGTTCTTCTTTTGAATCGAAAAAAGCATAAAACGAGCCTTTGGAGATCCCTGCAGCCTGGGCAAGGTCCTCTATACTGGTCTTCTTAAGGCCGAGTGTCCCGAAGAGTTCCCGCCCTTTCTCTATCAGTTTTTGACGGATGACCTTGCGTTCGTGTTCGTTAAATGCTCTTGTCATGATAATTTCTTCTGCACTTTTATATCACTATGACCCAATATACAATATATTCATAGGTTCATAGCTATGATAAATACTTACCATTGATGTGTCAATAGGATTTTTTAAGAAAAGGAGAGATACCTGACCGGATTTTTGGTCCAGGCTAGAAATTTTTCAAAGTCGGAAAAAGAAATCCCCAGTGTGGCTGTGTTCACATTGGGGTGGAAGTTTACTTCTCTGGCTTCTTTGAGGTCTTTGTCGATCACGACCTGAACCTTG
>CAZSZS010000163.1:0-43294 GCA_964611275.1 uncultured Eubacteriales bacterium
ATGATCACGGATTTCCTGCTTGTTCAGGAAGCAAAAAAGCAGGAAATTGATGTGAGCGCACAGAAGGAAAAAATAGCAGAAGACATGATGGAACAGTATGGCTTTAATTCCATTGAAGATCTTAGAAAGGCGATGGGGCAGCAGGGGGTCGATTTTGATATTTGGATGGATCATCAGGAGAGAGAGCTTCTGAAAGAGGGGGTTCTGTTTTATTCGTTCGGAAAAGACATTGTGGTGGATGATACTGAGGTCATTAATTACTACAGACAGCATCAGGAGGAGTTCATTGAGCCGGCCAGTTTTGAGCTCAAAGCCATATATCTTTCGGACACAGGGAAAGTCCAAGAGGAGCTCAACGGGAATATGAATGAGATCAAAGGCAAATTAGAAGCGAGAGAGCTATTTGAGGACCTGGCGGAAAAATACTCTGAGGGCCCTTACAAGGAAAATAGAGGAGAATTAGGAAGTTTCAAAAAAGGGACTTTGGACAAAGCCCTTGAGCAAGCTGTGGAAAATATCGAAGTGGGGGAAGTCACTCCTTGGATAAAAACGGCCAATGGATGGTATTTGCTGAAGTTGGTTGATAAAGAGGAGGAACATGTCAAGGATTTTGAGGAAGTCAGATCAGAAATTGAAAACAAAATTTTTCAGAGAGAACGCCAGGACAAAACCATTAAATACCTGGAGGAGCTCAGAGAAAAAAGTCATATAGATATTAAAATTCCGGATCCTTATAAAGGATTCCCCGAGCTCTTTGATCATTCTTATCATTAAGGCATCCCGCGGCCCAAAGCATCCCTCTTTTAACGATTTCCCTGGCTTCCGGCACATCAAAATCCTTGGAGACATGGCCAAGGGATGTGTAGAAGACCCTGCCCTTGCCATATTTTTTTGTCCATACCACGGGCATGACAGTGCCTTTGATCCAGGGGGCGTGCTGGCCGGAAAAGGTAGTGGTGGCAAGGACATTATTTATGGGGTCTACATGCATATAGTATTGTTCTGAGTGCATCTTAAAATCGGATAAGCCTTTGGTTATGGGGTGTTTTTTGTTTGATACGGTGACTTCATAGTCGATGACTCCTCCCGGATGAGCCACCCACTGGCCGCCGACCATGAATTGATACTCTGTGTTCTGCCTGAAAGAATCAGCAAGGCCTCCATGCCATCCTGCTAGGCCTACTCCGCTCTTGACTGCCTCAAGAAGTCCTTTTTCCTGCTCAGAAGTGATGGATGCCATGGTAAAAACTTGGACGATGAGGTCCAGTGATTTTAGTTTCTCAATATCAAGATAGGAATCCAGGGTGTTTGATATCTCAACATCGAATCCCTGTTCTTTAAGCCAGGGAGCAAAAATATCAACGCATTGTTTTGGTTCGTGTCCTTCCCATCCTCCCCAGACGAACAGGGCTGTCCTCTTTTCTGTATCTTGATTCTCATTATATGCAATACTGACGGTGGCCCATAAAAAGATGACAAGGACTGCGTATATTCTTTTCATTTCCTTCTCCTTTAATTTTCAACCTGAACTATTCATGAAAAAATGTCGACGTTCTTGACTCGTTCATCATTCAGGTCAAGTTATCGGCCCTCTCATAATATTTTTTTTTCTTTATTAATTCAAGATTATAACCGTAAAATCTCACAAGGGATGCTTTTTTACTCTAGGAAATTCAGGTGTGGACGTGGCGACATTGAAGACTTAGCCTTCTGATGCAGGAAGGTGATCCTTGCTATTCACGAGTCATGGTTGTGCTTGGGAAGAAGGGCATGGGATGAGGAATCCACTATGAGGGCTGAGCGGGCATGGTTCCTCATTTGAGGAGAGCGAAGCCCGAATGGGAGAGAGATTCCTCGCTGGGGGATCGAACGGGTGACGAATCCCTTGCCCGTTCCCCTCCTAGCGTTTGTTGGGAGTTGCGCAGCAGCCGAGAACAAAGTTCGAAGAATGGCGTTAAAAATCTGAAGGGAGCACAGGCCACACCTGAATTTCAATCATTGATTTTTTTTGCCTTTACAGTAAAATTGGTCTTGGATAATCATCCGGAGGAGAAATGTCAGATAAAGACAGATCGGTCAGCCGCAGACATTTTTTAAAAAAAGGAATCCAGACTGCGGCGGCAGCTGTCATCGTCCCCAGGGTTGTTTTGGGTGGGAAGGGAATCATTCCCCCGAGTGATCAACTGACCAAAGCGGTCATAGGCGTGGGGGGGATGGGAAGAGCCCATTTGAGCTACCCTGGAGCAAGGCTGATGGCTGTTTGTGATGTGGATGAGAATCACCTGAAACGTGCGTTAGACATGTCGGGGCCGGATGTGAAAGGGTATAAGGATTTTCGTGAGGTACTGGAAAGAAGCGATATAGATATCGTCCATATAGCCACACCTCCCCACTGGCATGGCCTGATATCCAAGGCTGCTGCTGAAGCAGGAAAAGACATCTGGTGTGAAAAGCCTCTGACCCGCACCATAGAAGAGGGGAAAGAAGTCGTCCGGGCCGTTCAGAAGAACGGGCGGATATTTAGGGTAAACACCTGGTTCAGATTCAGAGATCCCTTTTATGCTTTGGGTTCCACGGTGCGTCCCGTTAAAAAAGCAGTGATGAACAGGATGTTGGGTTGGCCTTTGAAAGTGACGGTGAGCGGTGTAACAGGTTTTGATTGGAAGTTTTACTGGAAGGGAAGGACAGACTTAGAGACACAGCGCATACCAAAGGAGCTTGATTATAACTTTTGGCTCGGGCCTGCTCCTTTGAAGCCTTACCACCCTCACAGGGTCCATACCACTTTCCGGGGTTACTGGGATTATGACGGAGGAGGCCTTGGAGATATGGGAATGCACTACCTTGACCCGGTGCAGTACATTCTTGAGAAAGACGGGACCAGCCCCGTTGAAATTGAGGCTGACTGCGCTCAGCAGCATCCTGATGCCTGCCTGACTTGGCGGAGAATCGAGCTGAAATATGCGGACGGGTGTCAGATCATCCTGGATGGAGAAAACAGGGATAAAAAAGCCCCTTTTGTTGAAGGGCCTGAAGGAAAAATATTCAGGGGCATTCAATCAGATATATTGAATTTCAAACAAAGATCAGCCCGGCTTCCTGACCCTGAGCTGCAGGAAACGGATTTTTCAAATGCTGTCAGAAAGAGAAACAAATTTGCTTTGAATGAGGCAAACGGGCACCGGTCCTGCACGCTTGTGAATCTCAGCAAGATCGCCGTGCGTTTAGGAAGGCCTCTGAGGTTTGATCCTGATAAGCAGTGCTTTATTGGAGACCCGCAGGCCGACAGGCTTCTCCGTCAACCTATGAGGGCGCCATGGCATATGTAATGCTTTCTGTACAAACCGGAAATGCGCAGATGAGAAGACGAACAAAAACATTGTCCGTTCTTTTAGCCCTCTTTTTTTTAACAGCCACTGTATATGGATCGACAGTCAACAGGGAGTTCAAGGAAAACATAAATGTTATTCTGGCTGGATTTCCTGCTGGAAGTTCCGAAGAAATGGAAGAATTGACTTTGGACATCTTGGCGCTCGGCAAAGGCGGGATCATCGAATTGTGTTTGATGCTTGAGAGCGGTGAAAAAACAAAAAAAACTAGAGCGGAATATGCGGTTCATGGCCTGGCGGTCTCAACAGCAAGGCTTTTGAGAGAGGATGACCGATTTTTGGTTTCCAAGGCCTTTATTAAATCCTTAGACTTGGTAAAAGATAAAAACACAAAGGGATTTATCCTCGGTCAGCTTCAGCTTTTAGGAAAAAGAGAGACAGTAAGACCTGTGGCCCGGTACTTGACTGACAGGGACCTGTGTGAACCTGCGGCCAGAGCCCTGATTTCTGTAGGGTCAGAAAGAGCGGAAAAGGCTTTGCTTAAATCCCTGGATTCTGTTTCAGGTGATCGTCTCATCACAGTGATCAAAGCTCTGGGTGAACTCCGCAGCAGGAAAGCAGTAAAAAAAATAGCGCCGTATATTTCGAACCAGGACAAGGATCTCCGTAGAGTGTCACTCTATGCCCTGGCAAATATCGGGGATCCTTTGTGTATGGATTTGATGGGCAGGTCAAGGATCAGGTCGTCCGTGTATGAAAGGACAAAAGCGCCCCTTGTTTATCTTCTTTATGTAAGCCGCCTCGCAGAGGCTGGTTATAAAGAGGTGAGCACGCATATTTGCAGGGATATGATAGCCGGTTATACGGCAGGAGATGAAAGCCAGGTCACGTGTTTTGCTCTGGACCTGCTTGTAACCATTTCCCGGGAAATGGCCATGGATGACCTTATGGAAGCTGCGGGGAGCAAGAGTGTGGAGTTGCGCCAGAAAGCTCTTGAACTGTCTTTGAACCTGTACAGTGCTGAAATGAAGGAGAGTTGGATACGGAAAACAGAGGAAGTGTCTCCCGAAGTGCAGGCCGAAATCCTGACCATGCTGGGAAAAACAGGTGACAGGTCACTGGCTCCTTTTTTCCGCAGTAAACTCCACAGTGAAATCCAGATCATTCGAATGGCAGCTGTGATGCCGTTGTGCGTTGTAGAAGGGGACAAGGCGGTTTCAGATTTATTCGAATTTTTACAGTTGGGTGAAGATGAGGAGATACAGATTGTCAAACAGGCGCTTCTTGGCTTTAAGGCTGAAGCCGTTATTCCGGAAATAAAAACAAGATTTGGAGAAATGCCTGTAGAGGCCCGCAAGGCGCTAATGGAGGTGATCTCAGAAAAATGTGCGTTTGACTGTGTCGATCTGGTTCTATCTCAGCTTACAGGCGGAGATGAGGATTTAAGAAGGGTGGCTCTTTTGAGCCTGGAGAATATTGTGGATGAGGACGATATTTCAATGCTCATTGATCTGCTGAGGCAAACGGATGATAACAAAGAGATACTTTGGCTCCAAAATGCACTTCAGTCTGCCTGTGGTTTTATTGAGGCTCCTGAGATACGTGCTGAGAAGATTCTCAATGCCTTGACTGAATCAGAGGAAGCCGAAAAGATGCTCTTTCTCAGGCCTCTTTCAGAAATCGGGGGGGAAAAAGCCCTAAGCGCTGTTTTAGAGGCGCGGCAGAGTAGCTATCCTGAATTAAGCCTGGAAGCTTTCTCTGCTCTGGTGCAGTGGGAAGGAATCGAAGCAGCCGAAGAACTGCTCGCCATAAGCAGGGAGAACACGGATAAAAAATTCAGATATCTGGCGCTCAGGTCTTATATTCGGATTGTCACTGAATCTGCACTGGATGGAGGAGAAAAATTAGCCATGATGCAAAGAGCCGAAGACATCCCGCAGGAAGTAGAAGAGAAAAGACTCTTCCTTTCAGGCCTGGGAGAGATAAAAACCCTTGGTTCTATGATAGAGGCGGCTTTTTTTCTGGAAGATGAGGAGCTGAGGGAAAAGGCGGCAGAAGTGATGGTAAAAATCGCCCTGCCCGAGCCTCTTCACAGCGGGCTTTCAGGAGATGAAGTGGTGCCGCTTCTGGAGAAAGTGTTACTGCTCATTGAGGATGAGTATCAAAGAGAGCGGATTTTGGATTATATAGAGGAAATGAGGGATTCCAAAGCAAAAAAATGAGGATTTGATAAAATAATTCAAATAAATATAATGAATATAATGTATTCATGGTATTTCCCCCCAATTTTATAAAGGAGAAAAAAATGAAGAAGGTGATAATTATGGTCATAATCGCATGTCTCTGTGCGGTTACCTGCGCCAAACAGGAAAAGAACCCGTTTTTTAGCGAATGGAGAACTGAATTTGAGGTTCCTCCGTTCGACCAGATCAGCAAGGAGCATTACCTTCCTGCTTTTCAAAAGGGCATTGAACAGGAAAAAGGAGATATTGAGGCCATTGTGGCCGACCAGAGCGAACCCACGTTTGAGAACACCATTGAAGCTCTGGAAGAAAGCGGAACTCTTCTGAGGAAAGTGTCCAGCGTCTTCAATGTGCTGAACGGATCCATGACAGATGATGAGATGCAGAAAATTGACGAGCAGGTCACGCCTCTTTTATCCAATCACGGGGATGATATCCTGTTTAACGCAGCGCTATTCCAGCGCATCAAAACGGTTTATGACAGGAAAGAGGAGCTTGATCTGACTGAGGAACAGGCCACTCTTCTTGAGAAATACTATCTGGATTTTGTCCGGGGCGGTGCCAATCTGAGCGAGGAAGACAAAGCTGAATTAAGAAAAATCAACGAAGAGCTCTCAAATCTCACTATGAAGTTCGGTCAGCATGTGCTAAAGGAAAACAACCGTTATGAATTGGTTATAGAGAGCGAGGACGACCTGGCCGGCCTTCCCCAATCTGTGATTGACGGAGCTGCCAATGCAGCCAAAGACAGAGGCCATGACGGGAAATGGGTGTTTACTCTTCACAGGTCAAGCATCACTCCGTTTTTGACCTATTCGGAAAAGCGGGAGATGAGAGAAGAAATTTTCAAAGCTTATATAAACAAAGGCAACAACGGTGATGAACTGGACAACAGGGCCATCGCATCCCGGATCGCTTTCCTCCGGGTAAAAAGGGCTCATATTCTCGGATATGAAACGCATGCGCACTATGTGCTTGAAGAAAACATGGCCAAGAAGCCGGAGAATGTGTATGACCTACTGCTCAAGATTTGGGAGCCCGCTCTGGAAAAGGCTAAGCAGGAAAGCAGCGAGCTTCAGGAATTGATATATGAGGAAGGTAAAGATTTTAAACTTGAGCCTTGGGACTGGTGGTATTATGCAGAGAAATTAAAAAAGAAAAAATTCGATCTATCTGACGAGATGACTAAACCTTATTTTGAACTGAACAATGTGAGAGAAGGAGCCTTTTATGTAGCCAATCAGCTTTACGGGATCCAGTTTGTTGAAAGGACTGACTTGCCAACATACCACCCGGATGTAAAAGTATTTGAAGTCAAAGAAGCAGACGGGTCCCATATCGGGGTCTTTTTTGCCGATTATTATTCCCGGGCTTCAAAGAGAGGCGGAGCATGGATGAACAGTTTCCGGAAGCAGTACAGGCTGGAAGGAAAAGAGACCACTCCTATTGTAACGAACAATTTGAATCTCACCAAGCCCAGCGGCGAAAGCCCCGCTCTTCTGACATTTGATGAGGCGGCAACCCTTTTCCATGAGTTCGGACACGCACTCCACGGGCTGCTTTCCGACTGCACTTACCCGAAACTCTCCGGCACTTCTGTTTCCAGGGATTTTGTAGAGCTCCCCTCTCAGATTATGGAGCACTGGGCAGCGGAACCCGATGTGCTGAAGATCTACGCCAAACACTATGAGACCGGAGAGCCGATCCCGCAGGAATTGGTCGATAAGATCGAAAAAGCCGGGCATTTCAATCAGGGGTTTATCACTGTGGAATACGTCGCAGCCTCCCTGCTGGATATGGATTGGCATACGTTGTCCGAGCCTGTGGAACACGATGCTTTGGAATTTGAAGACAAGTCCATGGAGAAGATCGGAATGATTCCGGAGATCGTGGTGCGGTACAGGACTCCTTATTTCCAGCATATCTTTTCAGGAGGATATGCCTCCGGGTACTACAGCTATATTTGGTCTGAAGTCCTTGACTGCGATGCTTTTCATGCCTTTAAGGAGACCAGCCTTTTTGATAAGGAAACAGCGCTTTCGTTTAGAACCAATGTTCTTAAAAAAGGCGGAACCCAGGATCCCATGATACTGTACATGAACTTTAGGGGAAAAGAGCCTGATGTAAAGTACCTGCTGGAGAAGAGAGGGCTTAATTAGCCTGACTTTTTTTACTTTTTAAGCCAGGCCGTTAGTTCGGTTATCTTTGCGTCTATAAGTTCCTGACCGATTTTGTGCTTGTCCTTCCATTTATAGAAGGAAAGCATATGGGGAGGGTCTGGAATGAATTTCGGCTCGAGTATAAAGAGTTTTTTATTTCCCTCTCTTTTTGAGATTTTTTCCATCATCATATAAGACGTGTTCAAGAGGGAAGAGATGAGGTCCATATCCTTTGCCGGATTCGGCTCTATATATCCCATAAGATTTATGCCCACGATTTTTTTTATTCCCATGTCTCTGAGAGGTTTGACCGGAACAGGATCAAGGATTCCTCCGTCAATGAACAACCGGTTTCTGATTTTAAAAGGAGGAAAGATCCCGGGAATAGATATAGATGCCATGACCGCATCAATGATTTTTCCTTTGTCGAGATACACGCTTTTTCTCTTAATCGGGTCAGTGGCGCATACAACCAGAGGGACCTTGGTGTCTTTAAAGGTTGCGTCTCCATAATAATGGTTTGTGAGAAATTTTTTTATTTTTTCTCCTTTGATGATGGAAATATTGGGTTTATTGGGATCAACGAGTTTTAACCAGTCTTTTTTTTTTAATTTTGCAGCATGTTTCAGGAGCGTGTCAGCCTCTCCGTGGAGGGCATAATAAGCCCCTATCAGGGCTCCGATGCTGGAACCGCTCACAGCTGTTATGTTGATGCCTTCTTTTTTTATTCTGTGGATAACAGGGAAAATGGCATAGCCTCTGACCGCACCGCTGCCCAGAGCTAGCCCGGCTTCATTCCTTTTTAGAGTCATCGCACCTGGCCCTATTTATAACAGATTTTTTGTTTGATAGATATGATAATTTTGTTGACTCGAGCTTTTTAAACTATATATATTATAGTTATCATTAAACTTGACCTATTCATTAAAAAATGGCGATGAGTATTTTTTTGATTTGCTTTCAAGGATATAAATGCTTTTAAAAAAATGACAATTGAAATGTTTTTGTTTGTTTTTACTTTCATTTTAATCGCCATTTTTTTACCATATAGGCAAGCCGATTTCGCTGTATCTGCTTTGTTACAGGGTACTCGCGGTGAAGGACCACAGCTTCGCACCCTGTACCTCGCACCTGCAGCAACATCGACTTGTGAATAGTACAGGTAAATTCAATCTATAGAATTTTAGATGAAAGAAGGGTGATTATGAAAAAAAAGAAAGAAAAAAGTGAATCAAAAGAAACATTAACCAGGAGAGAATTCATAGGACGCAGTGCGGTCACTGCCGCAGGGTTTATGATCATTCCCCGTCATGTCCTGGGAGGAACCGGATACAAAGCACCCAGTGACACCTTAAATATAGGCAGCATCGGAGTGGGAGGAAAAGGCTCTTCTGATATACGCAGCGTGAGCACGGAAAATATTGTGGCTTTGTGTGATGTGGATAACAGGGAAATGGCCAAATTCCTGGGCTCGGAACATAACACTCCTGAACAAAAGTCAATGTATGAGAAGGCAAACAAGTATCAGGATTTCCGGGTGCTTCTGGATAAAGAGAAAAACATCGATGCGGTTACGGTTACGACGCCGGATCATACCCATGCTGTGATCGCCATGAGTGCCATAAAAAGAGGAAAGCACGTCTTTGTTCAAAAGCCTTTGACCCACACCATAAAAGAAGCAAGGCTGCTGGCTCAAGCTGCTAAAAAAGCAGGCATCGTCAGCCAGATGGGCAACCAGGGTCACGCCGGAGAAGGAGGCCGTCTGATCAATGAATGGATCTGGGACGGAGCCATAGGCGATGTCAGGGAAGTCCACTGCTGGACAAACCGGCCCATATGGCCTCAGGGCATCGATGCTCCCAAAGACACGCCTCCTGTTCCTGATGAATTGGCCTGGGATATATGGCTGGGACCGGCTTCTTACAGGCCGTATAATCCGGCTTATCATCCTTTTAGCTGGAGAGGATGGTGGGATTTCGGAACAGGAGCTCTGGGAGATATGGGAGCCCATATACTGGACCACCCCTTTTGGGCCCTGAAGCTGGGGCACCCCACATCTGTTCAGGCCAGTTCCTCTGCATTCACCAAGGATTCCTATCCTGTTGCTGAGGTGGTGACTTATGAATTTCCGGCCCGGGGAAAAATGCCGCCTGTTACCCTCAAATGGCATGACGGAGGGATCATGCCTCCCAGACCGGCTGAACTCGAAAACGGACGAATGATGGGCGACTCCGGAGGCGGAGGATTGTTTGTGGGCGATAAAGGAATGTTGATGTACAGCACCTATGGGAACAATCCGCGCATCATTCCGGAATCCAAGATGCAGGAATACAAGAGACCGGAAAAGACCATTCCGCGCTCTCCGGGCATCCATGAAGAATGGGTGGAAGCCATTAAAAAAGGCGAAAAATCCACCACAGACTTCTCATACTCAGGAACCTTGACTGAAGTCATGCTGCTGGGGAATGTGGCGGTAGCCACAAAGGCAAAAAATACCAAGCTGGAATGGGACGGGAAGAAAATGGAATTCAAAAACCTTCCGGAAGCCAACAGTTTTCTCCATACAGAATACCGAAAAGGTTGGTCCCTGTAAGCCAAAAGGAGCTGATCATGAAAAAAGCAGTGGGTTTTTTGCTGTTGGTTTCTGTTTTTTTTCTGTTTATTGTCATTAACTGTCAGGAGAGTGAAAAAGTGAGTTCGGAAATGGCTTCTGTAAAAAAGTGGAAAATACACGACAAAGACAGGCCTTTGCCTCCGGTTGTGGACCCGGGCCCTTCGATTCTTCCTGTTCCAGCGCCTTCAGATGCGGAAGTTCTGTTTGACGGGGAAAACCTTTCCCAATGGGAGGACAGTAAAGGAAACGAGGCCCAGTGGAAGGTGGAAAACGGATATATGGAAGTCGTAAAAAAAACAGGTTCCATCCAGACAAAAGAAGGATTTGGAACCTGCCAGCTCCATATTGAGTGGGCATCCCCTATTGAAGTATCCGGAGAAGATCAAGGCCGTGGAAACAGCGGTGTTTTCTTAATGGGGATTTATGAAGTGCAGGTGCTGGATAACTATGAAAACACGACCTATGCGGACGGCATGGCCGGAGCTGTGTACGGGCAGTATCCTCCTCTGGTTAATGTGTGCCGTCCTCCTGGAGAATGGCAGTGTTTTGATATTATCTTTGTGGCTCCCCGTTTCGATGAGAACGGGCAATTGCAGGAGCCGGCCCGCATGACCGTGTTTCACAACCATGTTTGCATCCATCATGATGTCGTGCTGACAGGCCCTACAGCGTGGAAAAAAAGGCCTCCTTACAAAGCTCATCAGGAGAAACTCCCTCTATCGCTTCAGGACCACGGAAATCCCGTTCGCTACAGGAACATCTGGATCCGCAATTTATAGGGGACGGACCGTGGCAATTTATAGGGGACGGACCGTAGTAAATTATTTATTAACAATAAATTAGATGGAAATTAATACATTTTTATCCTCTTAAAAGGGATTTTTGCCCCCCAAAAACAGCCCTTTAAGAGAAGTAGAGGAGAGAATCAATATTGATTATTAAATGGGCTTATTTAGGCTTTTTTGGGCCCAAAAAGTGCCAAATAACGTTTAAAATAGGCCCTAAAATAACATCAAATATAGTAATATCAACAATATAGCTTGGTCCGACCCCATAATTAACGCTTGTGCACAGGCGATTCGCGGATCATGGCAGCCAGAACGATGCAAATAACAGCAAGTCCTGCCAGGATGAGGAGGGATGCTGTCATCTCTCCGCTGGCAGGCGCTTTGAGCGCATCCATGCCAAAGATGAATATGATGCCCGAGATCTGTCCCACCACAAGAAGCAGAATATTCGATGTGCCTTCAGGAGCGGGATGTGTGAGCTCTGCGCCGTACTGAAAGCCGACCGGCCCAGCGCTGAGCAGGAAAAATCCAAAAGCAAAACCCGATAGAAGCAGCAACCAGTAGCTGGTTAAATACGTCATTCCCATCAAGCCAGGGATAAGGCCAATGAGTGCCATAAGGATGAACGGCTTGCGACGGCGGGATTGATCGGAAATGATGGAGATAATGACAGCACCGATGATTCCGCCCAAGAGCATCAACCCGCCGAGCATTCCGGCCTGAGAGATGGAAAAACCTCGAGGCCGGACGATTTCTTCGATCCAGGTCGAGACGCTGTTGAACAGGCCCAGCCCGACGAAAAAGATGATCATGAGAAAAATGAAGTCGCGCTGCCGGAGCATGGACTTTAAGCCGTCGAGCATCAAGGCGCGCTCATCCGGTCCTGCGGGCGTTGGAGGATGCTCGCGGGCCACGAGAAGGAAAAAGGCGGCAGCGGCGGCTGAGACGATCCCGTAGGCTAACAGCATTCTGACTATCCCGATACGGAGGACTAGCAACGGCGTGATAAGCATGGCCAGCAGAGGGCCGAGATAGAGGGCCAGTGTGCCGAATCCAGAAGCTGTCGCTCGCTCCTCGATCGGAAACCAGCGGGCGGCAATTTTAGTAATGGCACCGATGACAAAGGGCTGGCCGATGGCGATCCCGATTTGAGAGATAAGGACAAGGGTGAAGTTTGAGGCGAATATCCCACGGCTGAGGCCGAATACTGCGGTAAGGATAGCACCGATGCCGACGGCCTTTTTGAAACCCCAGGTATCGATCACGTACGCCGAAGGAAAGAAAACAAAAATAAAGACGATCATGAAGCTCACCGACAGCAGGCCGATCATAAGGTCGGAAGTGTGGTAGAACTGTGCTGCCGCGCTCGTAATAGGAGCAAAAGTGATCCAGAGGACTTGGGTCATGACCGCAATGATGACAAAGGCAAGAAGGACCACCCAACGATAGCTGTAGGCTTTAAATTGCGCTTCTTGTTTCAAACTCTCCTCCTCTTCGGCCCCTCAGCCCATCAAAATGGCACGGCGCTCTTCCGGCGTGCTTTCAGGCATCAGGCGCATCTTGAAAGATAATAATTTGGTTTTTTTGTTGCTGTTGATTTTCACTCCATCTCATAAAATTCCCATTCCCTGAGTGAATTTATCACCCATCATATACATAAGAAGAAAGCTCTGTCAAACTTAGGATTCCTCTTTTTTGCCGATTTTCCTTACCTTAAAGAGGTCTCTGAGCACCTCTCCGGCTTCAGAAGCCGGGTGCAAACGGGAGTCCGGGTCGCAGGTCCATTCCACAGGAAATTCAGTGATGCTGGTGCCTTGTCTGAGAGCCCTGATCAGGATCTCCAGGTCAAAGAGAAAACCGTGGAGCACACACTGGCCGTAGAGCTTTCTCGCGGCGTCTCCCTTGTAGATTTTAAATCCGCATTGAGAGTCTGTGATTGTTCTGGGAAGGCCGGCTATCAAAACCGCTGCCCAGTGAAAAAGTCTAGAAAGGATGCGTCTGGGAAGAGGGCGGTTTCTGCGGATAACCGTGCCCTTAGCGCAGCGAGAGGCCAGGGCGATATCCACCTCTCCGGCCTTTATTTTTTTGATAGGGAGAAGGGCGTTTTTATAGGGAATACAGGTTCCGCTGTCCGCGAAAAGAACGATGTCGCCTTTGGATGCCAGTATTCCTGTTTTTACTGCAAAGCCTTTGCCTTTGTTTTTCTCGAGCCGGATGACTTTTACTTCGACCGAGGGACCTGTTTCAGCTTTGGATGCAGCGGCAGCAGTGTGGTCACGGCTTCCGTCATCCACGACAATGACTTCTCCCTTTGTGAAATGTCCTTTTAGAAAAAAGGCGGCTTCCTCCACATCTATTTTTATTTTGTTCTCTTCGTTGAAAGCCGGGATCACGATTGAAAGTTCAGTCATTTCAGTGTCTGTTTTCGAGAAAACGGTCCCAAAGATCAAGCCTTATATGGACGGACAGCAGCACTTCATTACGCAATCCGTAAAATTCGGACAGATAACGGCCCCGTATCAGAGGCCCCATGCGTTCTGTTTGCTCCACTGAGCTGATTATAACAGGTGTCCCTTCGATGGGCCCCGCCTCTTCGGTTTCTGTCCAGTAACCCACCCGTTTGAACTCTCGGAGATACCAGGGAAGAGGCCATATAAGATGAGGATCGGCGATCACTTTGATCAGCATGTTCTCGTGCTCCGGATTGACGTCTGCGATATGGTTTATTCTCCGGATCAAGTTGAGAAAGTCCGTACTGGTTTGCGCATAGACATAGGGATTCCGGACATCTGCGTAATAGACAAAATTGGCTCTCCAGCTCTGCCAGCCCAAATGAAGAATCCCGATGAGAATCAGGGTCAAGGCAGCTGACTTAAGCCAGGCTTGCTGGCATAAGTCCATAAGGAAGGAGATCCCGCATCCGGCGAGGACCAGCATTCCCAGATAAAAGGGAATGATGTTCCAGGGAGTTTTATATGAAATGACTGAAAGAATAAGAGTGGAAAGGATGGTATAGAAAAAGACAAAGCGGATAAAAGCGGCATCAGCACGCGTTTTTGCCCTTTTGGTAAATGCGGAGACACTTCCTATGAGGGCAGAGATCAGGACCAGAGCCTCGCTCCACAAAGGCCCGTTGCCGTATCGGGAAAAGGCCAGCATTTTGAGATAGTAGTACCAGGGATGCGCATGCGCTCCGGCCTCGCCGGCGCGCCTGAAATAGATTCCTAAAGAACGGATAGAGTCCCAGAGTCCGTTCATATTGTGAAAAAAGGAGGAATAAAAGAGAAGCCAGACGGAAAAGGCAGCGCCAAGAAAAAAAAGGATATTCCGGGGAGGGAGGAAATGGAAGATGTGTTTGCTCTGTGAACCGGAGGGGTAGAAAAACTTTAAAAGAATGAGTGCTCCGAGCAGGGAAGCAAAGAGGATAAGAGAGGTCTCCTTGGTGGCAAACATCAAGCCGGCCATGAATCCGGCTGTCACAGCCCAGTAGGCTTTTTTTGTATCCAGGCTCAGCCATAAAGATAGGATAAATCCGAGGGTAAAAAAGGCGAGAAGCATTTCCTGAATGTAAAAGCGGCTGAAAAAAACCATTATGGGAGAAAGGCTTAGAAAAAGAGCTGAAAACAGAACCGCTTTTGAGCCCAATCGGTCCTTAAGAAGAAGAAGGAGAAGAAGGAGTCCTGATCCGAAGAGGGCCGGCAGAAAACGGAGTGTGCTCTCATTGAGATCGGCAAAGTCCTTTCCTGTAAAGGCCAGGGCTACAGGGAGTGTCAAATAATAGAGAGAAGGTCCGTGGTGGTCAAAATGATCGTATGTGTACTCTCCTTTTTCAAGAAGTGCGCCGAATTTGACAGCCTGATTCGCCTCATCATGATGTATGGGCCGCAGATCGAGTTTAGAGAAGCGAAGGAACGATCCCAGAAGCACTATAAGGGCAAACAGGCCGGCAAAAAATTTTTTGCTCATTTCACCTCAGTGCCGTAGACCTCCGCTTCAACATAATGGTTCATATCATTGGATGTGTTGCCGCTGCTGTAAAGCCGCACATACCGCCCGCTGACTCCCCTTGGATCGATGAGCCGTCCTTCATTGGTCTCAATATATTCCTTGTCCCTTCCTATCCCCAGTCCGGAAGAGTTGTCATGGTCGTTATTGAAGACAGTTTTGACTTCGGATATAAAATCAGGGTCATCACTTACCTGCACCACCACATCTCTGTACACCCGGGCTTGGCTGTGATAATGCCACACAACTAGGGCATGGAGAGTGTAAGAGGCGCCCAGGTCTATCTGAACGTACTGGGAACCCGGACCGAGTTCCACATAATAACCGGCTTCTCCTGATTTTTCTCCGTCTGTCACATATTCGAGCTCTCCTATGATGGGCATCATATCGCTTGAGGTCACGGATTTATCGAGAGAAAGGAGCTTGGTGCCTGTGGGAACGTAAAACGGCCCCCGCCTTTTTCCTGTTACCTTCTCAAGATTTGGCGTGCGGATATTGGTGGGTGTCCCCACGAACATGGGTTTGGGAAGCTCCAGTTCCAGGACTTCTTTTTCATCCTGTCTTACCTCACCGGATAAGTCTGTGACTCCGGAAAAGGACAGAAAGAGGATCACTGTGAAAAGGGATAAACAGATTTTTTTTATCATGATGAACTCCTTTAAAAAGCATTATATACTATTTTGATTAAAAATTTTACAGTGCCCGTCATTTGTTAACACAGCGGCCCAGACCTGCTTGTTTTTAAGGCAGAATGTCTTGAATTCCAGTGAATTCATCACTATAAAAGCCGTGGACAGGGCATCGGCTGTGGCTGCGGAGGGATGAGAAACCCATGCGGCCTCATGACCTGAGGCAGGGGCTCCTGTTCTGGGGTCGATGATGTGTTCCCCTTTTACCTGTTTTCCCGAACCGCTGACAGCGCGGTTCTTGACCATGATTTTCCCGAGAGCAAAAGAGCTGTCCTCACAACCTGTGACGCCTATGGCCCACCCTTTCTTACCCCTGGGAGCTCCTACGGCCAGTGCCGTACTGGTGCCTCCGTGGAGCAGGGCTTCGGAGACATCCCAGTCCTGCAACAGTTCCGCGGCTTTGTCCAGGGCAAAACCCTTACCGATGCCTCCCAGATCGATCATAAGGCTTTCTGTTCCTGAGAAATCCTCTCTTTTTTCAAAGGTTATATTAAATCTCCCCGGGGAAAAGAACATCTTTAAAGGGAGGCCGGCTGTTTTTTGCTCCTTTAGGTTTCGCAGAGGGGAAGCGTAATTTATGGCAAAGGCATCCCCGGTTTCATGCTGGATACGGGAAGCTTTTTGAAGGCATTCAAACACATCCACGTCGACAGCACAGGACTGCCCAGGTTTGAGATTGTTTATTTGCCCTATATCACTGCTTGGATTGAAACGGGAGAGAAGGTGTTCTAATCTGTCTATTTCCGTAAAAACAGCCTGTGAGACCTGCCGGGCGTAACCTTCGTCTCTATCAGTTAGAAGGATTTCAAAAAGGGTTCCCATGGCCTCGTGGGAAAAACGGAGAACGGACTTATCCCCGATTTTTTCTTTTTTCATTTTTTGAGAAAGCCGTGTACAGAAAAAGGACAGAGCTCAGAGTCGCTGCGAGCGCACTGTATCTGTGAAGCTCGAAGAGGAAAAGCTGTGTTCGGTACGTAAAGAGGGGGAGCATCATGCATAAGGAGGTACCGGCAAGAAAAAGGCCGGATAACATAAATACCCAGAAGAGGATATTTTCGAAGCTGAATGATGGGAAGCTAAATTTTTTGGCAGAGAGAAACAAACAAACACAGAGAAGCACGGCAAAGAGGCCGCCAAGCACGATATGAAACAGAAGGGGGATGCCGAACATCCGGCGCAGACTGAAGAGGGAGAAAAAGAATCCGCTCAGGAAAAGATAAAGGAAACTGAGCACAAGGCCTCCCCAGATAATTTTTTCGGTTATGGATCGTTCTGAAATGAGATATTTCCGGTCGATTTTTTTTATCCGGTCCTTAAGAGAAGTTTTAAAAAAAGAACGGAATCCTTTGATAAGCCAGCTTGAAAAATTTAGGACTTGCTTTTTATCCGGGCTTTCTTTATCTACCTCTCTCTGTTTTGTGTAACTGAAGTATATCAGGAAAGCGGCCACCAAAATAAAGAAAGCGGAACTTACGATCGAGAACATGTGGATTTATCTCCTTTTCTCGAGCAGGCCTGTGAGAAAGCCCAGAGTTTTTACAAACATTATGATAAGGATAGATCCCAGGAAAAGCGCGGCGATAAAGAGAATGGCCTTTAAAAAAGGACGGGCATAAAACGAAAGGCCGAATATTTTTTGATAAAGACCACCCAATCCCATAAAGGAATGAGCGGAGCGCTCAACCGAATTTTTTGTCTTTAAAGGGCCCGAAGCCGTTACATCAGCGAAATAAAAATTCGAATCCCATGAGTGGCAGTCTGCACATCCGTTGATTCCAAGGGACTGCTGGACAGGCCTTACTTGATGAGCCAGGGGCCATAAAACCGGTTCCGCAGCCGGATGCTCGGATGCTTCCAGAAAACCCTGCCGGTTGATCCGGAACATCTTTCCGTTGGATATATAAACATATTCTTTGTTCGTTTCCAAATCTTTTAAGGCATTGGCTTCAGAAAGGGCTGTGAGGATTTTCTTCACCTGCTCCTCAGTGAGAAGTTCGGGGTAACCCACAGTTTCCTTAATGGCATTCAGATTGAACTCGGAAACCAGGTTTTTTATCTCATTGTCTTTTAGCCAGCAGAGTCTCGGGCTGTCCTGTGCTTCCTCATTCCATTCCTTTGTTTCAAAGTATCCTTCGGATATTTGATAGACCTTGTTTCCGTAAATCAGGGCCGGCTCATAAGGCTGCTTTTTGATATTATTTAAAGCTTCCAGAGTATCTTGGATCCTGTATTCTATGTCCCTGTCAAGGGGATCTGATTCCCTGTCAAACTCAGAAATAAGAGGAGACAGGGAATTATTTTTTTTGAGTGCCCAGAATAATTTTATTTCAGGCATCTCCCCGCTATAATCGGAGGCATCCAGTCCTCTGTCAAAGTTTAATTCATAGACCCTTCCGGAAAAGACAAAGACCGGAGTGGCTTCAATATCAGGGATAAGGGAGAGCGCGGATAATATCTCAACAGCCTCTGATTCCGGATAGAGGATAGGACCGGCTGCCTCTTTTACAGTGTCAGGCCTCAGAGGACTGATCTCTTCTCCCTCAAGGCGTCCCCAGAAACTGGGCCAGACTAAGCGGTTTGGAGCCAGCCTGCCGTTTGAGTCTCTTTGAAACACAGGTTCCTTAACAGAAGGAAAGTCCATGTCCCAGCGCGCTATACCGTAGATGCCCAGGCGGTTGGCCCGCGAGGTCTTTACCCGTGTTAAATGTTTTTTTGGAAGGGGTCCTGAGTGGCATGCGGTGCAGGAGAGTTTTTCTATGTGGATCGGGGGGATTTTTTTATGGATGGGATAAGGAGCTCCCAAACGGCCGGAAGAGACACCCTGTTTTTGTGATTCTTTTTCTTTTAAATGACAGCCGCGGCATGTGAAATCAGAAGCAGACTGCTTTCCATATTGCTCGGATTCCCCCTCATAACCTCTTATCATGGCATGCGATATGTCGTTTCTATGACAGTCCGCGCATTGGATGCCGGCTGCGGTGTGCACATCGCTTTCTGCCAGGAACTGGCTTTGCGAAGCGGGGGAAACAGAGTGACAGGCAAGACAGCGTTCGTCATCGGGTTTGTGGTTGAGGTCAAAGAACACCTCGTGTTTGCTGTTGAACTGGGTCTTGTCGTACCGGACATAAGGGGCAATGGCATATTCGGTGTCATCAGGATTAGGCCCGTCATAGATATCCCATGTTCCCGACAGTCTGGAAGCCATGCCTCCCACTTCTCCCAGGGCGGAAGAAGCGACAGCTGCCCAGCGAAAGTTCTGACGGAGTATTTGGAAAGCCCATTCACTGTGGCTCTGTTTTCTGGAATTATTGTGGCAGGCGAGACAGTTGATCTCCAGTGTCCCGGACACGTCCCATCTTGACTCAGGGCTTCTCTCATCCACGGCCGGCTCTCCGATGCCTCCACCGGTCATATGCCTTCCGAAAAGCAGGATGAATTCCCAGAAAGTCAAGCCCAGTTCCTCAGGATGGAAGACTCCCGGCCAGTTCCGGTAGGAGAGAGGGATTGCCGTTCCCGTATCCCTGTCAACCCATATCCATGGTTCTCCCGGTCTTCCGTCTTTGTCTGAAGAGACAGCATTGAAGTGAAGCCCCTGGCTGATCTGGCTGTACACATGACAGGGCGCGCATGTGTATCTGGAAGAATAAGGAAGGGGAAAAGACTCTGTGGGAATGATTGCTTCATTGAATTCGTCCTTTAAAGGGATATTATGCACGGGGACCGTTCTGTTGCCGTCCCAGGGAATTTTTTGCTTTTCCTGTGCGGGAGCTTGAGAAAGCCCGAGTAATAAAAAGAGCAGGATCCCGATTTGTATGGATTTTTGTCTCATGCTTTGAACTGGTCTTTTTGAAATCTGATCTGCCTCGGTGATTCAACAGCTTTATTTGTTGTCAAGACGGCCAGGGCTGTTTCATAGCCGATTTCTCCGGGGCAGGTCAAAGGAGTTCCGTTTCTTACGGCGCTGAAGAAATTTTCAAGATGGGGCTGGTGCGGGGGTTTGGCCAGTTCTACAGGAAGAGGCCATCTGCCGGCTTCCTGTGTGACCCTCACATCGAGGAATACGTTTTTGGTATCCACTTTCTGAATAGGCGCGGTTTCTGATTGCAAAAGGCCGTCCTTTAACAGGGAGTCCCATTCCGGAGCATGGGCTTCTCTCATAGCCCAGTTTCCGAACTGGGGGACTTCCGAAAGCACGATGGTTCCGTTGTCTCCCATAAAGGCTTCGTAGAAACCTCCGTATTTGGTGGTGGTCTGGACTTGGTAAAGGGCCCGGCATGTTCCTTTGTCAGTCTTGAATTCATAGATCGCCATTACATTATCGTACCATTCCCTTTTATCATAGTAGTCTGTTCCTCCGCATGAGGTGACAGCAGAGGGATTGGTCCCAAAGACCCATGAAAAAAGGTCTATTTGGTGAGATCCCAGGTCGACGATAGGGCCACCGCCGTATTTTTTGAACCACCGCCAGTTTCTGAACTCGGTCATGGATCCGTATCCGTATTTTTCGAGTTTTTCCGGCGATATCGTGTATTGTTTTGGCCAGCCCAGCATATCGCTTTTAGACCTATTCCATTGAGCGTAAGCCTGGGATACACGGCCTAAAAGCTGTTTTTCATGGATCAACCGGTCTATGGCATGTATGTATCTGGGATTGCTTCGGCGCTGGTGGCCGATCTGAAGAAGCTTTCCCGTTTGTATTGAAGTCCTCACCATGTTTCGTGCTTTTTCCAGGGAATTAGACATCTCTTTTTCACAATAAACATGAAGTCCCCGCTCCATGCATGCGTTGGCCTGCTCAGCGTGTATCCAATCCGGGCTAGCGATGATCACTGCATCAAGGCCTTTCTCTTTTTCCAGAAGTTGTCTGTAATCTTCATAGACATTGACCTTGTATCCGTATTTTTGCAGGTAGCGGCTGGCATAGATCTGACTGTATTCCCATATATCGCAGATGGCTTGAAAATGAATATCAGGGATGCGCAGGCATGATTCGATGAGCACCCTGCCCTGAGTTCCAGCTCCGATCACAGCGATATTGACTCTGTCAGAGGATTCTTGGGCAGACTGTACGGCTGCGGGTGAGTCTGCTTGTAATATTTGCGAAGAAAGGGCTGTTCCAATGCCTGCCCAGGCAGATGATTTCAGAAAATCTCTTCTGGACAGGGAACCGGTCTTTTTGGGTTTGTTTTTGTCAGGCATCTTTTCTATCCTTATCTCTTTTCCGGGGCGGACGTTGAATAAGGCGATCCTTATTTTTCAGTTTTCATGTCTTTATCAAAAGCGACTTCTGAAGGCGAGAAATTGATGCTTTTGACAAATTCCACAGATTCTTGTGCCCCGTACTCCCGGTCCATGCCGTTATCTTCCCATTCCACTGAGAGAGGGCCTGTGTATCCGGCATCGTTTAATTCCCGTATGATCTCTTCAAAGTCGACATCTCCGTGGCCGAGTGACCTGAAGTTCCATCCTCTTCTGAGGTCTCCGAACGGAAGGTGAGAGCCCAGGATGCCGGATTTTCCGTCGAGGGTCACGGCCACATCTTTCATATGGACATGATAGATCCGATCGGGAAATTCACGTATGAAAAGTTTTGGGTCCATTCCCTGCCAGACCAGATGGCTGGGGTCAAAGTTCAATCCGAGTGTGGGTCTGTTTTCGAAAACATCAAACAATCTTTGTGTGGTATAGAAATCAAACGCGATCTCAGTAGGATGGACTTCCAGAGCGAACTTGACTTTGTGGCGGTCGAATTCATCTAAGATAGGGGTCCAGAGTTTTTTTATCTTTTTAAAGCCGTCTTCTATCATTTGTTCTGTGGTCTGGGGAAAAGAATACCAGAACTTCCATATAGGCGAGCCCATAAAGCCGTTGACCACAGAACATCCCATGTTATGGGCGACTTTGGCTGTTGTTTTCATCTGCTTGATGGCCCAATCTCTTATTTTTTCAGGATCTCCTTTAACTTGATCCGGGGCGAATCCGTCCAGGCGGTCATCATAAAGGTCTCCCACACACTGCCCCGCCAGATGAGCTCCGAGAGCCCAGCACTCCAGCCCGTTTTTTTTCAGTATTTGTTTTTTCTTGCTGATATAGTCAGGGTCCTTGTCAGCTTTATTTATTTCCATATGGTCGCCCCAGCAAGCGATCTCAAGCCCTTCATAACCCCACGTTTTTGCTTTTTTGCAGATATCCTCAAAAGGCATATCTGCCCATTGGCCGGTAAATAATGTGACGGGTCTTTTCAATTTATCCTCCTTTTATGTGCGTTTAAAAATCAATCCATACCGCTCCTTTTTGGGAGCTTTCCACGCATCTTTCTATAAACCTCACTCCCTGATAGCCTTCTGTGACACCCGGGTAGTCTTTATCTTCTTTTTCCAGAGGCTTTTTATTGATTTTTTTGTCAAGCGCTGTGATAAATGTGCTGTATATATTGGCGAAGGCTTCAAAATAGCCTTCCGGATGGCCTGCCGGAACGCGCGATACTCTTTCTGCTGCGGGATACATCTTGTCTCTTCCCCGCGATATGATCTCTGTGGGTTTATCAAGATAAGACACCCTAAAGGAGTTGGGATTTTCTTGGAACCATTCTATGGATGCTTTTTCTCCGTATATCCTGACTCTCAGTCCGTTATCATGTCCTATGGCGACCTGGCTGCTCCAGTAAAGCCCTTTGGCCCCGCTGTCATATTCCAGCAGTATGGTTGCATTGTCATCAAGAATCCTGCCTTCCACAAAGGTGTCCAGCCGGGCACAAAGAGAGATTATTTTTAAGCCCGTAAGATAAGAGACCATGTTTTCGATATGGCTTCCTATATCTCCCACGCAGTTTGAGGCGCCGGATTGGGAAGGATCCGTTCTCCACACTGATTGTTTCTGTCCTTCTTTTTCTATAGACCTTGACAGCCATTCCTGAGGGTATTCTGCGTTTATAAAGCGGATTTTTCCCAATTCCCCGTTGGCTATCATTGTTTTCATCTGCTTGGCTATTGGGTAACCGGTATAGGTGTATGTCACACAAAACGAGAGGTCTTTTTCATCGGCTATTTCAGCTAATCTTCCTGATTCGCGGCTGGTTATGGTGAGAGGCTTGTCACACACCACATGAATTCCATGCTCCAGAGCTGCTTCTGAAATAGGGAAATGGGTGTTGTTGGGGGTGACAATGACCACAAAGTCAAGGCCATCCTCCTTTTGGCTCTCCTTTTCAAACATATCTGTGTATGTAGAGTACAACCGGCCAGGGTCCAGTCCCAGCATCTCCCCTGTGTTTTTTGTGTTCTTGAAATCCCTGGAGAAACACCCGGCAACTAGGGCTGCTTTTCCGTCCATGGCGATGGCTTTCCGGTGGACTTCTCCGATAAAAGCTCCTTCTCCGCCTCCGACCATGCCGTATGTGAGTTTTTCAGGAGCCTTTTTCTGTTTTTTTACTTGGGTCATTGTTTGACCTCCTGTTCAAAGGATAAAAAAACTTATTAGAGAGAATAATAGTCTAATCCATATCCTCAAATTTTTCAAAAATTTTAAAGTCTATTTTTCCCTTCCTTTAATTTTTCTTTAATGAGAATGAGTGTTTTTTTAGCTTCCTGTTCAACATCCTTGTCTTTTGTGAGCCGCTCTGCAACGTCTGCAGCTTGGTCGCATGCGAATTTTTGAAGGGCTCCCAGAATCATCATCTTTTCTTGGGCCCTTTGAGTCATTTTCAGAGCGGTTTCCAAGGAACGGACCGCAGCTTCAGGTCTTTGATAAGGCTCCATCTCAACCATTCTTACATAAGCCCTGAGGCAGAGGATGCTGTGTTCCGGTTTATCGGATGTCTCGGCAATAAAGAGGACATCTTCTGCGGCTGTGGAAGTGGGCCAGCTGGCAAAGGCTCTCACAACTGAGTCATGAGTCATCTCATTTTTTTCACTCAATCCTGACCGAAGTACGGGAAGAGTGCTGTCATCTCCTATTCTTCCTAGGAGAAGGTAAAGGGATGACCGGATAAGGGGGGTTTTGACTTCAGGAAGGGCTGTTGTGACGGGCTCCCCTCTCTGCAGGGGGTCCTGAATTTTTAAAGCTGTGGAAGCAATGGTGCTTATCATTTCTTCCCTGTCCTGGTCGTTTTCTGTTTTTATGAGGAATCCCAGGAGCCTCGGAATATCCTCTGGAGAGGATATTTGTTTTATGGATTTGATAGCCTGAAGCCGTACTTCCGGGTTTGAAGAACTGAGTGTGTCAAAGACAATGTTTTTCCCTGAATACACCCGTCTTTGTTCCAAGGCTTTGATGTATTCTGTTTGAATGTCGGGGTTTTTTTCTCCGGCCAGGTTTGAGATGATGTTGCTGTCGATATCATCCCCTTTAAGTCCCCAAAGGCTCTTGCGGGCCTGCTGCTGTTCCTCTCCTTGGAAGGAAGCCGCATGTTGGGCGAGAAAAGCGATTGTGGAAGAGTTGCCGATCTGTTTCAGAGTTTTCAGAGAAGCCATCCTGACTTCTATGGAGCTGTTTTCCGCTGAACCAAGGACTAATTGCCGGACCTCCTCTTCCGGATACACGGAAAGGATTGAGATCAGTTGGGCCTTTGCCCGATCCGGCAATGAGGGGAACAGAGCGCATACCCTGGTGATATTTGAAGAGTCGAAATACTCTGGGATCATCTCAATATAGGACGGATTGAAGTCTATTTCCCTGCCTTTGAGAGCGTCAAGAATATACTCTGTACCCTTTTCACCTGCTGCGTTTATTTTTCCCCTGACCGCACTGTTGTACAAAGAGGACGGCAGGTCTGCGTTGAGGACCCTGTCATAGATAAGTGCGGCTTTTTTGTTATCTCCATCTGAGAGAAACTGTTCCGCGCATTTTAAAAGCGAGCCAGTCACTTGAACTTTCAGTTCTCCTTTTGTCTGAGAAAGGGCATGGGAAAGCGCTTCGGCGGCTTCGGGATTTTTTATGTGCCCCAGGGCTGCGGCAGCAGCAAGGGAAAGGGGCAGATCATTATTTTTATTCAGTATCTCTTCAAGCAAAGGAACCGCTCTCGAGACTTTTTTGTGCCCTAAAGAAGAGATGATTCCCGCTTTAATGAGGCCGCTGCTCTGAGGCAGGGCACTTAAAAGGGCCTCTTCAGAGGCGTTATCCGGTATTTTTTCCAGAGCATATCTGGCCATATCCGTGGTTTCTTTTTTAAGCAGCATGTCTTTGAGTACAGGGATCGATTCTTTCGTTCCTATGATTCTCAAGTGCCGGCAGGCATGCATCTTTGCGGTTGCTGTAGCATCTGTTTTGAGGAACAACAGAAGCTGGCGTTCGCACGCTAGTCTTTGTTCCTGTGTGGCTCTGTGAGAGCGGAGATAGGCGTTCAATTCAAGAACAAGGTGGTCGTTTTCACCCTCTTCATATGTTTTAAGCTGGTCGAGAAGCGATGAAAGATCTTTTTCCTGGGATGGATGGAGAAGGGCTCCTGCGGATCCAAAAAACAGGATGCCGGCAAGCATCAAGTGCGTTATTTTGTTTTTTCTTCTCTTCATGTTTCACCTCTTTGATTTCGGATCCCGTTCATTCTGGAAGTTCCCAGGGTTTGCGATAGGAACGGCTGAGCAGGCGTTGGGCTTCAGGGTCATTTTTTACAGTCTCGGTTTCAGGGTCAAAGTGTATTCTGCGTCCTGTTTCAATGGCAATCACTCCCAGGTGGCCCACACTTGCAGATCTGTGAGCTGTTTCAGCAGGGGTAATGGTTGTTTTTCTTGTTTTCACACAGGCCAGAAAGTTTTGATAATGGTCATTGCTTTGATACAGTTTTATCTCATCCGGGCCTATGAATTCCCTGATAAGCGATGAAGGATGGGTCTCAAAACCTCCTCTGTCACACCACACCCATCCGTGTTCTCCGATCCATTTTGTCCCGCTTCTGATCTCAGGATGACCACCGGCTACGGTCATTGGAGTGCCGTCCGCATATTCGAGTTCAAGGTAGTAGCGTGTGGGGCTGTTCCAGACTCCGGCGCGTTCATACTGTGCAGTTCCTTTGATTTCCACCGGTCCTGTCGAGTCATATCCCATCCCCCAGTGAGCGATGTCTACATGGTGGCCCACCCAGTCCATGAGCTGGCCTCCTCCATAATCCATGTTCCATCTCCAGTTTCTGTGCACCCGCGCCGGACAGTAAGGGGCATAGGGAGCCGGCCCGATCCAGAGGTCATAGTCCAGATGATCCGGCGGAGGCCCCATTGTTTCCTGGCCTTTTGTCCCGGCAAAGTCGTAGTGCCCCTCGGGAAGGCCGACTTCGATTTTTTTTACTTTCCCTATCCGTCCGTTGCGGACAAGTTCAGCTGCTTTGTAAAAATTAGAGACCGATCTCTGCCAGCTTCCGGTCTGCCAGATGCAGCCGTATCGTTTGACTGCGTTGCATACGGCACGGCCTTCCACAAGGCTGTGGGTGAAAGGCTTTTCTCCATATATGTCAAATCCTGCACGGGCGCAGTATATGGCAGCTATGGCATGCCAGTGATCCGGTAAGGCCAGACAAACAGCATCGATATCATCTCTTGCGCAAAGCTCCTTGAAATCATGATATGTGGCGCAGTCCCTGTTTCCGTATTTCTCATTCACAATATCTCTTGCTTGAACGAGATGATTCCGGTCTATATCGCAAACAGCGACCCACTTCACTTCATCCTTGCTCAGAAAACTTTGCATGTTCGGGATACCCATCATTCCAAAGCCGACTCCGGCCATGACTATTTTATCGCTGGGAGGCGTGTTTTTCCCTAATCCCATTACAGAAGAGGGTATAATATAGGGAGATACAGCCACTCCGGCTGCTGCCAGTGATGCGGTCTTTAGAAATTTTCTTCTGCTTATTTTTTTTGCTTTATTACCCATGGTTCACATTCCTGTTTTTTTTTATTCAGTTGCGGCTGGATTTGGTTCTCTTTTTCACTTTTCAGGATTCTTCTTTTTTTCTTTTTCTTCTTTGTCATCCATGCCCACCGGTTCCGGTTCTTCAAAATTGATCTTTTTGGATATGGTGTATTCATTCAGAAGGGCATATTGAGCCCCTTTTGATTTAGCAAATATCCTTACTTCTGCTGTTTTCCATTCAGGATTGTTTTTGAAATGATTCACATTGTCGCCTTCCACTCCGAAGTTGCTCTGCAATGTAATGACTTCACTTGTCTCTCCGGGCATAAGAGGCTTCCTGTGGATCCCTGCTAAGAAGTTGTCTCCCAGATTTTCTTTTTCTCCGATAAACCGAAAAATCCCGTTGAAGTAGATATAGGATAAAGGTTCTTCCCCTATGTTTTTTACTTTGAAACTGATGGCAGGGACCAGAGTCAGTTTGGGAGGCCAGGGCTGGTAATATTTTTTTTCCCATCTTGTTTCGATGTCCGTCAGTTCAAGGGAAGATTTCAGCTCTTCGGGACTCATTGCTTTCGTACAACTGTTTCCCAGAATCATCAATACTGTTGAAAGAAAAAAGAGGGAAATGATGGTGATTGATGTGCTCCTGTTTTTCATTTTTTCCTCCTTATCATTAAATATAGAAAAAGCGTTGTCATTTAGCAAATATTAAATCCAGATTATCAACCATTTTCTGTTCAATGGACGATTTTGGATGCAAAAACAAGACATACGTTGTATTTTCTCGCTTGGTGGATGTTTTCCCTTAAAACTTTCAGGGTCTCCGGAAAGGGATGACCTATGCCTACGGCTTTTCCGTTTTTTTCAGCTGCTTTGAAAAGACTTATGAGCTGACTCCTTATAAATTCCGGTTCTGTTTCACTGTCAAGGAAAATATGTCTGTAGGCAGAGGGGATCTTCATGCTTTGGGCCATATCATAGGCTACGGAATCGGCTGTGGTTCGGCTGTCTATGAAATAAAGGCCTCTCCCTTTTATGTTTTCAAGAATAATCCCCATGAGCACTCTATTTTTGGTCACTTTGGACCCCATATGAGTGTTGACACCTGATATGAAAGGGACTTGTTTCAGATTGGAGTTTAAAATATCCGTGATTTCCTTCTGGCTCATCATTGAATTTATAAGCCCTTCCGTGTGCTCATTGTCATAGGTATTGTTCATTGATTCAAGAGGCAGATGAAGGATGACTTCCATCCCCTTTTGTCTGGCAAACTCAGCCGTCTCTCCAGCAAGAGGGCTGAAAGGAAGAATGGCGATGGTCAGATCTTCTTTCATTGAGCAGAGATCTTCTATACAGTCCATGGAATATCCCATGTCGTCTATGATGAGAGCAGCCTGGTTTTGAGCTGCATGTAGTTTTTCCGGCGTTTTTTTCTCTCGTTCGGATTCAATGGAAAAAAGAAGAGAAAGGGGCGTTTCCCCTTTTTTATCGACTTCCCATAGAAGATACTTTTTATCCTCTTTCTGCTGCTCGCTTTTTTTTTGTATGGAGGCACCTGTTTTACGGAATTTTTCTTCAAGGGTTTTTTCAAGAAAACTGTATTTTCCCCTGTCAAGACCGATCATAATATGGCATATTCCATATTCATCTGTGTATTTGTTTATGTCTTTTTGCGGAGTCTGTGCGGAAAAAAGTGTTTGTTCGACGATGCGGATCAGATTTTTTTTGTTTTCAGGGATTTTTTCTTTCCGGTGAAAAGCGGAAAAAACAACTGATGTGTTTCCTTTTCTCCAGTCTATATAATCAAGACCCAGAAACGAAACCAGGGCCAACCCAATCAGTACCATGTAGAGAGTCTTGATTGTATGATTGTCTCTATTCAATTGAGTTTTATGCTTGTGAAAGTGACTTAAGGGAAGCTTCGAGATAGGCTTTTAAGCTTAAGTCAGTTCTTTTTATTGTTATGTCAGGATTGACTCCTTGATTCCAGGTCTCATCTTTTGAAAAAGGATGGAATATGCCCGTGGTTAGAAGGATTCCTGTTCCATCGGTCAAGGAGATGAGTTTGTTATCCGACATGAGGCCCGGTGTCTCTAGTCCGATAATTGTGGCATCTCTGAATTTCTGCAAAACAGAGGCGGCTGCTTCGGAAGCTCCTATTGTGGCTTGATTTGTCCACAGGAGTAAGGGAATCCCGGGAAGCAGTGCGCTTTCCAGACAGTGGATGACTTCTTTTTTGCTGCCTTTTGTTTCCATATAGCCGATGTTCTTTTTTTGTATGAAAATGTTTATGAGATCCCATGCTCCTTTTAGGTTTCCTTCATGACAGCATCTTAGGTCAATGATCAATGGGGAGCTGTTGGCTGATATTTGAGGGACCACATTCTTTTTTATCTCTTCGACTGCGGGCGGGAACAGAGCGTGGATCTTTAGAATCCCTCCAGGGCCTTTTTCAGGTTCAAATGAATACAAGGTCGGGTTCACTCTTTCTCTATTAAGAGTGATTTCCAAATCCTCTGTTCTTTTTAGGATTTCTATGGTGATATTGTCGGATTTTTCGCTCTTTTGCGATAGATTAGCTTCTACCATGCTCATTTCCAATGTGGATATCCCATTGATCGTTCCAATAGTATCTCCCAATTCGATTCCCTGTTTCTCTGCCGGGGAATTTTCTTTGATCCCTATGACCACGGGGAAAGAAGTATGGGTTTTGTACAGCACCAGGCCGGTTTCATAAGCTGTGGTTCCATTGAGGCGTTTATATTTTTCCTTGCAGCTCTCATCCAAATAACTGGAACGTATGTCAAGGGAATTGACTAATCCTTTAAAAGCTCCTTCCATTGTTTTGCCGGGAGAGGGTTCTTCAACATACTCGTTTCTGATGAGATTTATGGCTCTTGCCAGTATGATGAAATTGTTGTCCGATTCCAGAATTCTGCTCGGATTTTTTAAAAGGTTTCCTTCTAACAGGAAAAAAAGGCTGACAGCGCCTAAGAGAGTAAAAAGGAAAATTCTTTTTTTCATATAAAGCATCGTCTCACATCCTCGTGGCCATCTGATTGTAACATCTTTATTTCAACCATTTCAAGGGATCTAGAGGCTTGGTCTTGTAGCGGACCTCAAAATACAGGCTTTTTCCTGATAGGGAGCTTGTATCTCCCACTATGGCAATGGGCTGGCCTGTGTGTACGGCATCACCCTTTGCAACGACAAAATTTGAGCAGTGACCATAGAGAGAATAATAAGACATCCCGTGATCTATGATTATGAGATTACCGTAACCTTGGAAGTAGTCTGTGTAAACGACTATGCCCGGATGTATGCATTTCACTACAGAATTTTCCTGCGGAGATATCTCTATTCCGTTGTTTTTTGTTATGGTGTTGAATTTTGGATGCCTTTTGAGTCCGAATGATGTTATGACTTTTCCTTGTATGGGCCAAGGCAAGGATCCCTTTTTTTCGTACATAGGGGTAAGGTTAACAGGAAAGGAACTCGGGCTTTTAAGTATTTTTTCCATAAGATTTTGCAGTTGTTCAGATCTTTCTTGGAGTTCCTTAATGGTTAGCTGGTAGGTTTCTTTGTTGCTGTTTATTTTATTTATGAAGGACCTGTACTTCTTTTCCTGCGCAGTGAGTTCCTGGTTTTTCTGCTCTGAACTGAGGACCAAGGCATTTATTTCTTTTTTCTTTTTTTCTGCTTCGGAAAGAGATTCGTTTAGTTCATGCAGAGTGTCAAGATAATCGGATATTTTTTTTTCTTGGTGCCTTGCTATAAGTGTGAGATGTTTGTTTTCAATGAGAAAGTCAGCAGCATTTTTCACTTTGAGCATGAGTTCAAAGTAGTCTATTTTCCCTAGTTTGTACAAAGTCACCAGTATTTTTTCAGTGGCATGTTTCTCCGCGTCGAGTTTTTTTTCAATAGAGGGAATTTTTTTCTCTAATGCCGAGAGGTCCTGATTCGCTTTTCTGAGTTTTGTCTGGTTCAGGATGATTTCGTTCTTAATCAATTTCTTTTGGAATCCGATTTGACTCAACTGGGATAGCATGGATGTTTTTTTTCTTTCTTCGTCCTTGATTTTTTTCTTTATGGATTCTATTTGCGTGGTGATCTCGGCAAGACGTTTTTCATATTCTGATATATCCTGGGCCTTGGCGGGGACTGATTCCCATAGCTGAAACAAGAGAAGAAAACCAAGAAGGAAGGGTGCGCTTTTTTTCCCTATTTTCATCTGTCTGAGCCACAAACTTATTTTCTGGTCACATATATTATAGCACCGATGACACCGATGATAAGCATAAAGGCAACGTCTATGAGAGCGAAGGAAAAGGCAGACTCAGGAGCAATGCCGTAAAATTCGAATATTTCTATATAGGCTCCTTCTCTGAGTCCGAGTCCGTTTATGGTTATGGGGATTAATTGAATCAGCATGACAATAGGGATAAAAACAAGATAATCTATGATCTTTATATTTAGATGCAGTGCTTTTCCGATAAGGAAGAAGTGAAGTATCACGTTGGCCTGAAGCAGGAATGCCCAAAAAAAGGCTTTGAACAAGGCTGTTTTTTTTGTTTTAAAAAAAATGATCGTGCTTCTGAATTCAATTGTCTTTTGAATAACTTTTTGTAAAAAGCCTTTTGAAGGGATCTTGTTGATTATTTTTTCTATAAAAGGGGTAAAGAACAGAAGGATCGCTATCAGTCCGGAAAACCCGATGACCAGCGAGACCCAGATAACCGGGACTTTTTGTGCCATTTCCAGGCGAAAGAGTGCCGCGGCAAAGGCAAAGAAAAAGAGAACGATGATCCCGGTGAGCCTCTCTACAAGGATAATGGCTGAAGATTTAAGCAGAGTTTTTGAATATCGGGAGCCATCCCATATACGGACCACATCGCCGCCGATCCGGGAAGGGAGAATAGTGTTGAAGAAATTTCCTACCAGATAAGATTTGACAAGGAAAAAAAGAGGAACGCTGTCTCCCTGTGCCCTGACAAGGATCTGCCATCTGACAGCGCTTATCAACAAACCGAACCCATGCAGGGAAAAGGAAACGGCAAGCCACCATACGTTTACATTTGTGAGTGTATTGATAACATCTTTTATGGAGGTCTTGAAAATCAAAATCAGCGAGAGTATGGCAGCGCTCACTACAAGCTTCAGAGAGAAGGTCAGGGGATTTAATTTCCTTCGAGGTGTTCCGTTCAAATAATGGCCTCCTGTTTTAAGGATTGTGAGGATAGGCTTTTTCTATCATAAAATGTTTTTTATGACAATAAAAACAATGATAAGAATAACAGCCGCGGGAGCCAGATATTTGATATTAAAGGTCCACAGGGCCGTTAACCGATAACTTTTGCTTCCGATGCTTATTTCTTTGAGAGAATTTCTTACCTTCCAGGAGTAAGCGATAAAAAGGCATATCAGGACTCCTCCAACGGCAAGCATGATATTGCCGAACACCAGGTCCATTATGACCATGAAATTGGCTTTTGTCAGGAAACGGACGCCTCCGTTTGAAAGAGCTGAAGGGATTCCCAGTACAAAGGCTATGGACCCGATAACAATAGCTGCTTTTTTTCTATTCCATCTTTTCTCATCTACCAGATAAGAAGTGGGCACTTCCAGCATGGATATAGTGGACGTGAGAGCAGCAATAAGAAGAAGGATGAAAAACATGATTCCGAATACATATCCTCCTGGCATTTTCGATATGATAATGGGGAAAGCCTGGAACATAAGCCCTGTGCTCACCTCAAACTCCTGCCTGAACTGTTCCGGAGTCAACTGCAGGGAATGAAAGAGTGTGGGGAAGATAATGATTCCCGCAAGAAGCGCTACCAGTGTCGTGGAAAAACACACCCATCCTGCCGAGGAGACGAGATTTTCTTTTTTTGTTATGTAGCTTCCGTATACGGTCATGGTTCCCATACCCAGACTTAAGGAAAAGAACGCCTGTCCCACGGCATAAAAAAGCACATTTAGATTGAATGCGGAAAAATCAGGTTTCAAGTAGAAAGCTAATCCGGTTCCTGCGCCGGGGAGAGTGACAGCCCGTATGGAAAGTATGATGATGAGAATGAAAAGCACAGGCATAAGGATCTTTGACCATCTTTCAATACCGCCTTTAACACCCTTGGATATGACAAACGTTGTGATGACAATGATGATGAACAGGCAGATGACTACTGCCAGAGGGTCAGCAGCAAAATTTCTGAACAGGGAATCTGATGCCTGCCAGGTCACCTCTCCTCTGAAGGCGCCGGTTATGGTCTTATACAGATATCCCACAGCCCATCCTGCAACCACAGAGTAATAGGAAAGGATGAAAACACCGGTGATAATGCCCATATAACCCACACCTTTCCACGGAGTCCCGGGTTTTATGAGATTCATGGCTCCCACGAGATTTTTTTGGGAATGGCGGCCGATGGCTAACTCTGCAAGGAGAACAGTAAGTCCAATAAAAAAAACGGATAAAAGGTAACACAATACAAATATAGCCCCGCCGTTTAATCCCACCATGATAGGGAAGCGCCATATACTTCCCAGGCCAATTGCTGAACCGGATGCGGCAAAGACAAAGGCAACTTTAGACCCCCAGTTTCCTCTGTCAAATATATCCTGACTTTCCATTCTGAACTCCTCTAATTCCTGCTTTTCATAATTCTCTTTTATGTATCATAAATCAGGCATAGAGGTAAAGAGATGAAAATCAGCCACACCTGATTTTCCTGAAGTTAAAAAGGCAGTGCAGGCCTAATGAAATTTAACAGAGAATTAACAGAACGTTTATTCCTTATTAACAAAGGCGCAGCATAATACGGACAGCTTTTTTTAAGTAATTTTTAATGGAGGTTTTCATGAAAAAAGTAAGTTTACTGGTGTGTGCTGTGCTCGCGTTGAGCCTGCTTTCCGGTTTCTCCTATGCCCAGGGAAGTTTCAAAGGGTACATGTTTGGCGAATATTATTATGTGGCGTCTCATCATAATGAAGACTACGAAGGAAGAAACGGATTGTGGTTCCGCAGGATCTACTTCACCTACGACAACCAGCTCACAGAGAAGATCAAGATGAGGCTCAGATTGGAAATGAATAGTCCCGGAGATTTTGATGAAAAAGGTACGTTGGTTCCAGCAGTCAAAGACGCCTGGCTGAATGCAGATATCGGCGGAGGACAGAATCTGGTGTTTGGGATTGTCAGCCCTCCGGCTTTTGGAAGCAATGTGGAAGATGTATGGGGCTACAGGCATTTGGAGAAAACGCCTCTGGACCTGATGAAATTTGCATCTTCCAGAGATTTTGGTATCGGGCTTAAGGGAGACCTGGATAAAAAAGGAATGGTATCCTATTATCTCCTGTTTGCAAACGGATCCTCCAACAAATCAGAAACAGACAAAGGGAAAAGATTCTACGGCTCGCTCGCTTTTAAACCAATTAAAGGGCTGACTCTGGAAGCCTATGGCGATTATGAAACCACAAAAGACAAAAAGAATTACTCTGTCTATCAAGGATTTGCCGCTTACCAGGGAAACTGGGGACGGGTCGGGCTTCTCTATGCCAACCGTCACTATGACCATGAGGATATGGAATTGGACTGGACTATGCTTTCCGGGTTTGCTGTTATCTCAGCAACAAAAAAGCTGGACTTTATTGCCCGCTATGACAAGATGCTGGGCGAACCCATAGAATCAACTATTGACTATATCCCCTTTTCCACGGCAGCCCCGTCCAACCTCATTATCGGCGGTATCAGCTATGAGATAGCTGAGAGTATCTGGCTCATTCCCAATGTCAAGTATGTGTTCTATGACGAACCAAACGAAGGTGAGACTCCGGGAGATGATGCGTATATCAACCTTACCTTCTTCTGGAAATTTAAATAACAGTATAGAATAAATTATAACAAAAGGAGAATTTCGCATGTTAAAAAGCAAGATAACTATCACAGTCCTGGCAGCTGTGTTGTGTGTGGGATTGATGGTCAGTGTCCCCACTTTTGCTGCCAAGAGTTTGACAATCAAGGGATCAACAACGGTTCTTCCTATTGCGCAGTCCTGTGCTGAGGCCTTTATGGATATGCATTCGGACGTGAATATATCCGTGCAAGGCGGAGGTTCGGGCGTAGGGATCGCGTCTTTGATCGACGGCACTTGCGATATCGCGGATGCGTCACGGCCCATCAAGGACAAGGAAGTGGAAGTAGCGAAAGAAAACGGTGTCGAGGCTTATGAGAATGCAGTGGCTTTGGATGGGATCGCCGTGATCGTTCATCCCTCCAATCAGGTTGACGGCCTTTCTATTGAACAGATCAAAAAGATCTATACCGGTGAGATATCGAATTGGAATGAAGTGGGCGGGAAAAAAATGAAGATCACTGTGATATCCCGCGACAGTGCCAGCGGTACTTTTGAAACATTCAATGAACTGGCTCTGGATAAAGAAAGAGTAAGACCCGATTCCCTGCTGCAGGCTTCTAACCAGGCTGTGGCCCAGACAGTCTCAAGGACACCCGGTGCTATCGGTTACGTGGGTCTCGGATATCTGTCTTCGGCTGTAAAGGGAGTTGATGTTGACGGGGTGGAACCTACGAATGGAAATGTTGTTAATGGGTCTTATAAACTTGCCAGAAAGCTGTTCATGTACACGAACGGGGCTCCTGAAGGAATTGTGAAGTCATTCATTGATTTCGTTCTGAGTGAAGAGGGACAGGAATTGGTCAAAAAAGCTGGATACGTACCCCTTATATAGCAAAGAGTGTCATGGCTGCAGCAAAGGCCAGAAGATGAAATGCACAGATTAAGAGAAAGAATCTATAAGGGCTTGTTCACTCTTCTGGCCTTTGCCTCTCTTCTTTTTCTTGTCGGGATCACCATAACCCTGTTTGTTGAGGGGCTTCCTGTATTCAAGGAAGTGGGACTTTTCGATTTTATTTTTGGGAAGAGCTGGTATCCGACCTATGAGCCGCCCGATTTCGGTATTTTGCCTTTAATACTGGGCTCTCTATGGATCACCGCCGGCGCAGTGCTGTTCTGTGTGCCTGTAGGAGTGGGCAGTGCGCTGTTCATCAACGAGCTGGCCGGGAAAAGACTGAAAGCCGTGCTCAAACCCATCATCGAGATCTTAGCTGGGATCCCATCTATAGTCTATGGTTTTTTCGGCATGGTGGTGATCGCGCCTTTTATCCAAAGGCTTTTAAATCTACCGGTGGGACTGACCGCTTTTACCGGAAGCCTTATGCTAGGTATCATGGCCACTCCCACTGTGTGCAGTATATCCGAAGATGCGCTCAGTTTTGTCCCCCGCAGTTTCCGAGAGGCTTCCCTGGCAGTCGGGGCTAATAGGTGGCAGACATTGATCAGAGTGGTGTTTCCCGCGTCTGCTTCAGGGATTTCAACGTCTATCATTCTCGGAATGAGCCGGGCTGTTGGTGAGACCATGACCGTTCTGATGGTCACAGGAGGAGCTGCGGTGATCCCCCATACCTTGTTTCAGCCTGTAAGGCCCATGACGTCGACCATTGCCGCAGAAATGGGGGAAGCGGTCATGGGGAGCACGCACTATCATTCCCTTTTTGCCATCGGGCTCATTTTGTTTTTTATTACCCTTATTTTCAATGTGATTGCAGAACTTATAAGCAGAAGGTTCCGTAAGAAACTGGGGTTGGGAAGATGAAAAAACAGCTTGGTCAAAACATGGGATTCGGCCTTTTGTTTCTCTGCATAAGCACGGCTGTCTTTTTTCTTGGTTCCATTATTTATTTTATCGCTATCAGAGGTTTCAAAATATTATCCTGGGATTTTATCACCCAGGTGCCTCGTGAGGCTATGACAGCCGGAGGAGTGGCTCCAGCCATAGTGGGAACTTTTTATCTGACAATGGGCGCCATTCTTTTTTCTCTTCCCCTGGGCGTGGCTTGCGCGATCTATTTGACAGAATATTCTCCCAAGAGTTTTGTCATCAATATCATACGAATGAGCATCAACAATCTGGCCGGAGTGCCGTCTGTTGTTTTCGGGCTTTTCGGATTGGCCATATTCGTTAAACTTTTCGGGTTTGGGGTCTCGATCCTGGCCGGATGCCTTACTTTGGGTATACTGGTTCTCCCTCAGATCATCTCGGCTTCACAGGAGGCTTTGTTGGCTGTGCCCCAGTCATACAGGGAAGCCTCGCTGGCTCTGGGGGCGACTCACTGGCAGACCATAAGAAGCACGGTGCTTCCGGCAGCTCTTCCGGGGATACTGACCGGAGTTATCTTAAGCGTCGGCCGCGTGGCAGGGGAGACAGCTCCCATACTTTTTACAGCCGCCACTTTTTATAACAGGGGATTTCCCAAGTCCATTTTTTCCGATGTCATGGCTCTGCCTTACCATATATACGCTCTCATGACCGAAGGAACCCATCCGCAGGAGCAGACACAGATCGCCTATGGATGCGCATTGATACTTCTTGCATTGGTCCTTGCGATTTCAGCAGCAGCGATCATAATACGCCAAAAACACAGGAAAGCTTATGAGCTATAAAGTCAAAATCAAGGTTGAAAATATTAATTTTTTCTACGGGAAATCTCATGCGTTGAAGAACATAAGCATGGATATCTATGAGAACCAGGTCACAGCCGTTATCGGCCCCTCGGGCTGCGGTAAGTCCACATTCATTCGTTTGTTCAACCGAATGAACGATCTGATCCCGCAAACCCGGTTTGAAGGAAAGATCTGTTTGGATGGTGAGGATATTTACAAGCCGAAAGTGGATATTGTGGATATAAGAAGGCGGGTGGGCATGGTCTTCCAAAAACCAAATCCTTTTCCCAAAAGTATTTTTGATAATATCAGCTATGGACTCAAGGTCAATGGGATGAAAGATAAGAATGAGATTGAAGAAAGAGTGATCAAATCCCTTAAGGATGCCGCTATCTGGAATGAAGTCAAAGACAGGCTTCATGAAAGCGCCCTGGGTCTTTCAGGGGGGCAGCAGCAACGGCTCTGCATTGCCAGGTGCCTGGCTGTTGAGCCGGAAGTCATCCTTTTTGATGAGCCTGCCGCAAGTCTTGACCCCATTTCCACAAAAAAGATAGAAGAGCTCATAGAGAAGCTCAGGAAAGAATACACCATTGTGATCGTCACTCATAATATGCAGCAGGCTGCAAGGATCTCTCAATACACGGTTTTTCTGTATCTGGGAAAGCTGATCGAATACGCGCCGACCGATGAGCTCTTCACCATACCTAAAAACAGGATGACCGAAGATTATTTGACGGGAAAGTTCGGATAAGTAATTTTATTGGATGTAAAAAAGAGAATACAGGAGGAGACAATGCTTGAAAAAGAACTGGTCTCATTAAAAAAGAGGATTATCGAGTATGCGGCTTTAGTGGAATTGATGATAAAAAAAAGCATTGGGGGATTGACGGAGAAAAAGAAGTCATTGCTTACGGAGGTCATAGAGGAACTGGAGCCCAGAGCCAATCAAGAAGAGCTGGATATTGAAGAACTGGGTACAGTTGTCATGGCTAAATTTCAGCCGGCCGCCAAAGACCTCCGCATCATACTGATGATATTAAGAATGAACAATGATCTGGAGAGGATGGCTGACCATGCGGTTAATATTGCGGAGAGAGGTCTTTTTCTCATAGAAAATCCCCTGGTCAAACCTCTTATAGATATTCCGAAAGAAGCCGATATAACCATACATATGCTCAAAGACAGCATTGATTCCTTTGTTAAGGAAGACCCTAATTTGGCAAAAAGTGTGTGCGAAAGGGACAATAAGATAGACAACCTGAATGATCAGATATTCAGGGAACTGATAACCTATATGTTCTCGGATCCTTCGACCATAGAGAGGTCTATTAAGCTTATTCAGGTTTCCAATAATATTGAACGTATTGCCGACCTGGCCACAAATATCTGCGAAGATGTGATCTATATCGTTGAAGGAAAGGTTATCAAGCATCATAAGGACGAGGAATGGCGTTAAAAATCTGAAGGAAGCCCAAACCACACCTGATTTTCACATTGACTCATTTATCATCAAGGATAATAATAAAAGCTGGAATATCCGGGATAGGAAGGCAAATTTGGACCTATTAAAAAGCGCAGAGCAGATATGCTCGGCTGCCTTGAGTGCGGCATCTCCTGAAAAACTGATAAGGGATGCGGTTTCTGTAAAAAAGAGCCAGCTTTTTATCAACGGAACAAAGTACGATCTGTCGCAGTTCAGAAACATTTACACAGTTGCGTTCGGGAAATCAGCGACTCAGATGGCAGAGACAGTGCTTGCGATTTTTGGACGAGGAGTCAGAGGGGGAGTTTTCTTAAGTCAGGAATGCGGAATAAAAAGCCTGCCTCCTCTCGTCTGTATGAAGGCTGTCCATCCTGTTCCTGATACAAACAGCGTAAAGGCAGCAAAAGAGATCCTGTCCCTTGCTGAAAGGATGGAAGAGGATGACCTTTTGGTTGTCCTGATTTCAGGAGGGGGGTCTTCGCATATATGCCTCCCGCCACCTGGAGTGGGACTGGAAGATAAACGCCATACTGTAAAAAGGCTGCTTAAGGCGGGGGCGGATATCGGGGAGCTTAATGCGGTTCGAAAGCACCTTTCTCTTATAAAGGGAGGCCGGCTGGCAAAGGCCGCCTTTCCTGCTTCAGTCATAGGCATAGTGATATCGGATGTCCCAGGAGATGACCTGGAGACCATTGCTTCCGGGCCCACTTATTGGGATTCGTCGACCTACCAAACAGCCCGGGATATTTTGAATAAGTATACCCTGTGGAAGAATTCCCCCGAATCAGTGCGCAGATTGTTGCAAAGAGGAATTCAGGGGCATGAGGCTGAAAGCATAAAAAAAGGCGATCCTGTTTTACGGAGAACACATAATTTTATCGTAGGCAACAATATGACAGCCTTGGAAGCAGCTGTAGAGAGAGCCGCCCGCATGGATTTTGAAGTGTCGGTGCTTTCTTCTTCTGAACAGGGTGAGGCACGGGAAAGAGCGAAAGACTATGTGCCTTTATTATTGAGTATGAAAGTACAGGCCCATAAATACTCCAAACCCGTATGCCTGCTTTCAGGGGGGGAATTGACGGTTACTGTGAGAGGGGACGGAAAAGGGGGCCGCAATCAGGAGTTTGTCCTCGCTTTTCTTAAGGAAGCCGTCAGAATGGGAATAAAAGAAAGAGATTGGATCATTTTGAGCATGGGAACTGACGGAATTGATGGCCCCACGGATGCAGCAGGAGCATGGGCAACCATTGACACCCTGAATAGAGCCAACGAGCTCTGTCTGGACCCCGAGAGCTTTCTTGCGGATAATGACTCTTATCATTTTTTTAAAAAAACGGGCGGATTACTCAAGACCGGCCCTACAGGGACCAACGTGATGGATATCAGAATCCTGGTTGTAAAATAACCTGGGATAATTTTGCCTTGTATATTATCCTGAAATTTATTATGTTAAAATAACCAAAACCTGAAAAATTCAGGGTGAACTTGATTGTTGAGGAGAGTCATGGAGGGAGATTGGAAAGTCGAATTAGCAAATTTTTTTGAAGAATTAAGAATCCTGATGGAAAGCAAGCAGGAAGCTTTAAAAAATTTTAACCAGTTTTGTGAATTTGTCGTAGAGGCTGCATTTGAGAATTTACAGGATGAGCTTATTCAGTACGGCATTAAATCTAAGGTCATAAAGGTTGCGGGTAAATCCATTGCCTTTCAAATAAATTTTGGTAAGTCAAGAATAGGCCGTTTCAAGTACATCATATATCTTCCCAAAGGATCTTTGGATCTCAGATTAAAGCTGAAGTTAAGAGGAAGGAAAACAAAAAGCAGTGAAGCGGAAGAAAAAGAAATTGATTTTGAAAAAGGGATAAGTCCTGACCATATCCTTGATTTAGAGAAAGAGGATATCCTTCATGATGTTATTGAGAAATACAAAAACTTCGTCTATGAAGCGGAAGCTGTCACAGAATAAACCTCCATTGTTGTGAGCTGAATGAAAATCAGGCACTGCGGAGAGGAGCGCAGGCTGCAGCTGGATTCCACAAGATCATGCTTGAAGAAAATGATGAGTTTAAATAAATCAGGAAAGATAATCCAGGTCAAACAACTAAAGAAGCGGCCGTTTCTTGTTCATGGATTCGGCACAAAATATCTCACAAAAGAATTTTTAAACACAAGCTCCGTATACAAAAAATTCAGCAAGTATTATCTGGATCAAAAACATTCGAATACCATACATTGTATTGACGGAGAGGTTCATGAGGAACTCAAAGGCGATGGGATGCTCACAGACCTCCCCAATGTTCTTCTTGTCATTAAGACGGCTGATTGTCTCCCTGTTTTGCTTGCGGACACAGATAAAAAAGTGATAGGCGCGGTTCACTGCGGATGGAGGGGAACGGGACTGAGAATTATACAAAAAGCCATAGCAGCGATGAAGGAACAATACTCTTGCCGCCCATCTTCTTTATTAGCAGCTTTGGGTCCGTGTATCTGCAGGAAATGTTATGAAGTAGGGGAAGACGTGTATCAATTTTTCAATGAAATGAATATCCCTCTGGGCGTTTTCGAGAATCATCCTGATTATGAAAAAAAATATTTCCTTGATTTAAGGAAGACGAACCAGTTACAATTGCAAGAAATTGGTATAGGGAAAGATAAGATACTGAATGTAGGTGATTGTACGTACGGCGATAGTAATTTTCTCTCTTATAGACGAGATGGAAAGAACGATGCCAGGATGCAGAGCTTTATTGGCCTATCATTCTGACCGCTTTGAATGAAAGGATGTCATGAGGATAAGATGAGCAAACAATATTCTGATATAGACATACCTGATTTAAAACTCTTCAAAAAAGGAAAGGTCAGGGATATTTATGAGATCGAGGATAAGCTGCTTTTTGTTGCATCAGACAGGATATCCGCTTTTGATTATGTGCTTCCTTCTGTTATCCCTGATAAAGGGAAAGTATTGACCCAGCTTTCAAAATTTTGGTTTGAGTTTACCTCTTTGGTCTGCCCGAATCATATGGTTTCCGGTGATTTTGATGAATTTCCAGTGTATCTGAGAAAGCACAGACACATTTTGGATAAACGGTCTATGCTGGTTGAAAGAACTGAAGTGATCCCCATTGAATGCATAGTAAGGGGCTATATTTCTGGCTCAGCATGGAAGGATTACAAAAAAGATGGAAAAATAAGCGGGATAAAGCTTCCATCGGGACTTAAAGAATCGAGCAGACTGGACGATGTGATTTTCACTCCGTCTACAAAATCGGAACAGGGGCATGATGAAAATATTTCATTCAAGCAGATGCAGAAAATAACAGGGCCGGAGCAGGCACAAAAAATAAAGGATGTCAGCATTGCGCTTTATCAAAAAGCCTCTCTCCATGCGTTATCAAAAGGAATACTCATAGCTGATACAAAGTTTGAGTTTGGTTTAAAGAAGGGTGAACTGGTTTTGATAGATGAGATATTTACCCCGGATTCGTCAAGATTCTGGCCTGTGGAAAGTTATTCCCCCGGAGGACCTCAGCCAAGCCTTGATAAGCAGTTTGTCAGGGACTATCTTGAGAGAACAGACTGGGATAAAAATTCTCCTCCGCCTCAACTTCCGGAATCTATTATTGAGCAGACAGCTGAAAGGTATAGGGAGATTTATTTTAAGTTAACTGGAAAAGACAAATTATAAAACCTCATATCCCGTTTGGAAGGTGTTGCATGTTTGAGGGATTGAGGGACAGGAGGAATGAATGGTTTTTAATTGGCTGGATGTGATACTGCTGATAATCCTTCTTATAACAGTCATCATGGGGATAATTAAGGGCTTGGTGAGACAGTTAATAGGAATTGTAGCTGTTATAGTGGGGGTCATACTTGCACTGGCTTATTATCCATATGTCTCGCAGATAGTTAAACCCCTCTTTTCCAATGAAGCCATCGCTCATTTTCTAGGGTTTATGGTCATATTTATTGTGACTCTTGTTCTGGGCTGGGTGCTGGGACGGCTGTTCTCCAAAGCAATGAAAGGTTCATTAAAATTCCTTAATCATTTGCTGGGCGGAGGGCTCGGACTTATAAAAGGTGTTTTGATATGCGGTATTATCATTTTTGCGCTGATGGTTTTTCCTGTCCAAAACAATGCTTTAAAGGGATCAGAGTTAGCTCCCTACTGTCTTAAAGTCACTCAGGCGGCCATTGACCTTATTCCATTGGAGCTTAAGGAGAAATTTAATAAAACGTACAACGAGATCATAAAAGGAGGGGAGAAAGATGCAAAAAGAGTTTAAGAATCTTTCTCTCCACTATAAGATGGAAATATTGATCGAAGAGCTGGTCGACAAAGAGATCCCTATAAAGGAAGCACTGAAGGAATTTGAAAAAATTTATATAGAGACAGCAAAGAAAAGATTCAACGGGAACAAGACAAAAACAGCAGAAGCCCTTGGGATCCACCGTAATACGCTGCACAATTTGTGTAAGTCCCATAAGATAAAATAATCCTGATTATTCATAAAATATGGTTGCATCCCTTTACACATTAATCATGTTCAATGCTTTTTACAGTATTCTGCCTATCAGGGATGTGATTCAGACTTTAATTCATGTTATGAATTTTATTTTAA
>CAZSZS010000164.1:0-32715 GCA_964611275.1 uncultured Eubacteriales bacterium
GTGTGATCCCAGGAAGTATAGAGGAAGAAAGAGGGGGCGTATGCAGAATCCCGTCTATCACACAAAATATGTTTTCTCCGCTTCCTTCGCTGATATGCCCCTCGCTGGTGAGAGCGATCCCTTCTACATATCCGTCCAGCACAGCTTCCATTTTTATGAGCTGGGAATTCATATAATTGGCTCCGGATTTCGCCAAAGCCGGAAAGGTGTCCGGGGCCATCCTTCTCCAGGAAGAGATCCTGACATCGACTCCGTTGGTAAGCGCTTCCTCTCCGAGGTACTTTCCCCATTTCCATAGCAAAATGGCAGTGATAATGGGATTTGACAGTGGATTGACCCCCAGAGTGCCGTATCCCCGGAATACAACAGGCCTTATATAACATTCCTCGTATTCATTCAATTCAATGAGGTCTCTTATGGCTTGGCTCAGTTCCTTCTCAGGATAAGGTATTTCGATCCGGTACATCTTGCAGGAGTTATAAAGTCTTTTTGTGTGAGCCTCCAGGCGAAATATTACGGTTCCTTTGGGGGTTTTGTAGCACCGCAGGCCTTCGAAAAGTGAACTTCCATAATGGATGACGTGGGAAGCAATATGAATATTGGCATCTTTCCATGGTATTATCTCCCCGTTCATCCATATTTTACTGTCTTCATCAAACGGACTCATTTGATACTCCTTTTAGAATAAAATATGGATTTATGTTGATTATGGTATAGAAACAATAAACTGAATTAATCATACTATCTGGTTTTTTTGATTCTGTGTTAAAAAATAATACTATCTGAATTATTATTTCAAGTCAATTTTCCTCTCCGCAGTACGGGCATTTTTTTGACTTATAAGGGAGGGGCCTGCGGCAGTTCCAGCACAAAGAGCCTTTTCTGTTCTCTCTTGCCTCGATTCTTTTTCTGATGTCTAAAAGTTCTGATTTTTCCACATCTTTTCCTTTAAATTGTTCCAGGTCTTTTATGATTTCTTCAGACGTTTGGTATCTGTCTTCTATTTTAGAGGAAAGACATTTCATAATAATCATATCGATTTCCTTAGGAATCCGGCTGTTTTTTATTCGGGGAGGAGTGATTTTCCCTTGTTTGGCTTTTTCAAGGATTTTAAAAGGGTCGGGATCAAAAATTGGAGGTCTCCCAAGAATCATTTCATAAAAAATACAGCCTATGGAATAGATGTCTGATTGAAAAGTGGCCTTGCCCAAAAACTGCTCAGGTGCCATATATGGAGGCGATCCTATCCGGGTCGAAGCATAAGGAAGCTTGTTTAACCAGGCCGATGTCCCAAAATCAGTGATTTTTACTTTGTCTTCATCTTCGGAAATCATGATGTTAGAGGGCCTGAGGTCTCTATGGATTATTTTGTTCTTATGAGCGTGTGAAGCAGCTCCTGCGATTTGTGTGATGTATTCTATTGTTTTTTCATATTTGATAATTTTTTCTTTTTCGATTATTTTTTCTAAGGTCTTCCCTTTTATGTACTCCATGACCATATAAAATATTTTCCCTTCTTTTTCTGCGGAGATCATACGGACTATATTGGGATGATTGAGGGCTGCTTGGAGCCTCGGTTCTTTCAGAAGCTTGAATATCTCAACGGACTGTTTGTGAGGAACCTTTATGGCGACCCTGATATTAAGCCACGTGTCTTCTGCTAAAAATACCGCCCCAAAACCTCCGCTTCCCAGGGAACGAATGATTTTGTATTTGCCTACTTTCTGTCCTTGTATAAACATGCCTTCCACCTCAGCTTGTTACTGATCCAGGCCAGGTCATGGATTCCAGAAGTGTGAGATAATGGCCACACACGAAATCGCGGCTGTCTCAGCCCTGAGGATATTACGCCCAAGGCTGACCGCTTGATATCCATGGTGAACTATATCTTGTTTTTCTTTTTCTGTCCAGCCTCCTTCCGGGCCTAGAAGGATTATCATGGATGAAGGAATTTTGTTCGGGTTATCCTTAAGGGGATTATAAATAAAATCCCTTAAACACTCTCCTCCTTTTTCGTCTAAGAATATTTTCACATGCGCCTTTTTTATATCAAGGAATTTTTCTAATGGAAGAGGTTTTTCTATAATGGGTGGAGACGTCCTCCCACACTGCTTTGAAGCGGACAGGACGATGCGGTTCCATCTGTTTATTTTTTTTTCTGTTTTATCAATAATTTTTACAACAGACCTTTCAGCCACAACGGGAACAAAGCAGGATACGCCTAACTCTGTGGATTTTTGCAGTATAAGCTCCAGAGCCTTTGATTTTACCAGTGAGGGAGCCAATATGATGTTCATTCCGGATTCTTTTTGATGGCCTGTTTCTATGATGGTCAAAATGGTCTTTGATTGTTCTATTTTATCAATTCGAGCAGTGAAGTTTTCGCCTTTTTCTGTAAAAAGAGAGACTTTATCTCCCTGTTTTTTTCTCACTACTCTACTTAGATGATGGTGCTCACTGCCCGTTAATACAACTCCGGGGAATTTGATTTGTTTTTTTTGAATACAAAAACGGTTTGAAGTCAATCTGGATCTATTGAAAAAAATTCTTAATTTTATTTACAACATTGCTTTCTACAGAATCAAGTTTATCGCCTGTGGATTCTGCAAATTCTTTTAATTTATCCCTCTGGTTTTTCTTTAGATTCTTGGGAGTCTCTATATTGACTTTAACATACAGATTTCCTTTGCGGTGGTTGTTTATGTTTTGCAAGCCTTTTCCCTTTAATTTAAGTACTTTTCCTGGCTGTGTCCCGCTTGGGATGTCCAGTATTTCATCTCCTTCTAAAGTCGGTATTTTAACCTTAGCTCCCAGTGCTGCTTTGGGAAAGGATATTTTTATTTCACACAACAGATCACTGCCCTGCCTCTCAAAAATTCTATGTTTTTTAACTCTTATCAGAATATACAGGTCGCCTCTGGAAGCTCCCTTATCTCCGACTTCTCCTTCGCCGTGAATTCTCAACTTCATGCCATCATCCACACCGCCGGGGATTTTAAAGCTAACTTTTTTCTTTTTCTTTATTTTTCCTGTGCCACCGCAGTGTTCGCACTGATCTGTGATAATAGAACCGGTACCTCCGCATTTGTGACATGTCTGGATCAAAGAGAAAAATCCCTGCTGGTGTCTTACTTTTCCCCTTCCCTGGCAGTAAGGACATCCCTTTTTTTCTGTCCCCGGTTTCATTTTAGAACCCTTGCATGTAGGGCATGTTTCTGATCTGCTGATCTGGATTTCCTTACTAAGTCCTGAAGCAGCCTCCTCCAGACTGATTTGTACCTCCACAACAAGGTCTCTTCCACGGGCAGGATATCTTCTTCCCGTTCTTGAACCACCGAAAACATCTCCAAAGCCAAAATTAAAAAAATCACCCAAAATATCCTCAAAACCCTGAAAGATGGAGGAGTTGAAACCTGAGAACCCGCTGAAGCCCTCTCCTCTTAATCCTTGGTATCCGTACCTGTCATAAATGGCTCTTTTTTCAGAATCCATCAAAACGCTGTAAGCTTCAGCCGCTTCCTTAAATTTTTCTTCAGCTTCCAGATCTCCTGGGTTTTTGTCCGGATGGAATTGAATAGCTTTCTTTCTGTAGGCTTTTTTTATCTCATCACAGGTGCAGCTCCTGGAGACTTCCAGGACTTCGTAAAAATCACGTTTCGCCATTTTCCATTTCCTCTAAACCGTCCCTTTCCAGTTCATTTTTCGTTCTTTTGATGATTTTATTTAATTCTTCCGCGGAGAGCCCGGAGGATGGTTTAACCTCTATTCTCTGTTCTCTTCCTGAACTCATATCTTTTGCGGATACCTGGACCAGACCGTCTGCATTTATTTCAAATGTCACATCTATTTGAGGGATTCCGGCCGGAGCTAATCCGATCCCTACTAGATTAAAAACCGCAAGGGACACATTTTCTTCCGAGTTCTCACTTTCTCCCTGAAGGACATGGATTTTCACTCTCCGCTGGTTATCAGCTACGGTGGTGAAGGACATGGTTTTTTTTGTGGGGATCGTTGTGTTTTTTTCTATGATCTTCGTATATCCTTTATTTTCTGTCTCGATCCCTAAAGAAAGAGGAGTAACATCGAGAAGGAGTATCAGGTCAGAAATATTCCTCTGTATTATCCCCGATTGGATGGCTGCCCCCAGGGCTACGATTTCATCAGGATTGATATGCTCTATGGGTTGTTTTTGAAAGTATTCGGTGATCATTCTCTTTAACAGGGGCATGCTCGTCTGCCCTCCGACGAGGATGACTTCATGTATATCTCCCGGTTTCAGATGACTGCTGTTCAAGGCTTCATCTATATAGGGAAGCGTTTTTTTCACGAGGTCTACCGTCATTTTTTCTAGTTGGCTCCTGGTTAGCGTTTTTTTTATGTGTTTTGATCCTGACTTGTGTGAAGAGATAAAAGGAAGATTGATTTCACATTCAGTTGAAAAAGAAAGCTCTGTCTTCGCATTCTCAGCCGCTTCCTTTATTCTCTGCAGTGCCAGTCTATCAAAAATCTCAATACCGTTTTTTTTCTTGAAATCATCTTTGAGCCAATCCACAATTCTGTTATCAAAGTCCTCTCCGCCAAGAAATGTATCCCCGCTTGTGGCAAGGACATTGAATACGCCATCTTCGATTTCTACTATGGATATATCGAAAGTGCCTCCCCCCATATCATAAACAGCTACTCTTGAATTTTTTTTACTCTGCAATCCATGGGCAAGGCACGCTGATGTGGGTTCATTTATAACTCTTAAAATATCAAGCCCTGCTATCTTTGCAGCATCTTTTGTAGCCTGGCGCTGGGGGTCATTGAAGTGAGCCGGCACTGATATGATTGCCTTGGTTACATTTTCTCCAAAGTAAGATTGAGCACAGTTTTTTAGATATCTGAGGATGAGGGATGATGCTTCCTGCGGACTGATGACCCTAGACTGTACTTCAAGCATAACATCTCCGTTTTCCGCTTCGGTAAGTTTGTAAGGGATCCTTTTTTTGAATTCTTCGATCTCTTCAGATTTGTATTTTTTCCCAATCACCCTTTTTATGGCATAGAGTGTGTTTTGAGGATTAGTAATGGCCTGCCTTAATGCGGTATTTCCTATCAGCATTTTACCTGTAGTAGTGAAGCTCACGACAGAAGGAGTTGTGTTAAAACCTTCCAGGTTTGGAATGACCTTGGGTCGATCTCTATCCATAAAAGCAACACAGGAATTAGTTGTTCCTAAATCTATTCCGATTATATGTTCCATGTTCAGCTCTTCTTCTTGGGAACTTGAACTTTGACCAGTGCTGGCCTGAGAAGCCTTTGATGGATCATAAATCCTTTTTGAATGACTTCGCTTACCGTCGGTTCCTTGACATTATCTGATTCTTCTGACATCAATGCCTCATGAAAACGCGGATCGAACTTATTTCCTTCTAATTTGATCGGCTTTATACCATGTTTTTTCAGTAGATTTTCGAGTTGTTTATAAATGAGTTTAACCCCCTCTCTGAAATGCTTTTTATCACCCTCTTCTTTCTTTTCCAGGGCCCTGTCAAAATTATCCAGAATAGAAATGATTTCTCTGAAAACATCACTTAAAGCATACTGGAAGAACTCGTTTTTTTCTCTTTCCATTCTTTTCCTCAGATTGTCTTTATCTGCGGCTTCCCTTAAATACTGTTCTTTTATCTTCTTATTTTCTTCTTCATATTGTTTTACGGCCTTTTTGAGTTCTTCGATTTCATTTTTGCTTTTTTCAATGGTTTCCTCTCCGTTCTTTTCATCTCCTTCTGTGTCAGGCTTCCCTTTCTTGGACTCTTCTCCTTTCTTTTTCTCAATAATATATTCTATTTCAATTTCATTGTTTTCTTTGTCGTCTGGTTCTGTTCTGTTTTTTTTGTTCATTTTCCCTCCTTACTGGTTATGACTGATTGTTTGGCTGAGCTTCTTAGCCACAAGGTCAACAAGAGGTATGATCTCTTTGTAGGGAAGCCTTTTTGGTCCTAATATCCCAAGAGACCCAAGAACTTGGTTTTCTGTTCCATAATGAGACATAATTAAGGAACATTCAGAAATATCCGGGAACTGCAGCTCTGACCCTATAACCACCTTGACTCTGTCCAAGCTAATGAAATCAGAGAGAAGCCTGGCAAGCTTGTTCTTTTCTTCAAAGTTTCTAAATAAAGAGATAAGTCTTTCCATATCGAATAATTCAGCTTTTTCTAAGATCTTGGATGTTCCCTGTAAGTATAGATGGGAAGTTCTTTGTTTATCAAAATACGCACCTAAAAACAGACTTAATTTATGGATAGAATCTTCAAATTTGACCCGATATTTGGGAACTTCTTTGATCAAATAGTCTTTTATATACATAAGGTTTTTCCCTCTAAAATTCAGATTGACGTATCGGGAAAATTTGTCCAATTCTTCCTGAGTCAGAGGAACAGATGTCATGACAATATCATTGAGGACAATATTTGACGAGGTGATAAGAATGATCAGGGCCTTATCCTCTCCCAATCGAATGAATCTCAAATGTTTGAACTCGATCTTTGAGATCTGAGGAGATATGACGAATCCCATGTTATCTGAACATTCAGATAATATTTTCGATGTTTTGTCCAAGAGACTGTTGAAGTCATCGCTTTCAATATTAAAGCGGTCCGAAGGAATAGTGAGGTCATATTGAGACTCCATTGTTTTCTTTAAAAGAAAATTCACATAATATCTCAATCCTATGTCTGTGGGTACACGACCGGCTGCTATGTGCGGTTGGGACAAGTATCCTTTTTTCTCCAGTCTGGCCATGATGTTTCTTATTGTGGCAGATGATACGGATATTTTCTCATGTTCTTTGATTAAACCCGAACTTACAGGCTTACCGACTTTAAGGTAGTTCTCAACCACTTTCCTTAGAATTTTCATGTCTTTTTCTAGTTTTTCCATCTGCATTTCTCTTGTTTTTTATAGCATTAAAGGTTGAAAATTGTCAACTTGGTATGATAGGGACAGCCTTTTCTTATAAGGAGACCGGACTAATTGATCCTTATGCCTGCATACCCTACGACTTGGTCGTAATCGGCGGTTACATCTCCTGAGGTTTGGTATTTGACAAGCGTGGCTTTGGATGCCCCGAGTTCTTTTGCGGCAATAAGAGCTGTGGCAGTGGGCTGGAACCCACACATGCTGATATTTTCTTTTTTCACTGTATCGACCAGTTTCTTAGGGTCGAGATTCAGTATTTGTTGGATGGCTTTATGATCCTTGTTTTTTGCCACAGCTTGTGTTTCCTGGTGGCTCATATCTGTACTGGCTATGATGAGGGTATTTTTACGGAACTCTCTTATGCTTTTGGCCACAGCCTTTCCCAACTCCTCCAAGTCATTATAATCAGCGTAATAGGAAATACACAGGGGAACGATTGTCAATTTCTTTTTAAAAAATTGTAAAAAAGGCAGCTGCACTTCTAATGAATGCTCCTTTGTATGGACCTCATCTTCTTCCGTGACCGAAGGAGCAGCGCTGTTTATCATTTCTGCCAGGTCTTCATTCACAGGGACATCTCCCAAGGGTGTTCGCCAGGTTCCCTGTCTCATAATAGCGATCCGTGATTCCATGTACACATGGCAGGGACCCAGTAAGACATAAGTATCAGGAAGAATGGTTGAAGAGTAGACAGAGCCTGCTACTTTTCCTGAATAAATGTAGCCGGCATGAGGAGAAATAATGCATTTTGCCTTGTTTTTTTTTGCATTCACATCAATCATTTTCTTTAACATGGACATCAAGCTACCAGGATCAGAAGGGTAAAAATAACCTGCCACATAAGGGTGCCTTATCATTTTATGATCCCTCCCCTTTCATTTAAGTTTTTTGTACGGGTTTCAAACTCGACCCCTAATTCTCTGAGCTCAGCAAGGACAGGATTGTAGATTTCAGGAATGACAGGTATCTGGACTCCGGTGCTTTTTATCTTTCCGTTCAAGATGTTTTTGGCAGCTATAGCAAGCGGAAGCCCTACTGTTCTGGACATAGCTGAATCCCCGCCAGGTATACCAAACTCCACAAGAGTAGATATGATCTCCTGGCTTTTTTTGTCTTTGTGTTCAACCGTTAACTTGTGCTGCAGAATGATCAAGTCTCTCTCGCCTTTTTTATAGTGCATTGTTTTTTCCATTAAAGCCACAAGAATATCCAACGGAGAACCTTTTTGTAGGGGAAGAGCCTGTTTATCAAAGAATCCCAGCCAATCCATACACTGGATGAATACAGATTCTTTTTTGAGATCCAGATGGGATGCCAGATCTGATTTTATATCCTCTTCTTCCGGAATGCCCGTTATTTTTCTTAAAAAATCTACTCTGTTTACCTCTTCCCAGTCCTCAATTTCCTCGTCAAGCAGGCCGATTCTTCCTGCCTGATACATGAAGGAACACCAGCCTTTGTACCTAAGAGTGCCCCGGAGCATAGTTTTGGTTGAATGGATTCCATAAAGATCTATATATGGAAGAGAATCTCTATTGGGATATCCTTCCAAATCTCCAAGTCCTTGTATGTGAATGAGAGAGGGAGTCTGGAACAGCTCTTCAGGAGGAATGCGGATTTTCTTATTGTTTAAGAGATATTGAGCCTGATTTTTACTTGCCAGCAGTACTCCCATGGGGCTCCAGGAGAACTTATATCCAAATGGATTTGTATTGGCTTCGGGAGCCGGGAGTCCGCCGCAGTAGGAAACAAAACTTGTGACCGTGCCGTTCCTTTTTTTTGCGTCGTCTATGATCCTCATGGCTTCCATATGGTCAATACCAGGGTCTAAACCTATTTCATTAAGGAGGAGCACTCCCTTTTGCTTTGCCTGGGAATCAAACTTTTTTATGGATTCGCCGGCATAAGACGCCGTTAACATATCTGTTTTAAGGTCAGTACAGTGTGCGGCTATTTCAGGATGAAAGATATAGGGAAGGATGCTTATGACAATATCAGCTTCTGATATCAAGGCTCTTGTTTTTTCCTTATCTCTGATATCAAGGTCAAGAGCTCTGGCATTGGACGATCTTGAAGCCAGGCTCTTTGCTTTATTAAAAAACCGGTCTGCGATAGACAATTTTATTTCAGGTTGATCGAGAAGATATTTGACCAGAGGGGGGGCTACAGAACCCGCACCAAGTATTAAGACATTTTTATTCATCAGGATTTCCTTTTATATATTATATATATTCTTCCATATATTTATAATTTGGCGTGAATTCACCTTTATATAAAATGACCGCTTTTCTTACCGGAATAGGTAGTTCACACCTGTCAAATTCCGCTGAATAATCAGCATGGGCTATCTCTGGAATGTAACTTCTTAAGGTCTTGCTAAAAAAAATGGATGATTCAAGAGGGATTTCAGCAGGGAGATTATCAATGCTCATGACAGTAACTCCCTTTTCCTGCCCGTCGTTTTTTATTTTCGCTTCTACAGGATCAAAAAAATAAGTGGGATTTTCCGGAGTCGTGCTGTATTGAGTGCATTCTATGGACCCTTCAATATCGCAGGATATATCTCCGATAATTCTGAGACGTGGCTTCTTCTGGGATCGGAACAATGACTTCAGATCAGAATTTTTTATGAATTTTGGATATCTGGGCTCCCAGTATATGCAGTTTATCAGTACAGTCAGGTGTGTGAGATATTTTGAAAACTTGGAACGGTATTTTTCCGGATTATTATAGTAATCCAAAAGATCGAAGGGATGTTTGTTTTCTTTAGGTTCGACCATGTCTTTTTCTTTGAACACGACTTTGTAAAGCCTGTTGTTTTTATGACCTGGTGTGTTCATGAAAGTATCCAGGTCTTCGGCATTCACTTCCTTATGGGGAAGAATATCAAACACTTCCTGGGCTCCTTTGGATGTATGTCCGTATCCGGAGAATCCAAAGACAAGGGGAATCACATCAGGATCCAATCCCTCTTCTTTTATGATCGAACCTGCCCTTTTGATCTGTTTTTTAGCTTGGTCAAGGCTGTTGTATTGAAAAGGCTGTTTTATTCCAGAAAAAGGAGTGGTGATGCCCTCTGCATTCAGCTTTTTCCCCAGAGCACAGAGCGTTTCGATCATGCCTGACTGGCCAGCTTGGGTCCCGAAAAATATCAGCCTTCTTCCCTTTTCATCAGTTATCTTTTCGTAGTCAATAAGAGTACATTTCTTTTGCTTTAACTTTTTTAACATGGGAATATTACGGGACTGCCCTTTTGCCGTATGAGAGAAGAATAAATATATTTTGTCCTCCAAAATAAGGTCTTCCGGGATTTCTTTTAATGCCAGAATAATGGCGCAATGATGGATATCATTGACCGATTCGATTCCCTTGTCATTGTAATCGCTATCTTTGAATATACGTATTTGTGATGGCTGCACACAGATTTTTAATCCAAATTTTTTTTTCAAATATTCTGCGTGAGAAGGAATCAAAGGAGCTCTTCTCTCCCATTTGTTTTTGTCTTCTTTTCGGATGCATAAAGTGCATTTTGTGTTGTTCATCTGTTTTAAGTGCCTTTGTCTTTTTTTCCTGGCCTATTCATAAAAAATGGCGGTAAGCATTTTTTGGATTTCTTTCAACCTCACATATACGAATAATCCAGGTTTGATAAAGTGTACAAAAAAATTATGTCACAATCCTTGATACCGGTCAATAAACAATGTTAGACAGGTCTGGCCAGTCTCTTTTCTTACTTACGGATGGCTCCTGCTTTTTGTTGCATTTGATTTTGCATTGATAATTTTCGATAATAGGAATGCAATGAAATTTTTTAATACCTTATCCGGTAAAAAAGAAATATTTAGGTCCATAAGACCGAAAAAAGTGTACCTCTATACATGCGGACCTACAGTCTATGACTACGCTCATATAGGTAATTTCCGGGCTTACATCTTTGAAGACCTCCTAAAAAGAGCACTTGTTTTTATGGGATACAAGGTCAAGCACGTGATGAACATAACCGATGTCGATGACAAGACCATAAAAAAAGCAAATTCAGAAGGCAGCTCATTACGCGAGGTCACTGACAAATACATAAAAGCCTTTTTTGAAGATATCGACACTCTCAACATATCCAGAGCAGATCATTACCCTAGAGCGACCGAACACATCAAAGAGATGGCGGATATGGTTAAGGTGTTGGTTCAAAAAGGGTATGGATATCAAAAGAACGGTTCTTATTATTTTGATATTTCAAAGTTCAAGGGATACGGAAAGCTGGCAAAGATAAAAAAAAATGAATTAAGAACCGGAGAAAGAATCGAGTCGGATGAGTATGAGAAGAAAAACGCACATGACTTTGCTCTGTGGAAAAAGAAAAAGCCCGATGAACCTTACTGGGAAAGTGACATAGGGCCGGGAAGGCCCGGATGGCATATAGAATGTTCTGTTATGAGTACGAAATACCTCGGTCAGCCTTTTGATATTCACTGTGGTGGAGTTGATAATATTTTCCCCCACCATGAGAACGAGATTGCCCAGTCAGAAAGCTTTGCGGGTAAAAAATTTGTCAATTACTGGCTTCACTGCCACCACCTCACTGTCAATGGAAGCAAGATGTCCAAATCAGAGGGAAATTATTACACCCTAAGAGATTTGATCAAAAAAGGGACAGATCCCATGGTGATTCGTTATCTTCTCATATCGACCCATTACAGAAGGATGCTCAACTTTTCATTTGAAACGCTGGCACAATCAGAGGCATCTCTTGATAGGATCAGAGATTTTCTTCGTGAATTGAAAGACCGATCTGTTGAACAGGGGATAAATCCTTTGGTTGAAAAGATTGTGGACCAAACAATGACAGATTTTTCAGAGAGTTTAAGTGACGATTTGAACATATCCAAGGCCATGAAAGCTGTTTTTGATTTCATAAGAAACATAAACAAGCTTCTTTCAAAAAATCAGATATATACAGAAGACTCGAAGAGGATTGTATCCGCATTTAAGAAATGGGATGAGGTTCTCGGGGTTCTTCCGGAAAGTGAAGACACAGAATTAGAGGCATCCATAAAGGAAAAAATCGACCGGAGAAACAGAGCCAGAAAAGAAAAAAATTATGCCTTAGCGGATAAAATAAGGGACGAACTGTGTGAACAGGGAATCATTCTCGAAGACACCAAGGATGGTGTACGATGGAAAAAAAAATAAGAGCCAGCCGTACCATCACACCCTATGACCTCGGAAAATTCGGAGAGCGGTTTGCCCTCGATTATCTGAAGAAAAAAAAGTATAAAATAATAGAAGAAGGATACCGCCTCTTTAGAGGCGAAATCGACATTATAGCCTATGACAAGGAGGGAGCTCTTATTTTCTTTGAAGTAAAAACACGGAGGGGGCATCAGTTCGGACTTCCGGAAGAATCCGTGACGGCCTCAAAGCAAAAGCAAATAAGAAAGATAGCGCAGGGATTCATTTCTTTTAACGGACTGGAAGGCAGGGAATGCCGTTTTGATGTTTTGGCATTAGACTATAGTGAAACCAGGGGATTCAAAGTAACTCACTTTAAGGACGCCTTTTAAAAGATGAAAACGAAATTCGCAAAGATGTCAGCCACAGGTAATGATTTTATCCTTTTTGACAACCGGGATAATGTGTTCATAGGAGATGAACAGCCCTATTTTCGTGATATATGCCAAAGACGTTTTTCCATAGGTGCTGATGGCGTTATACTGTTCGAAAGAAGCGCTTCCGCTGATTTTAACTACCGCCACTTTAATTCAGACGGATTTCCTGCAAAAATATGCGGCAATGGAGCCAGGGCTATATGCCGATATGCCAGTATGAAAAAGGTCACAGGAACAAACATGGCATTTGAGGCGGAAGGGATTCTTTACCATGGATGGTGTTCTGAGGATGAAGTGACCATTGACCATCCTGCCCCCATGGATATCCGGACACAGGTCGGAATAGTCAAAGAAAAGACTTTTGAAGAGGGAGGTTCTGTTGTCATAGGAGTCCCCCATCTTGTCATTTTCTCTGAAAACATCCAAAACATCGACATATCGAAATGGGGGGCAAAATACCGTTGTCATCCTTTTTTCAAGGACGGGATCAATGTGAATTTCGTCCAGGTAGTAGGCCTCAAGACACTAAAAGTAAGGACTTATGAGAGGGGTGTTGAAGGAGAGACTTTTGCCTGCGGGACCGGATCCATGGCATCAGCCCTGATCTCTCACCTGTTAAAAGGAGTAAAAACCCCGGTTACAGTCAAAACCAGAGGGGGGATACTGACAATAAAGTGGGACAAAGAATTCTCCAGGCTGTATTTAAGCGGTCAGGCCGGATTCGTTTTTGAAGGTCAGATAGAGAGGTGACTTTTAATTTTTCTTACTATGGATTTGTCCCTGCAGTTTTTATATATTTGATCCAGCTTTTTCTTTAAAACAGGATGGAACAGATCAGGAGCTATTTCTAAAAGAGGGATCAAAACGAAATTTCTGTGAATGAGCTCTTTATGAGGGATCTCCAGATTCCCGGTTTTGATGACATGACTTTCTGAAAAAAGAATATCTATGTCAATGGGCCTTGGGTTATTGATCCCGTACAATGTCCTTCCCATGTCTTTTTCAATTTTTTTTATTTTTTTTAGGAGGTCCTCTGGTGACAGATCGGTTTCGACTTTAACCGCTATATTTATGTACCAGGGCTGCCTGGTGTTTCCGAAAGGCTGGGTTTCATATACAGAGGATACTTTGTGTAGGGATATTCCCTGACTTTTGAGTTTTTTCAAGGCTTGTGCCAGATTTATTTCTCTTTGTCCGAGATTGCTTCCCAAACCTAAATAGTATTGCATCTCACTGAGTTTAAAGGTTAACTTTCTATTAGGCCAAAGCTTTTAAACACTCTTAATACAGATAACGTCACCCATAAATGGTCTTCAATTTCAGCTCCCTTATATCCTGCTGTCCAAAATCCCTGGGGAAGCTGTACTCTCAACAACCATTCCAGAGAATTTTTAATTTTTTTATGTTCGGCCGTATAGTCCATTTTTGAAAGCGAGTCAAGACTGCTGAGAATGTTTGTGGACCAGAACGGATAAGAGAGTTCTTTCCAGTAAACCGCACTTTCTCTCTCTTCGTATTTATCTTTTTTATGAAACCTTTTCATCACCAGTTCAGCCGCTATTTTTGTATATTTCCGGTTTATCCAGCTTTGAGAAGCTGTAAGGGCTCTCAGGACTAACCCGGTAACAGCATGAGAGTATGGTTTGGATTTATTTGCTTTTATCGGAGGTAATTTTTTTTCGGAATTTTGTTCATATCGTTTTTTGAGTTCTGATTCGGTTATCGTCTGGTAAGGGATAGCCCACCCACCGTCATCCTGCCTGTTTTTTATTAACCACTTGTATCCTTTCTGAACATTCTTGTTCTCTTCCATCCCAAACCGGCACAGGATTTCCAGCGCTAAAGCATGATAATTGGGAGCGTATTCATTTGGGTAGACCCCTCTGAAATCCCCTTCCCTGCTCTGTGTTGAAAAAAAGAATTCTGCTATTTTTTTTATCTCTCTGTTTCTTCCGTTGCATCCGTAATCAAAAAGTTTGAACGAGTTCCTCAGGGTCTCAATAAAATAATGGGTTTTTTCCCACTTCGGATGGTCTTCGTACTTTTTTTGACACCATCCTCCGTTCTGCCTTTGTTCATTGATGATCCGAATTCTTGAGGCATATTTTTTTAGATTCTTGTATTCCCTGTCCACGGGCACCTCAAGAATATCCTTCTTCAGCCAATACAAGATAGGAAGATTCCCTCTGGCCAGCAGAAATTCTATGGCTTTGTTTAGTCTTTTTTTCATGTTAGTGTGTCCTAAAAACGATCATACTGAATTCAATCAAGTCCCTGGTTAAGTATTATACAGAAAAATTCAAACGGTTTGTCATACGGATTTCTGAATTGGTGCTTTTCCTTGTTGTTGATAAAGAGGCTGTCCCCCTTAGTCACGGTCACTTTTTTTCCTGAATCACGGATAACAATCCCTCTCCCGTTTTCTATTCGAACCACATGTTCAAAGTCATGGGCATGATGAGGCGTGAATCCTCCGGGCGCGACAGTGAAACGCCTCATAACAATATTGTCGGAGCCGTCATCTGGCCCTATGAGAACCTTCTTTTGCACATCACTCAGATCATCGCCCTCCAAGCGAATGGCTTTTACATCTTTATCTTTTTTTATGACCATCAACCTATTCTCCTTTTCCGGGACCATAAATGACCATGCCTGAACAGGTGCCGGTTAATTGGTTGTCTTTAACAGAAATCTCTCCGTTAACGATCACATATTCAAGACCCTCACTGTACTGATGGGGATCAGAAAAAGTGGCCCTGTCTCTAAATCTTTCATAGTCAAAAATAACGATATCCGCAAACATGCCTTCCTTGATTTTCCCCCTGTTTTCCAATCTGAATGCTTTTGCCGGAAGAGATGTCATCTTTCGAACCGCATCCTCAAGGGCAAGGACTTTTTTTACTTTGACATAAAAATCGATGACCTTGGGAAAAGTCCCGTAATTTCTGGGATGAGGAACACCTTTTCCCTTTATTTGCACCTCGCCATCCGAAGCATGCATGGTATAGGGAAGCTTCATGAGGTATTCCACGTCTTTTTCATCCATCTGAAAGAAAACTCCTTGGGCGCCCCCGTTTTGTTGGATCTCCATTATCAGCTCAACCGCATTGTCAACAGAGGGATTCTTATTCTCCATAGTCAGAATCTCACTTAGATTTTTCCCCTGATATTCAGGATTTTTTCTGTAGGTGGCTATATAGATCGTCTCGAGTTTATTGATGTCTTTGCTTGAACTCAAACGTCTCTGAATGATATGCTTTTTTATTTTGCTGCGCATTTCCCTGTCTTTGAGCCTTTCCAGAAATTTTTCTGTTCCTCCTTCAAAAGCCCAGGATGGAAAACTGCTGGCAAATCCGGAGCTGGTGGCTGTGTACGGATATTGATCCAAATACACTTCGACACCTCTCTGCTGGGCTCTTTCAACAGGCTCTGTTATCATCTCTGTTTTCCCCCAGACACTGTCGTCAGAAAGTTTTATATGGGAAATTTGTACGGGAATATTATTCATTTCTCCGATTTGTATCGCTTCTTCTATAGCCTGGGTTATGTTTTCCCCCTGGTCTCTCATATGAGTGGCATAGATCCCCCCGAAAGGTTTGACAGCCGAAGCCAGCTCAACCAGTTCTTCTGTATCAGAATAAGTCCCCGGAATATAGGCCAGTCCTGTAGAAAAACCCATGGCACCGGCTTTCATCTCCTCCTCTATCAGGACTTTCATCCTTTTTAGTTCTTCGGCGGAAGGTCTATCCATACTGTAGTTCATGACCTCTCTTCGTATGGTGTTGTGTCCTATAAGGGAAGCAAAATTGACGGATATGCCTTTGGCTTTTAGGGATTTGAAAAGCTCGTTCAGAGGGAATTGATGCCCTCCGCAGTTCCCTCCGATAACAGTAGTGACTCCTTGAAGTATGTAGTTATCCACAGTGGGAGTCCCTGAAATACCCCTGTCGCAGTGAGTGTGAACGTCAATGAATCCGGGTGTGACCATAAGGCCATGGGCATCAATTATGATGTCTCCTTCTGATTTGTCAATGGAGCCTATAAAGACAATCTTTTTTTCTGCTATACCGATATCAGCTACGAAAGGAGGGCTGCCGGAACCGTCTATAATGGTTCCGTTTTTGATAACAATATGGTATGAGGTTTTCGAACAACCATGATTTATAAAAATCACCAGCCATAATAGGACAAAGATATTTATACATCGAAAAATGGCTTTTCCAGCCATTCTAACCTCCTTAAATATTAAGAATTTATAAATTTTAATGCATATCATCGACTTATGTCAATTTATGTTAAAAAATGTTGATTTGAAATCAAGTAAAGTGTAATTTATTAAACTGGATTTAATTTATATGATCCATGATCATCATTTTTTATAACATTATAAGGTATAAGGAGATCTTGAATGAATGATATCATCTATCTGGATAATGGGGCTACGTCTTTTCCTAAACCAGATGAAGTCTACACCTTTATGGATAAATTTTATCGAAATTTCGGTGTTAATCCCGGCCGCTCAGGATATGACTTATGTATGGAGGCCGGAGAAATCGTTGAAGGAACACGAAAACTTCTCACCAAACTTTTCAACGGAGACGATCCAAACCGGTTGTGTTTTTCTTATAATTCCACGGATGCGTTGAATTTGATTATTTCCGGCATGCTCAAAAAAGGAGATCATGCGATCACCACCACTATAGAGCACAATTCAGTATTAAGGCCCCTTTATCATCTCTGGAAATTCAATGGTGTGGAGGTCGATTATATATCTTTTGATAAAAACGGGTTTGTTGATCCCGATGATTTTCCAAAAAAATTCAAGAAAAATACAAAACTCGTTATAGTGAACCATGCTTCCAATGTTATTGGCACCATTCAGCCTGTTAAAGAAATCGGAAAACACTGCAGGGAAGCAGGGATCCCCTTCGTCATAGATTCTTCCCAATCCGCGGGAAAAATTCCTGTGGACATAAAGGATATGAATGTCGATGTGGTGGCTTTTACAGGGCATAAATCCCTTCTCGGGCCTACGGGCATAGGAGGATTGTATGTGAGAGAAGGAATTGAAATCAATCATACTCGAGCCGGGGGAACAGGTGTGCGTTCGGCTGTCAAAACCCATCTTTATGAATACCCCTACCGATTGGAATATGGAACCATGAATACCGTAGGAGTGGCCGGGCTTCATGCAGGTGTAAAATGGGTCCTCGAACAAGGTCTTGACACCATACACAAGCATGAGATGAAACTCACACGGCTTCTTAGAGACGGTATTAAGGACATAGACGGAGTGACCATGTACTGCCAGGATGACTTGAAAGATCACATTGCCATCCTTCCTTTCAACATAAAAGGTTTTGAGGCCCTTAACACAGGGACCATGCTTGATGTTGACTATAATATAGCCTGTAGAACAGGCCTTCACTGCGCTCCTTTGGTACATGAGCAGCTCAATACCCTGGATATTCACGGAGCGGTCCGTTTCGGTATCGGCCCATTTAATACGGAAGAGCATATTGAGACCGCGGTCCAGGCTGTAGGGGAAATAGCCGAGCTACAGAAAAAATAGGCTGTTTTCGGGCTTGAGTCAAAGAATGACCGCATCAGCAACGATTTCAGAGACGGTCTTTATCTGGACTCCCAGTTTATAGTGCTTGTTGAGTTCCATCAGCTGGTCTATACAGTTATGACACGGGGTGGCGACTATTTTAGCTCCGGTCCTTTTTATCTGCTCGGCTTTAAGCTTCCCGGCTTTGATCCTTCTCTCTGCAAACCTTGTCATAGCCAGCTGGCCTCCTCCCCCACCGCAGCAAAAATTTTTGTCCCGGTTAGGAACCATCTCAACGAAGTCATGTACAGACTTTTTCAAAATATATCTCTGGTATTCAACGATCCCTCCAAGTCTTACCAGATTGCACGGGTCGTGAAGGGTGACCCTTTCCTTGTTGAGTTCCGGGTTCAGTTTGATCCGGCCTTCTTTTATATATTGGCAAATGACTTCAAGTATGCTTCTCACTTTAAAATCATATTTAACCTTCAGCCATTCCGGTGCTTCCCATCTGTTGGAGTTGAATCCATGGCCGCATTCGGCAAGTATCAATTCACTGCAGCCAAGTTCAGTCAGGGCATTGATCAGGCGCTCGGATATGATTCCCGCTGCCTTGTCATCCCCGCTGTAGAGCCCGTAATTGGTGACATCGAAATTTTCACTCGAGAAAGTCCACTTCTCCTGAGCTGCATAAAATATCTTTCCCACTGCAGATATTGAGAGAGGGAAAAACATGGCCTCTCTGGGATTTATGGTGTATAAAAGCCTCATTCCTTTTCTGTCAACCGGAAGGCCGGCCTGTTTGTCCCCTGTCTCCTCTTTCAGTTCATCTTCCAGCCATTCTATGGTTTCAAGCCAGTCCTCCTTTGAGATCCCCATATTGTTTCCTTTGTCCAGAGCGGTGTCTACGGTTGACTGAAGACCGGGGGGAACGAGCCCTGCTGATGCAAGCGCCCCCCTGGCTGCCCGAATCAGATAAGGAATATTGATGCCCATCGTGCAGTTGATGGCACACCTTCCGCACAGCGTACACCTTCCAAAAAGAACATCGATCCATTCATTTATCATTTTTTTGTCAAGAGGCTGCGCTCCGAATAATCTTGGGGCCTTTTGTGCAAACGGGTCATATGAATGCTTAAATACTCTGGTCACTAAGGATAATTTATAAGCCGGTATGTTTTCAGTTTCTTCGGAAGTCAAGTAATAATGACAGGAATCCGCGCACAGTCCGCAGTGGGCACAGGTATTCAGATAGGCGGCAAATTCGGAGTGAATCCTGTTTTTAAATTCATTCAGTATTTTATCGTGTTCCGGACCGGCTATGTTATTGACTCTTTGTTCGTATCTTTCGTTCTTTTCTTTTTGTGAACTCATTTCAAAGCCTCACTCGAAGGATGATGGTTGTCTTGGAGGATAGACTCCACGTCTCCCATAAAATGAGCCAAACAGGATGCGGGCATAAAAAAAGAAGAAACAATGCCTGATTTTTCCAAGGGGAATATAAAGGAAAAGTAAAACAGCGGCTGCATACCAAAGGGTCCTCACCTGGGGCCCGAAGGTATGGAACAGGGAGAAAATGAGGAACAGGTCAACAAGAGTATTGGAAACAAAATCATCCGGAGAACTTATGGCTCTCATGTATTTTAAAAGGCTTCTCTTGAACAGCAGCCCTATTCCACAGACAAGGGATGAAGCCATGAGAACCATGAATATGCGGTCCAAATACAAGGATGTTTTAACAGAAAACAAATCAAGGAAAAGATAAAGAAAAGCAGTAAATATGCCTGCATGATAAATGATTCCTGCTCCGTATGTTAACAGATGTTTTTTGGCACTTTCTTTTTCCCAGGGCATCATTCCCCCCCCGAAAGCAAAAAATATCCCCTTTTTTCTGCTGCCTGAAGCAAGGGCATTGAGTGCGGGAGTACCAAAGGAGAACGTCTTGATTATCAGATAAATAAGCAGAGATAAGCAAAGAACAGCTGATAGGATAACTCCGTATCTAAACCATATGATCATGAGACTGTTATGAATGGTTTTTTATACACATCCGTCAGGTTTAGGCAGGCCTGCTACCTTGCAGGCACCTTTTGCCGGTCCGGAAGGAAAGAGTTGGAATATATGCTTTAGATTAAAACCACTGTTTTTACACACCTTTCGGACCATGGGAGCGATATTTTTATCAAGATAATACTCCCTTATATAGTTAATGACCTTCCAGTGGTCATCGGTTAATTCGTCGATATCTTCCTGTGATTTTGCCAGGGCTACAGCTAATTCCTTGTCCCATTCTTCAGGATTGACAAGAAAGCCTTCTTCATTGATTTCAATGTTTCTTTCTTTTACTTTTAAGATCGGCATGACAGCTCCTCAATAATTTGAATTGACAGAGAATTATAGCACAACGATTATTGAGTTCAAGCTATATTGTGGTTTTCCTTTTTGTTTTATCTTGAAAGGTTCATGGGTATTCTTTAAAATAGGAGAAGACAGCTGAAAAAAAAGGAGGATATAATGTTTAAGCATGCACTTTTTACTGTGCTTGTCTTATTGCTGTGTATCCCTTGGCTCCATGCGGGTCAAGATTTTGAACAGGATATCATCCAGACGTCAGCAGGCGACCTTAAGATGATTTTTATCCAACACGGAACGCTTATGTTTGAATTTAAAGGCATGGTCATCCATATTGATCCTGTAGGCAGTTATGCAGATTACAGCACTCTGCCCAAAGCTGACCTTGTCCTTATCACCCACCATCACGGGGACCATCTTGATGCGGAGGCTTTGAATAGGATATGCACGGAAGAAACCGATGTCATTCTGACTAAAATATGCAGAGAGCAGTTCGGTAAAGGGACTGTCATGGAAAACGGGGATGAAACAATCATCAAAGGAATACCTATCAGAGCTGTACCCGCTTACAATATCAAGCATCTCAGAAGCGGAGGCATCCCTTATCATATCAAAGGCGAAGGCAACGGTTATATTCTCGATCTGGGAGACAGGAGAGTGTACATTGCCGGGGATACGGAAAACATTCCTGAGATGAAATCTCTGGAAAATATTGATATCGCTTTTCTTCCCATGAACCTCCCCTATACCATGACTCCGGAGATGGTGGCTGATGCAGCCAAAGTATTCATGCCTGAAATACTGTATCCTTACCATTACGGTAATACAGATCCCCAGAAATTAGTGGAGCTTCTCAAAGACGTCAAAGAAATAGAGGTGCGCATAAGAGACCTGAGATAATCAGGGAGAATAAAGAAGGTATTTTTTTCTTTGTTCTTTAAATAACAAGAGTTCCTCGTAATATGAATCTGTGATTTCCTTGATAGAGGCCCCTTCGATCAAGGCTTTACGTACTTTATCCGTTCCCATTATTGTATCAAAATATTCTTCATGAAATGTGAACTGCTCGGGGTACTCATCCCTTATTGTTTTGATAATAAAAAGAGTGCATTCAAAAGGCTTAAAAGCATTTCTGTCCGTTATGTGTACCTGACAGCCTCCGCAGGTCTCCTCTTTATACTTTGATATGACCGGCTTAAACCATGCTTCTCTGAATCCAACTCCCGGAAGCCCGAGGGAATTGAGAGAATCCGTAAGGCTTTTTGCCTCAATCCATGGAGCTCCGAAGAGCTCAAAAGGTTTTGTGGTCCCCCTTCCTTCCGAGATATTCGTTCCCTCAAGATAGACCTGCCCGGGATAGACCGCAGCTGTCTGGAGGGTAGGCATGTTAGGGGAAGGAATCACCCACGGCAGGGATGTCTCATCATACCACATGTCTCTCCTCCATCCCTGCATGGGGATCACAGTAAGAGATGCTTTTTTTTCTAAAAAAACATCATTGAAAAGAAGAGCCAGTTCTCCCAAAGTCATTCCGTGCCTTACGGGAATAGGATAGAACCCGACAAACGAACTGAATTCCGGATAGTCCAGCACAGGACCTTCCAAATGAATACCGTTTATAGGATTCGGGCGGTCCAGCACAATGAATTCTATGTTGTTCTCAGCACAGGCCTGCATGCACAAAGCCATGGTAGCGACATACGTGTATATTCTGGTTCCCACATCCTGCATATCGAATATCATGACATCCAGTTTTGAGACCATTTCTTTTTCCGGTGCTTTTCCTCTATCAGAAGTATCAAAGGAGCGCATGTACTCATCTATTTTATTGAGCATTCCTTCCTCCGGTTTCATGGTCTGGCCGTAAAGACTGAATACCGGAAGTTGATAGATATCATCCATGTAAAAGGGAACATATTCTCCGGCCTGTGTATTTCCCCTTACGCCGTGCTCAGGACTGTAAAGAGCCGTAAGATCGATGTCCGTATGGTCGTAGAGAAGTTCTATATCTGTTTTTAAATGCGTGTCCACCCCTGTGGGATTTGTAACCAATCCTACTTTTTTGCCTTTCACAAGGTCAGTGTATTTTTCCAAAAAGACTTCGATCCCGGGTTTCACTTTTTGCGGGTTCGATGCAGGCTCATTACTCGAGCAGTAAAGTGAATTCATGACCGCAAATAAAATAAGAAAAAATATGTTGACGTTCTTCATTTTAAAATCCTTTGTACAGATTCATAAAGGCAAACTAATATGAAAGGCAGTTCCCTGCCCGGGTTTGCTTTCAACCTTGATTGTTCCTTCATGTAAATGGATGATATGTTTTACAATGGAAAGCCCCAGCCCTGTGCCTCCTACGGTCTTGGAACGCGATTTATCCACCACATAAAATCTTTCAAATATGCGCGGCAGATCTTTTTCGGGAATTCCTATTCCTGTGTCTTTTAAGGAAATCTCAACGTTCGAATTCATTCTCTTTGCACAGATCTGGATATTCCCTTCTTCAGTGTATTTCACTGCATTGTCGATAAGATTTATGAACACCTGCTCCAGCTTAAAAGGGTCTCCTTTGATCTCAGGCATGTTCTTCTCTAGATCGATTTCGAGCATCAGTTTTTTTTGTTCCACAGCTGGCTTAAAGATTCTGACGATCCTTAAGAGAAGATCTCCTATGTTCACATCTTGTTTTTTGATCTTTAATTTATCTGATTCTATTTCAGAAATCAAAAGCAAGTCCTTGACGATACTGATAAGTCTTTCTGTGTTGCGTTTCGCCGTATCAAGATACTTTTTCTGTGTGCTATCCAGTCCTTCTATTGTCTCCAGATATCCTTTTATGGATGTGAGCGGAGTCCTTAGTTCATGAGATACATTGATGACAAAATCTTTTTTTATTCTCTCCAGGTTTTTTTCCATTGTTATTTCATGAAAGGTTATTACAATCTCATTTCTCGTCTCCAGATAGTTGGCGCTGCACAGAAAGACTTTTTCGTCAAGGACTATCTCCTGGATCTGGGTTTTATGTTCTTCTTTTGATTTTGAAAAAATTTTTTCAAATTCCGATATCCGAATAAGTTCCCAGTAAAACTGCCCCTCGGGATTGTTCTTCTTTATGATGGTTTTAAAGCGATCATTACAAAAGATGATTTTTCCTGTATTATCCAGAGTCACAAGCCCTTCTTCCATGGTCTGGAGAATACACATGAGCTGTTCTTTCTGGGCATTGATATCATCAAACAGTTGGCTCAAACGCTCTGTCATGACGTTAAAGCTCTCGGCCAGTTCTTTTAGTTCGCCTTTTTCTTTTATCAGAACCTGTACGTTCTTTTCTCCTGAAGCCGTTTTCTGGGCTGCGTCTCTTAATTTCCGTATGGGCTTTGAAATGTTCCGGGATAACACATAGGAAGCAAATAGGGAGAGCATTATCAGTGATAGCACAACGAGAGCGATGTTTCTACGGAGATTTGAAAACCATAGGTTTATTTCTCCGAAATAAAGACTCAAACGGAGAACGCCTGATATTTGTCCTCTGATGGTCAGGGGAATCCCTATATACAGCATTTTTTTCTTTATAGTTCTGCTTAAACGGACGGATTTTCCTATTTCCCCTGAATAAGCACGGATAATCTCAGGCCTGTATCGGTGATTTTCCATTGTTTTCGGATCGCTGTCAGAATCAGCGACCACTATTCCCTTCAGATCTATGACAGTGATTCTGGTGTTTATTTTTTCTCCTAAATCTTTGACATAGGAATCCAACTGACCGAAATTTTTTTCTTCATACAGCCTGATGACCTCGGGCTTTATGGAAGTACCTAGGTCTTCCAGTTCCTGTGTCAGTGTCTTTAGGTGGAATTTTTTTTCAAAGGCATGGGAGAAAACAAGGATCAAAATTCCCAAAGCCAACACAATGAGGACATATCCTCCGAATAGCCTTAAAAAGAATGTTTTTTTCATGTCTCCAGTTTATAACCTACCCCTCTGATATTTTTAATCAAAGTTCCCTTCTTCCCCAGCTTTTTTCTCAGATGCCGTATATGGACATCCACTGTACGGTCCAGCACGGCTTTTTCTCTCCCCCATAAATAATCCAGTATTTTTTCCCTGGAAAAGACCCATCCCTTTTTTGAAGCCAGCAGCTCAAGTATCTTGAATTCCGTTGTGGTGAGATCTATTTTTTCTCCTTTTATACGGACTTCATGTTTGGCTTTATCTATGGAAATGTCATTCCCTGCCTTTATTTCCACAGATTTCTGAATCTGCTCCGAGCGTCTTAACACAGCCTTGACCCGTGCGACAAGCTCTCTGGGAGAGAACGGTTTGATCATATAATCATCGGCCCCCAGTTCAAGCCCCAGGATTTTATCCATCTCCTCGCCTTTGGCTGTGAGCATGATAATAGGGATGGCCTTTGTTTCCTGCCTGTTTTTTAAATCTTTGCATATTTCAAGCCCATCTATATCAGGAAGAAGCAGGTCCAGTACGATAAGATCCGGTTTTTCCTGGAGTAAAGATTTATAGAACCTGTTTCCCGATAAAAAGATCCTCACTTCAAAAAAAGCTTTTTTTAAATGAACGCTGATCAGCTCGGCAATATCAGGCTCATCTTCCACAACCGCAATGAGTTTATTCATGGGACCAGACTTTATTGGTTAATTTTTAACCTCAATGCCTCCGAAAACAGCCGTTGCTCTGACATACAGTGTTTCTTCTGGTTTTTCCGGAGTGATCTTTCTCCGCTTATCATCCACTCCCCCGAAGATAGCACTGCTGTCCAGAACGACCTTCCAGTCTTCAGGAACATATATGTCAATGCTGCCGAACAGAGCTGTCACTTCAACAGTCGCTTTGTTTTCAGCTAGCCGGGTTTTATAAAAATCCAGTTCTATACCTCCGAAAAGCGCTGTTGCTTTTCCCCCTTTGAATTTCTTGGATTCGATCCGCCTTTTAATTCCTGAGAATACAGTAAAGGCATCCAGGTCATCGTCTGTGATCTTAGGGACGTCCCCTTTAAATCCTTTTGGCTTAAAAATGACCCACAAACCGATGCCTACGATCAAAAGAGGCCAGAAGATCTTCCAGAGATTGAACCCCAAAATATCCCAATTAACCAGCATAAAGAAAGCGCCGATAAGAATCAATAAAAGACCGAATCCGTTGTTTCTGAAATTTTGCTGAACAAGATGCCAGATTCCCAGGAAGATCAGGAACAGCGGCCAGTAAGTGGAAAAGAAATCCCCGATATCCAGCTTCCCCAGGCTTCCCAGAAGAAAAACCAATCCGACTAAAATGATCAGTATCCCGGAAAGCATCCTGCCTTGATTTTCGCTAGGCATGTTCACTCCTCCATGTTGATTTGAATCCCTTAAACGTTATTTTACTTGCAAAACCAGAGTGATACAACAGATATATTGAAATAGAGGTGATTTTATATATATTTTCTTCTTGACATTTGAATGGAAATTCAATATATATATGTATGGAGTATCAATTCATTTAAGGAAAGACCCATGATCGGATTGACTTTTAATGAAATGTTGATTTTAAACACCATATGGCGATTAAAAGAAAACACTTACGGAGCGGAAATCAGAAGAAATATTTCAAAAATGACACACAAAAATTGGAATTACGGAACCATGTACTGCATCCTTGATCAGTTGGTGAAAAAAGGTTTTATCAAACGAATCATCGGCAGCCCCACCCCTGTTCCCGGCGGAAGGAAGAAAATTTTTTATGAAATCACGCCTGTTGGCAAAAAGGCTCTCGGAGAAGCATTTAAAATCAATAAAATCTTGTGGAAAGGCTTTTCTATCCCTGAAATCGAGAAGGTCTAGGCATTATGAACAACAAATCAATGCATCCCCCAAAGCTGGCTGCCTGGATTCTTCGCCATATAGCAGTGCCGGAAGAAAGATTTCCCGTGGCTCAAAATCTGGAGGAAGATTTCAGCGAATATGTTTCCCTTAACGGTAGATATAAGGCCCGACTCATGTATTGGTATCATGTCATAAAAGCTGTTTTTGCCATTTCCTGCTATAAGATCTACTGGAAGTTTGTTATGTTCAAAAACTACTTTATAACTGCTCTCAGAAATTTTAAAAGACATAAAGGTTATTCGTCAATAAACATCTTGGGACTTGCGGTCGGATTCGTCTGTACTTTCCTTATCGTCATATTCGTCCAGCATGAATTGAGCTACGATCAATTTCACAGCAAATCGGACCGTATCTACCGACTTCTCAACTCATCCAGAGAAGAGTCTGGCATCCGATCTGCCCTCAGTGCCTCCGGTTATGCTCCAAGGATCCTCAACGATTTCCCCGAAGTTGAAGAGGCAACGCGTTTTTTCATAAACGTGGGATCCGCAGATCTCAAGTATCAAGAAGAATCCCGGACGGTCAACGGCTTCATTTTTGCTGACGCCTCTATGCTAAACGTCTTTGATTTTCCCATTACCATCGGGCACACGGATACTGCATTAGATTCTTCTAATTCTTTGATGTTGACTGAGGATGCTGCTCAGAGCTGGTTTGGAAGTGATAACCCGATCGGAAAGACCATCACCTATTTAAGAGGAAACCTCCGCATCCCCTTGAATATCACCGCCGTCCTGCAGAATATTCCCTCCAACTCCCATATTCAGTTCAACTATGTTGTCTCCTTTCTTACTATCAAGGACTTTATGGGTGAGAACGCTTTGGACGAATTCACCATTAATAACTACTATACCTATGTTCTTTTGAAGGAAGGCACGGATCACCGCCGGGTCGAAGAAAAGTTGCCCTCCTTTATCACCAGTCATTTCGGCCATGAAAGGGCGGATCAATTCAGTCTTCACCTTCAGCCTCTGGAAAATATCCATCTTAATTCCGCAATTAAGTGGGACCTGCCAACAACAGGAAACAAACAGTATCTCCATATTTTTTCCGGAGTCGCGTTCTTTGTGCTTCTGATCGCATGCATTAATTTTATCAATCTTTCTACGGCTCTGGCTCCCCTGAGAGCAAGGGAAATCGGCATTCGTAAGGTAGTGGGATCATCTCGTCGACAGATTCTTCTCCAGCTCTTCAGTGAATCCTTCTTGACCACACTTACAGCTATGTTGATCGCCCTTTTGGGCCTTCATATTCTAGTCAAAGGATTGGCTGGATTAATGGGCCAGCGCCTGCCTTTCAATTTGATAAACGATACCAACACTGCTCTTGTGTTAATCGGCATTGGTATCATAGCAGGGATATTGGCGGGCATCTATCCTGCTATTGTTCTGTCTTCTTACCAACCAGCCATGGTTTTAAAGGGATCGCTCACAAAAGGAACCAGAGGGGCCACGCTTCGGAAAGCTCTTATCATCATCCAATTCAGTCTTTCAATGCTGCTGATTGTATCTATGCTCATCGTCATCAATCAGGTCAACTTCATGAAAAATACTCCTCTTGGATTCGACAAGGAACAGGTGATCCTTGTTTCCTTAAGTGGATCTATCAAACAGAATTTCGGAGTCTTCCGAAACAAGCTTCTCGACCAAAGCGATATCCAGAATATAGCCCTGACCACAGTTCCAGGCCGACTGAGAACGAGCAGCGGCTACATCTGGCCGGGCGGAGAAAACAAGGAGGAAAGAAGGAATTTTTATACCATGTTCGTTGATCCCAGGACCATCCCGACTCTGGGACTGGAAGTAATCGAGGGAAGAAATTTTTCTGAGGAGGTTATAACTGATGTAAACCGGGCGTATATTCTCAACGAAGCCGCTGTTAAAGCCCTCAGATGGAAGAAGGCCGTTGGAAAGCCTTTCCGGGTTTGGGATGAGGATATAGGGCAGGTCATTGGAGTAGTTAAAGATTTTCACTTCAAATCTCTGCATCATGTAATTGAACCACTCGTATTAAGGATCAAACCGGAATGGACTTGGAATGCGGCTGTCCGTGTATCCACCGCCAATATATCCAAGGCTCTCCAAACAATCCAGAAGGTCTGGCTGGAGATTGAAACGGCTATCCCCATAAAATACAGATTCCTGGATTCGGATTTCGACCGTCACTACCATTCAGAAGAAAAGCTGGGAAAACTTTTCGGCATCTTTACAGGCTTGGCCATTTTCATCGCCTGTCTGGGGCTTCTTGGCATGGCTTCTTTTTCCACCCAACAACGGCTCAAAGAGATCGGGATTCGCAAGGTTCTCGGCGCTTCATTGAGGAATATCTTCACTCTCTTTCTTAAGGAGTTTTCCCGATTGGTTTTCTGCTCTCTCCTTATCGCATCGCCTGTAACTTACTGGCTGATGGCCTCCTGGCTTGGAGATTATGCTTACAGAATCAGAATCGGCATTTTTCCCTTTATTGCAGGAGCAGTCATTATCCTGACTGTGGCCTCGCTGACAATAAGCTCACAGATTTTAAAAGCAGCTCGCGCCAATCCAGCGGATATCATTCGATACGAATGATCCGTGATATATTATAGATAATCCCGTTGTTCAATGTTATTGGATGACATGAGGCTTGGCTCCCCCTGAAGGACGTATTTCGACACTTGAGGAAGAGTTTTGAGGTAATTTTATTGATCTATCGCATGGACCTCCTAGCGGATGTATTTCTAAACCTTAATAGAAGTATAGAATTTGAGAACAATGATCGGAGTCTATCTAGAGGAAAATTTTTTGTCTCATTCGTATTTTATAATATCAATTGGATTAGCCAAAGAAGCTTTTATTGATTGATAACTAACGGAGACAACAGCAATTATCAGGGACAGTACGGCAGAAATAACAAACGTCCAAAACGAAATAGTGATTCTATATGCAAAGTTATGCAACCATTTGCTCATTATAAAATATGCAGTAGGCCAAGCAACTAAATTTGCAAATACTATCCATGGGATAAATTTTCTGTATAGCAGCAGAATAATATCTGAAACACAGGCACCGCAAACTTTCCGAATACCAATCTCTTTTGACCTTTGTTCGGCTGAATACGCGGCCAATCCACCTAAACCGATAGACGCAATGATTACAGCAAGTAAAGAGAATATCATAAATATCATGCCGGTTTGCTTTTCATTTGTATAGAGTCTGTCGTAGTGTTCATCTAAAAAAGAAAACTCAAAAGGCTTTCCTTTAGCAAAGGTTTGCCAATGGTTTTCAATAGAATTTAAAGTTTGGCTTATTTGACTCATGTCTGTTCTCACGCAAACATAATTCTCCGCCCAAGGTAAATTTAAACTCAGATTTAGAAGCGCCATTGGCTTTACTTTTTGATGGAGCGATTCATAGTGAAAATCTTTAACCACGCCGATAACATTGAATGTGTTGTCCAATGCCGTTAATGTTTTGCCTATCGGCTCATCCCAATTCAGAACTTTTTGAGCTGTCTCATTGATGATTATCGCTGTCGAATCCGTTGAGAAATCACGAGAGAAAAAGCGCCCTTCGACCATTTCCAATTGAAGCACTTCGATAAAGTCCGGATCACATAGCCCGAAATTAAGCAAGACACTCTCCGCATTTTCAGGCTTAAAACCCCCATTTACAAAATGTCCTCCCACCAGAGAATAGGATCCCGCCACCGAATGAATTCCTGGATCAGTTAAAAGAATTTCTTTGAAAGCCTCATTCTGGCTACCGAGAGAAGTGGCGTTTTTTATAACAACAACTTGATTTTTATCGAATCCCAGACGGGTGTTATGGAAAAATTCCAGCTGCCTTCCAACAACAAATGTTCCGATGAACAAAACAATGGTTATGGAAAACTGAAGGACCACCAAAATGTTTCTCAATCTAGAGTTTTCCTTTCCTTCTCTGGATTTTCCTCTGATACTTAAAATTGGTGTTAGCGAAGATAAGTGAAAGGCCGGATAGCCTCCAGCGGTCAATCCGACAATCACCGCCAGACTGACAAGCAACGGAATGGTGTGAACATCATTAAAAAGAAATAGGTGTAATTGTTTTCCAACCAGTTTATTAAAAAACGGCAGCGTAAGCCTGACGATGAAAACACCCACAAGAAGAGCAGTAAAGCTCAATAAGAGCGATTCACAGAGGAACTGAACGATGAGCTGTCTTCTTGTTGAGCCTATAGCTTTACGTACGGCGATTTCTTTTGCACGGTTAATGGATTTTGCCGTAGACAAATTCGTGAAATTCATGCACGCAATAAGGAGAATAAAAAGTGCTATTATGGAAAAAACATAGACGTAGATCACATTTCCGTTAGGTTCGAATTCACTGATTATATCGGATTTAAGATGGATATCTGTAAGTGGCTGTAGGTAATATTCCAGTGAGTTTCCTTTTGCAGTCCAGGATGTATCCCCCTTTAAAATATATTTATCCACTAGGTCCGGCAATTTAGCTTCGAATCTGTCAACGGGGAATCCCTCACGTATAACGATGTATGCTCTGAAATCATTGCCGATCCAATTTGTGTTGAAGCTGTTGGGAAGTGTTGCCATCGAAAGAAGCATGTCAAAATGAAAGTGCGAATTCCTAGGAATGTTTTCGATCACTCCGGTTACTGTAAGCTCATATTCATCAGCGAGAGTGATGACTTTCCCAATCGGATCTTCATTGTCAAAATACCGCTCTGCAGTCGATTCTGTAATAACAAGATTTTTAGGTTCTGTTAAAGCACTCTTTTCATCGCCCATTAAAAGCTTAAAGGAAAAAACATCGAAAAAAGTTGAATCAGCAGGAAGAATACCATTCTCCATGAAAATTTTGTCCCTATATTGACCAGTCGTATTATCAGGAAAACCAAACCTGACTGTCTGTTCAATTTCTGGGAAATCATTCTTAAGTGTGATGGGCAGGATCGCCGGTGTTTGAGTCTGGTCAATCAAAGTATCCCCCAACTTTATGCGAGAGCATATTCGATATGTTCTACTTGCTTTTTCATGAAACCTGTCATAGCTTAACTCATCTTGAACCCAGAGCAGAATTAAAGTCGCCGTCGCCATCCCGATAGCCAATCCTATAATGTTGATAAAAGAATAGATTTTACGTCTCATGTTATTTCTCAAGGCGATTTTTAGATAATTTTTAATCATGATGGTATACCCTTCAACGGATTTTGTTATCAGCTTGGGCAGAGACCTGGTGAACTGACTCCAGAACCAGATCCGGGCGGTCCTCTGCCCTTTGGTAAGAAATAGCTCCCTATATACGGAATCCACATAGTTCGAAAAATTCTCCTGTTCTTCCAGATCCAAGAACTTCAGGAGAAAATTCAAAGCCCTTCGCGGCGTATGGATCTTATTATTCATCAGTCTTCATGTTCCAGCCTAAAGAAGAGATAAAATCTTTCCACAAAGATTCCTGCATCCTCCAGGCCTCATCTAGGATCTGGATCCCTCTTTTTTAGTTAAAAATGCCATATGCTTTCTTCCTTTGATTCCTGTTTGCCTTGGTTTTGATTTGTAGCGTTATTCATATTATTATATTTTTTAATTATATAAGATAATACGAATCTTCCTGAAAAAAGGTTTCCTTCTTTATATGAAATTTTATGAACAGAATTACTCAAAACATGTATGACAAAAAATATCAACAGAGCCTATGATCTCTTTCTGATGTCTGAATCGATTTTCTTCTATCTTTGATTGTGTCAAGCGTTCTGCTTGGCTCCCCCTAGCGGACGTATTTCGACACTTAAGGAAGAATTTTGAGATAAATCTTATTGATCTATCTCATATCTGTCACATGGCAAAAATGTATTAAAGAATATGTATGTAGGACACTATAAAACGGATTATCAATAACTATCTAAAAACAGGAGCCATTCCTCTTCAGCCTCATCTATGGAGAAATTGTAAATAGACACAAAATTCATCTTGATGGTCTCTTTTGAATGATATCTGTCTCCAATTTCAAAAAACGATTTCATTTGATTTAATCCGTATGAATCAAGCATAAATTTCATAAATGAGCCTGCTTCCGGATAAGTAATGGTAGTGTCATAGGCTCTAAAATCTTCTGTTTCCAGCAGTAAGTCAATAGGTATCAGAGTCCCCTCATCTTTATACTTTTTCCCCCAATAATGGACCGGCATCCCCTTATGTCGAGGCACATAATCTCCATTATAAGGATCTGTCTGAAAAGCCACTGCTATTCCTTCATTGAAAAAATCACTGGGGCGGCCAATTAAAGAGGTATATAAATGCACACATTCGTGATTATCGGTTGGCCAGATGGTGTGAACTGCAAATGTATCTGGCTCAGCAAAACAATAATTTATACCTGTCATTCTC
>CAZSZS010000165.1:0-3113 GCA_964611275.1 uncultured Eubacteriales bacterium
GCCTCCTTCAGTATCCGGAGATCAAATCCGTAAGCGGTGCCTATAGCGGAATGTCTTCCTGGTCAGCTATCATTGCCAGGCCTGAAGGAGCACAAAATCCTGAACTAATCCGGTTCAATGATGTCGACTCGGACTATGAAAAGACTCTTGGGATCCAGATAAGCGAGGGGAGGTGGTTCTCTCCTGAGCATACTTCAGATAAAACCAATGCGGTTATCATAAATGAAGCGTTTGCCCGAAGGTTCAATATAAAGGAGCCGACAAAGAGAATCCTTTCTGAATTTTTCAGATGGAACGGTCCAGGCAATATCATAGGCGTTGTCAAAGATTTTCACTTCGATTCTCTGCGGCGGCCGATCCAGCCTGCTTTCTTTAACCTGAAAAGCGATAGATTCCAAAAGGTGTATATCCAATTAGAAGAAGGGGACCTCAACAGGGCGATAAATTTGATTAAGAAGGAATTTTTAGAGATTGCTCCCGGTTACCCCTTCCTCTTCTCATTTCTGGACGATGACGTGGCGCGGCAGTATGAGGATGAAAAGCGCTGGAGCCACATGATTACAATTGTCAGTATTTTTGCGTTGCTTATCGCCTGTTCCGGTATCTTCGCCCTAGCGCTCGAGGCAGTGTCACGCCGAACTAAGGAAATCGGTGTCCGCAAAGTATTGGGCGCTTCGGTATCCCGAATATTCTATCTTTTAACCAGTGAATTCATATGGATCGCTGCTGCGGCCGTTGCGGTCACATGGCCCATCGCTTATCTGGTAATACACAGAATACTGGCGGACTACCCCTATAGGATACCTTTAAACTTGTGGATGTTTGTGGCCGGAGGCATGGCCGTGATTTTGCTCACCCTTTTTGCTATCAGTTTGCACACAGTACGCGCGGCTATCCGCAATCCGGTCGAAAGCCTTCGAGATGAATAACTGTGAAAAACACAAGAATTTCTTTATACTAAAAATTTAGGAATATTCAATTTTAAAACAAGTGTAAACCTTTTTTGCTTCCTCTGCGTCTTATTAGTGTTGTGATATGTATCCGTTTTTCATACAAACAACAAAGGAGCCTTTGAAATGATTCTTTTATCCCGGTCTGAAGAGATCGTTCTCCTGGCCATATGGAAGCTGGGAGACAACGCCTATGGAGTGACCATCCGCAAACAGGTATCCAAAGACACAGGCCATTCCTGGTCGTTCGGCGCCATCTACAAACCCTTGAAAAAACTCACTCATAAAAATTATGTAGCAAAAAAAAGCAGCCGGCCTTGTGCTGAAAGGGGAGGACGCAGTAAATACCTGTATACGCTGACTGCAGAAGGGAAAAAAGCGCTCCGGGAAATAAGAAAGATCTACAAATCCGTATGGACCAAAGAATGCTTGAATACCTTTGATTGAGACATGATTCAAAAAAAACAAAAGATGAATCTTCCCCGGCTTATAAAAGCCCTCCTGTGGCTTTTTCTCAGCGACCCGGATTATGACCAGGCCGCAGGAGATTTTGAAGAATTTTATAAGGAGCAGGCCAAACTTGAAGGGAAGGCAAGATCTTGCCTGAGACTTTGGGCTATGCTTTTTAAATCTCTTCCCGGATTTATCTGGGACTCTTTATACTGGAGTGGAATGATGATCAAAAATTATCTCAAAACCGCATTCAGGGTTATCCAAAAACAAAAATTATTCAGTACACTCAATATTCTCGGACTGGCTGTAAGCCTGACCTGCAGCTTTCTGATCTTTCTGCATGTGAAGGAGGAACTCAGCTATGAGACCCATTTCCCAAAAGCAGACCGCTTGTACCGCATCCAGACCAACTCCAAATACGGGTCGACATTCCGACACTGGGGAGCTTCCGCACCGGCCCTGGGCCCGATTCTGGAAGAGAGCCTCCCGGAAGTGGAAAAAACCGCGCGCATCCGCCCTCTCGGAAGAGAAATCCTAAGCTGCCAGCCTGGTCAAGGGGCCATCAAGCGTTTTCAAGAACGGGGCGGCTTCCTTGCAGATCCCTCGGTATGTGCCCTCTTTGACCTGGAGTTCCTGTCCGGCGATCCTCAAAGCGCACTGGAAGAGCCCTTCTCCGTTGTTCTGACCGAATCTCTGGCCAAAAAATATTTCTCCGATGAGAATCCGATCGGAAAATCACTGTCGAATGAAAGCCGCAAGCAGCTCTATCAGGTGACAGGAATTATCCCCGATTTACCCGGGAATACTCACCTGAAGATCAAGTACTTGGTTTCGATGTCCTCCTTTGCACCGATCATGGGATTTGCAGAGGCGCTTACCCACCGTACCTGGAAGGCCGTATTCACCTATGTGCTGCTTCGGCCCGGTCATACACCGGAAAACTTTAACGCCAAAGCGCCCGCTTTCATGAAATCTTACCATGCAGAACGGCCGGAAAGACAGGAAGAGATCCTGCTCCAGCCAATTCGAAAGATCCATCTCCATTCCAATCTGGAGGGTGAGATCGGGCCCAATTCCGATATCGCTTACGTGTACATTTTTTCAGGAACAGGGCTTTTGCTGCTGCTGATAGCGGCCGTCAATTTTATCAATTTGTCCACAGCCCAGTCTTTCAAAAGGGCCAAAGAGATCGGTATCCGCAAGGTCGTCGGTGCAGGAAGGGGACAGGTCATCAAACAATATCTGGGCGAATCTTTTTTGATCACCGCTTTAGCAGCAGGGCTCACTTTGATACTTCTCTACCTTCTCCTGCCTCTCTACAATCAGATGGCCGGCAGGGACATAGCCTTCGGAGACATCGCCCAAGCCCAAAACATCCTTTTTTTTCTTCTCATGATGGTCATTCTCAGTCTTCTGGCAGGTGTTTACCCTGCGTTTTTTGTCTCAAGATTCCAGCCCGTCAACACTCTCAAGACTCACAGAAATCCCCGTTCCTCGACAACTCGCCTCCGTAAAGGATTGGTCGTTTTCCAGTTTGTCATTTCCATTTTTATGATCTTCAGCACGATCACTATTTACCGGCAGTTGGTGTTTTTCCATAATAAGGACCTTGGGTTCGACAAAGACAATCTCGTTGCCCTGCGTCTTTACGGGGAATTCAGAAGCGATGTTATCAATAACACCCATGCTCTCAAAACGGAAATCCTTCGC
>CAZSZS010000166.1:0-4688 GCA_964611275.1 uncultured Eubacteriales bacterium
CTGGGAGTTTGTCCGAATATGGGGACTGTTGTCCTCAGTATTAGACATAAACCAGAATGTATTTATTTTTTCTCAGGGGAAACAAAAGGCACGGATTTTGCATTATCGATTGTGGTGCAATTTTAAGTGTCTGGTATAGAGTCGAATCAATGAAAAGAGGGATAATCCTGATGGCTATAGCTTTCCTGTTGAGCTCTTCAGCTCTGGCTGCAGGCAATCAGGAAAGGTTTCAGTTAGGGATCTCCTTTGAACCCTTTTTTCCTCAGGGAGAATTTCGTGACATACTGGACCGCATCGGGTGGGGTGGCAGCCTGGATGCATTCTATCGAATCCCTAACTCTGACTTGATGGTTGGTACGTCCCTGGCTTATTATGTTTACGGTAGGGAAACGCGCTGGGAGCTCTTCAACGTATACATCCCGGATGTGTTGGTCAAAGTGAGCACTGTCAATGCCGCAGCCCGTGCTCACGTGCTTCTCAGGCTGCAGCCTACCCTCCGATCCATGAAGCCTTATGTCGAAGGTCTCATGGGTCTTCAGCATCTGACCACTGACACCAGGATTTATGACGATTATGATTTTGATGACAACCGGATTGCCAGCACCAACCATCTGCGTTCCACAGTGCTGAGCTATGGATTGGGTGGGGGGCTTGTGCTGGATCTTATTCACTTTCTAAGCCAGGATAAAAAAGGGCGTTCTTCTATTATGCTGGATATAGGGATCCGATATATCCAGGGCGGGACTGCGGACTATATGATGCCGGGTGATATCGAGATTATCGGAGATACTGTGAATTATGTCACCAGCCGCTCCCGTACGGATATGCTCACTCCCAGGATCGGCATATCGTTTGCATTCTAGAATCCTCTCCCCTGTTAAAATACAATCAGCCCGGCCAAAATAGCTATGTTTATGAGAATACCAAATCCCCCCTTATCACCCAGCTTTTTCATTTTGCCATCCCAGAAGAGAAGATATATCATTGAAGAGAAGATGGCTGAAACCATGACAATAGGCTGCCAGATTGTCAGGTTCGTAATGAAGAAAACTCCGCCAACCAAAAAGCCAAAATCAGCCAATATAAACGATATGCACGCCAGTATTCTTACGATTTTGTCTCCTAAAATTTTGGAGAATGCCCAAGAGCCATCAGGCCAAAGCATGCCGGGGCGAAGCTCAAACAGTTTGGCACTCTGCCCGAAATACAGTCCATGAACCAGACCGTGAAATATAATAAATAATCCAATGAAGATGTCTAACATGGAGGTACTCCTTTTTCTAGCGGCCCCGGGCCTGTCTTCATAGCGGTTATGCGGTCAGGAGAAATAGCTGGCCGCCAGCGCTATCAGAAATTGACCGCTGTAATAAAACACCAAACTGATGCGGCTGTATCTCCATGGCTTCCAGAACTTATTCGCCGCTAGAATTATATCCGATAAGTAGAACAGCAGGGCACCTGACGCTATCATCCAGGCCTGATTCAGAGCGAATTCGGGGCTGACCCAGGTCGAGAATGCCCGGCTCACCATAAAAGAAATGACCACGATATATCCAATGACCGGTCCCTTCATCGACCCCAGATTAGGGAGGATCAGTATATAAAAGCCTGCTCCGACAGCCGCCAGGATTAGCGCCCAAAGAAGATCCCACGACGTAAACCGCCCTAGAGTCAGAAAAACAGCCGCATAGACAATATGGGCCGCTAAAAAGAATCCTAATCCTGCTAAAAAAGCCTTTCGCTTCTCCTGAAACATCAGGGCGATATCACCAGCCAAGGAAAACAATAGTCCCAGGAACACGCCCAATGTATAGGTTCTATTCCATAAGGGCTCCTGAAGAGACATAATGGCTGTGGCGATTACCAGCATTGTGGAGATGGGCTTTAGGATGTAAAACTGCCATCTTCGCTTCAGAAACTCGGCCCTGATCAAAAAGAACACAGAGATGGCTAGGGCAGGAATTAAATAGAGTGCTGAAGGCGATAAGTTCATCATGAAAAACGCACTACTACTTTGGGTTCTTTGATTTCTTCAAGCGAAGATCCTCTCCGGCAATGTGGATATCCGTGTTTTTTAACATGTTGTAATTTTGACCCCAAAAATCATCGTTTTAAACTGTAATAAACTGTGGAAAAGTATCGTAATTATATGGAAATAAAGAAAATAGCCGGGCCCGTCCCCAATAATAATTTTTTTTAGCTGTAGTCTCTATTAAACTATAGCAAGAATAACAATCAATCCGATCAAAGCGAAAATGATCCCGACTATGATAAGAATATCCTGTCCGGTCAAATCTCCGGCTCCGGCATCAGAGGCAGTAACCGCATCATCCATTTCCAGGTCTTGTACTGTTGCCGTAGCGGTAGCAGTCTGTACTGCAAACAGTACAAGAAGGATCCCAATCAATACTGTGGAATATTTTTTCATATCTTCCTTCCCTCCTCTTTCTTTTTATGGGAATCTATATAATTGTTTCTAACGACTAAATAATGCTGTCTTATGAACTCTGCTTCCGGATCTAGTCTCATCGCTTGGCTCAGTACATTCATAGAATCCTCAAGTTTGCCTATTTTATAATATGCCAAACCTAAAACGTCAAGAGCAAATGCATTTTTTTTATCCATATTAACTGCTTTTTCCGCATATTCAAGTGCTTTTTGTTTGTTATCCAGTCGAATGTGGGTCATCGCCGTACTGTAAACCGGATAAGGGTCAGAGGGATTTTCACTGCAAGCCGATTCCCATATTGGTAACGACTTTTCATATTCTTCTCTACGGTAATAAGAGGTGGCCATGTTTATGTGAGTGAGATATTTTGATTCAAGGTTTAAAGATTCAAACTCTATGTCATCAGGAACCACAGCCATAGACCAATTTCTTTTGTTTATATCATCATCCCAGCGCCAGAGTTCGTTGAACATGTCATTATCAGCCGCAAATCTTTCTCCTAATAAAGGGTCATGAAAAATTATTTGCTGGCTGTCCTCATCAAAGCCGATGACAACCCGATAATGGCCCTTGTTGATTTGTTTGACTGGCTTATGGAGAACGATAAGAGGTATGTCTTTTTTTATGATCTCTTTCAATTTCTGGATGTCTCCATTAAAAGAATAGCTCATCATCCCGATGGTCCTTGGGTAGAAAACCATTTCTGAATTGTAGGCGATTTCCTCTTCGAAACCGTGCATTCCCTTTGCTATTTTCCTCTGATTTTGTTTCTCATCTTTCCAATAGCTCAAAACCATTGCCATGGCGGCGGGTCCGCAGTAATTTTTCTTTTTCCATTTCTGGAAAGGCACTTTCTTTATAATGTGCCCTCTTTTAGGTTCATTTTTTTTATACTTTGAGATTTGTTCAGCAGAAAGAGTAGAGAAAAGAAAAAGCAGTGTGATGGATAAAAAGAGAAGCTTGTTTGGATTTTCCATTAACGATTTATTCTTTTACCTGATATAGATGACCTTGTCAAGGTTTTGCAGCGAAAAGGATTAAGGATGGGAAATTATATCTAAAGCAAGATTATAGGGAGTGGTTATAAAATCACTTTAAAGAGAGTGTTTTGCAACAAAAAATTATATAATGCGTTCATATAATATAGAACAAATAAAAAAGCGAAGGAAATTGCATGACACGAAAAAAAGTATTTATATTTATGCTCTGTTTACTGGTTGTCCAGATCACGTTTGCCCAGCAGCCAGGGGAAATAAGCTATAAAGATGTTTCGACTCTGCCTGAAGGAATAAGGGGCGAACGCATACAATCGCTGATAAAGGCTGTTAACAGCAGTGATCCCGAAGTCATAAGCCGTTTTGTTAATGAAAACTTTACCAAAAGGTTTATCGACATAGTCCCTATGGAAGAACATGTGGATGTTTTATTAGGGATCTTTGACCAGAGCGGCGGGGTCGACTTTCACAGCATCCGTAATTACACTCCTGAACGGAAAGACCAGACTGTGGTCATTGTCAAAGACCGTCTTTTCAGCTCCTGGCGTGCTTTTGTCATCTATTTTGAGGAAAGTCCAGAAAGCCTTATGGCTGGCCTTCAGTTTACTGATGCGCGGATTCCTTCCAATGTCACGGAAGAGCCTCTTTCCGAAAAGGAGCTTACACCTGCGGTTCAAAAACTCGTCCGGCAGATGAAGGAGAAAAAGATTTTTTCAGGAACTGTTCTTTTGGCCAAAGGAAGAGATGTTCTTTTTTCTGATGCAGGCGGAGAGGCCAGCAAACGCTTCCATGTGCCCAACAACATCAATACCAAATTCAATCTTGGTTCCATGAACAAAATGTTCACTTCCCTCTGCATCATGAAGCTGGTGGAAGAAGGAAGACTTTCTCTGGATGACAAGCTTAACGCATTTCTGGATGAGTCCTGGCTGCCGAAAAAGGTCTCCTCAATAATCACTATCCACCACTTACTGTCTCATACCTCGGGGCTGGGGAGCTATTTTAATGAAGAATACGACCAGAGCTCCAGGAATTTATTTAGGGCTCTGGATGATTATAAACCTTTGATTAAGGACGACCGCCCTGCTTTTAAACCCGGGGAGCGCTTCCAGTACAGCAACACCGGAATGTTCCTTCTGGGAGTGGTTATTGAAAAGGTGACTGGGCAGGATTATTTTTCTTATGTCCGTGAAAATATTTATGAACCGGCAGGAATGGAGAACTCCGATTGTTATGAGATGGAT
>CAZSZS010000167.1:0-8206 GCA_964611275.1 uncultured Eubacteriales bacterium
CTTCAGGACCAGCCAGCCTGCCTGAAAGTCTGCATGATATTACTTATCTAAAAAGAATAGCGTTAAAAATCTGAAGTAAGCATAGCCACACCTGAATTTTTTTCCAATATTGCTATTTGTTCGGGACTTGAGTAAAATAACGACAAGGAATGGATAAACCGATTGAAAAGGGAAGGCATATGAAAAAGACAGTCTTATTTTTTTGTATTGTTTTCATCACAGCTGTTTTTGTTCCGGATATACATGCTCAGGCGGGAATTTATATTGGCCCCCAGCTTGGAATTTCTGTGCCAAAGCCCACTCTTGAGGATGTTGAATTAACCACGGATACTACTTTTCTTTACGGACTCAGACTCGGAGTGAAAATAGCCATGGTCGGGATAGAAGTCAATTATTTTCAAGCTGCCCATAATCTTGACCTTGAAGAGGTTGCTCCGTTTGGATGGAGTGAACGGGAAGTGGATTATAATTACCTAGGGCTCAATTTCAAGTGGTTTTTCCCCATAATCTTTATTCATCCTTATCTTACAGTGGGTTATGGATACTACACAGCAGACATAACCGATATCGATAAAGACACGATAAGAAAATTGAATGTCGGAGCGGGTGTGGAACTCCATATAGGGAAAAAGTTTTCCATTTTAGCGGAAGGGAAATACCAGAACCTTGATTTCAGTTTGGACGAGATGGATTTCAATTTCAAGGATTTTGCATTCAGTGGGGGGTTCAACTTCTATTTTTAAAAGAATCCTCTTTTTTCTTAAAGAAGGTCATCATTTTTTTATTGGGGAATAAAGGTGCGTTTGAATAAATATCTAGCCAGAGCCGGTGTGACTTCTAGAAGAAAAGCAGACATATTGATCGAAGAGGGCAGAGTCCGGGTCAATGGAGAAACAGTGACCAGACTGGGAAGCCAAATTAATGTCGAAGCGGATAAAGTGGAAGTCAATGGCGTTGAGATCAAACCGGAAACAAAATATTATTTGATCCTCAACAAGCCCCCTGGTTATGTTGTGACCTTGGATGATCCGCTTGAAAGACCCACAGTTAAGGAACTTCTCCCTGATTTGGGTATCCGCTTGTTTCCTGTGGGAAGGCTTGATTTAAACAGCGAGGGACTTCTTCTTTTCACTAATGACGGGGAGCTCGCACATAAGCTTATGCACCCCCGATATGAAATTAATAAAGTCTATATGGTCAGAATAAAAGGCCGGATTGAGAGCAGGGACTTAAGTGTGCTTTCGGATGGGGTGTATCTGGATAACCGGAAAACATCTCCCGATAAGATCAGGCTCATCAAAAGAGACCCTGCTTCGAGTCTTCTGAAAATTGAGGTCCATGAAGGCCGTAAAAGGGAAATAAGAAGGATGTTTCAGGCTGTGGGCTATCATGTGGTGAAATTGAAGAGGATCCAGTTTGCCGGATTGAAATTGGGGCGCCTGGAGAAAGGGAAATGGAGATATCTCAAGCCGGATGAAATCAGAAAGCTTTATTCATAAAATCAACCTGCATCCATCAATCACCACTACATGATCAATTGGGTTTTTAAGTCATTTTGATAAACAGAGTTTATCTCTTTGTCTCTGTTCTGTCTTTAAATTTAATGCAGGCTGATTTTACCCTTCGGGCGAGCCGATCTCACAGCATCTGCATGGTTGCAGGGCATTCGCGGTGAAGGACCACAGCGTAATGTCATCACGAGGAGCAAAGCGATGTGGTGATCTCATAATGCTTCGTATCACAATGAGATTGCCGCACTCACTAACGGTCGTTCGCAATGACGCAGCGACCTCGACTCGTGAATAAATGCCATTACAAGGCTGATGTTTATTTTTTACTTTTTTTCTCCGGGGCGGAAAATTTTTTCCAGCTTTCAGCCAGCCGTTCCAGCTCTTGATCCACAAGATAGTTGATTGTATCTTTTTCAAAACTTCCGTCTTTTTTCTGTTTTCCGGCTTTTATACCGGTCAGAATTTCTATGCCGTCGTCAATGGTCCTAACCGGGTAGATATGGAATTTTCCTTGTCCCACAGCTTCCGCCACATCTCTTCTCAGAAGAAGGTTTTTTATGTTTTCGTACGGAATGATCACTCCCTGTTTGCCGGTGAGTCTTTTCGATCTGCACACTTCAAAGAAACCTTCTATCTTCTCATTGACAGCGCCGATAGGCTGGATCTCGCCTTTTTGGTTCAAAGATCCGGTCACGGCGATATCCTGTCTGAGAGGGAGATTCGAGAGACTTGAGAGGATAGCATAGACTTCGGTTGAAGAGGCACTGTCTCCGTCTACTCCGGAGTAAGACTGTTCGAACGCAAGGCTTGCAGAAAGGGCAAAAGGCTTGTTTTTAGCGTACTTGTTTCTAAGGTAACCTCCGAGAATCAAGACGCCTTTATTGTGAGTTCGTCCACTAAGGTCGGATTCCCGCTCGATATTGATCACACCGGCTCTGCCTACAGAGGTGGTGGCCGTAATACGCGTGGGTTTTCCGAAATAAAACTGCCCCAGGCTGTACACAGAGAGGCCGTTGACCTGTCCCACTACAGATCCGGTCGTATCAATCATAAGTGTTCCTTCTTCAATCATTTCCTGGATTTTATCTTCTATGAGGCTGACTCGTTCAATACGTTCCTTTACGGCCTGTTCAATATGTTTTCGGCTGATGATTTTTGACCTGTTTTTTTTGGCCCAGTAGTTGGCCTCCCTTATGATATCAGCCACATGATGGAAGCGCGTGGACACTTTTTCTTTCCTTCCTGCCATTCTGACACATTCTTCGATAAGAGCTGCCATTCCATATTTGTCTATAGGTTTTAGTTCGTCTTCGTCAATTATTTTTTTTGAAAAATCAGCATATTCTTTTATAGTGGAGCTGGTCAGTTTGGTTTCCGAATCAAATTCTGCTTTGATCTTGAATATTTTCTTAAAGTCCACATCTTGATAATAAAGGAGGTCATAGATATAAGATTCTCCGATAAAGATGACTTTAACGTTGATCTCTATGGGCTCTGGCTTGGGCCCTTTTGTGGAGAAAAGAAAAAGGGAGGAATAGTTTTGTATTTCCAGAGTCTGGTACTTTAAGGTTCTTTTCAATGATGACCAGACTCCCGGCTCCAGCAGGGCATCCAGGGCATTGATAACTATGTATCCCTCGTTTGCTTTCAAAAGGGAGCCGGCTTTTATTTTCGTGAAGTCGGTTTCCAGTAAACCGAGGCGGTTCATGCTGGATTCAATGGATCCGAAAAGGTTCACATAATTTGGGTTTTTTTCCATAATGATGGGAGCCCCTTTTAATTCGGAATTATCGACCATGAGATTGATTCTGTATTTGGCAAACGGGTCAATGGTCAGTCTTTCTCTCTGCTGCATTTTTTGGCTTTTAAAGAGATGGATGTTTTTGATGAGGTCAGCCTCCACATTGTCGAGGTACTTGTCTGTTTTCTCTGAATGGAAGTTGTTTCTGACTTTTGAGACCATTTCTTTGATGACAGGAATGATCGATTTTTCATCCCATTTTTTTAACATCTCGTGGGTTTGTTCTTCGATATCTTTTAATTCGCTGAACACTTCCTCCAGCCTATCAGTAAGGGCTTCGTATTTATTCTTGAGCTCGTTGAATTCCTGTTTTGGAAATTTGTTTTCTTTGACTAATTGAGCCAATTGATCGAACGGAGTGGGCTTTTTGTCGATCACAGGAATAAGGTCAGGTTTGACAAAAGTGCCTATTTGAACCTGGATAACGGTAAATCCTTGCTTGGAGACATCGTCCTCGAACTGCTGCAGAACTTTTTTTTGCTTCTTTTGCTGGCCATCCACAATGCTGTTTCTTTTATCTGTATAGTATTTGCTTTTAAGGAGTTCGGGAATATCTCTCTTCAACATATTTATGAGATTCTCCATATTGTCTCTGAGAAGCTTGCCTTTCCCGGAAGGGAGCATTATAAGAGTGGGCTCGTCCGGAGATTTAAAGTTATAGACATACAGGATGTCTTCAGGGCTTTCTTTTGTTTTTTTTATTTTATCCAGGAATTTTTTTATGGTTGTGGTTCTTCCGGTCCCGACCATCCCGGTTATAAAAATGTTGTATCCGCGGCTTTTTATGTCAAGACCTGTTTGAATGGCTTTCAAGGCTCTTGATTGGCCGATGATTTCCTTGCATTTTTTACATGAATCTGTGGTCTCAAAAGGGATCGAATCAGGAGAGATTTCTTTGAAAAGACTTTCTTTGGATAATTCTTTAAAATGAGATGCGGGTTTCATTTTTTGTTCCTTTCGTAAATGGCTCATTTTTGATGCTTTGTGTAATCTTTTTAACATAAAAAACACTGTATCTCAACTATTTTACCGGAAAGAAAAAATTACTGGGGCTGTTCAGTAATCAGGCAGATAAGCATGAGAAAATCTTCGTGCAAAAGAATTCTTTATTTGATAAGATAAGTCAAATGAGGAGGAATCATATATGAGTGATATCCTGATCAAAAAGGTTGAGTCCAGAAAGGAAAGAAACGCGTTTATTCGTTTCCCTTGGAAAATATATAAAGATGATCCTAATTGGGTGCCCCCTCTGATTTCTGATATTAAGGAGAGGCTCAACAAGGAAAAGCATCCTTTTTTCGAGCATGCAGACTTAGATTTGTTTCTCGCTTATGAGGGAGATGAAATCAAAGGCAGAGTCGCCGCCATTTTAGATGAAAACCATAATTCCCGCTATAATGAAAAAGTCGTGTTTTTTGGTTTCTATGAAAGCTGCAACGACGGAGATGTGGCAAAGGCTTTGCTGGACAAGGTATCTGAATGGGGGAAGGAAAGGGGCATGACTCTATTAAGAGGCCCGGTGAACCCATCTTTGAATGATGAATGTGCTTTTTTACTGGAAGGATTTGATTCTCCACCCGCGATCATGATGCCTTATAATCCCCCTTATTATCTTGACCTTATGGAAGCATACGGGATGCAAAAGATCAGGGACCTGTATGCTTTTCTCATGGAAAAAAATGAAATAGCGGAAAAGAAATTAGAGACCATAGTAAAAAAAATCGAGAGCCAAACGGATATCAAGTTAAGAAGCGTTGATCTAAAAAGATTGGATGAAGAAGCTGAAAAAATCAAGTACATTTACAATCACGGATGGGAGGACAACTGGGGATTTGTGCCATGGACGGATAAGGAGATGGAGGATATGGTACAAAAACTGAAGCAGGTCGCAGATCCTGATATCATCGCACTTGCAGAGGAGAAAGGAAAGCCGGTCGGATTCGGATTTGCCCTTCCCAATTACAACGAGGTGTTTAAAAAGATGAACGGGAGGTTGTTTCCCTTTGGATTTATTAAGTTTATCGTGAACAGGAAAAAGATAAAGGGAATCCGGGTATTGGTTTTTGGAATCCTCAGGGAATACAGGATGACGGGGCTGAGCTATCTTCTTTATTCAAGGATCTATCAAAATGCTCTTAAAAAAGGCTATAAGTGGGCTGAGACCTCATGGCAGCTTGAAGACAATGACGCTGTCAATAATTTTGTTATATCCATTGGGGGAAGGATTTATAAGAAGTATAGGATCTATCAAAAAAATATAGGATAATGGCAGAGGAATAAAGGTGAAAGATAAAAGGCAAACAAAAGGATAAAAGGGAGGAACAAAGTGGAAGAATTCAAGAATCTGGAAATCAGGAAAGAGGAAAATATTGGCTGGATAATCATCAATAGGCCTGATAAATTGAATGCTTTGAATCAGGAAACCGTGAAGGAACTGTACAAGGCTTTTACATCTTTTCAGGATGACAGCAGCGTCAAAGCTGTTCTCTTAAAGGGATCCGGGGAAAAAGCATTTGTTGCCGGAGCGGATATAAAAGAGCTTTCCGGCCTTGACCTCTCTGCAGGTAAGAACTATGTGCTTGAGGGTCAAAGATTGATGAGCCTGATTGAAAATTTTAAAAAGCCTGTGATTGCGGCTGTAAATGGATATGCCCTTGGAGGAGGCACGGAACTGGCTTTGGCCTGTCATATGAGGATAGCTTCAGATAATGCAAAGATGGGACAGCCTGAAGTGAAACTGGGTCTTATCCCGGGATTCGGGGGCACTCAAAGACTTCCAAGGTTGGTCGGAAAAGGAGCAGCCATGGAAATGATTCTTTCCGGAAAAACAATTGATGCGCAGGAAGCTCTTCGAATAGGGCTGGTGAACAAAGTTGTTTCCCAGGAGGAATTGATTCCTGTCTGCGAAGCATTAGCGAAGGAGATCATTGCAGGCGGTCCTAAGGCAGTGGAATACTGCATCAAATCGATAAACCAAGGCCTGGATAATCCCCTGGATAAGGGACTTCTTCTGGAGGCAGAACTTTTCGGGGAGACGTGTTCTACTCAAGACAGCAAGGAAGGAACAAAAGCTTTTCTGGAAAAGAGAAAGCCTGAGTTTCAAGGGAAGTAAAGGGAGAATAAAATGGATACATTTCAGGGAAAACTTAAAGCTGAGGGTCTTAAAATAGGAATTGTAATGAGCCGTTATAATCAGTTTATTTCAGAGAGACTTCTGGAAGGCGCCATAGATGCTTTGGAAAAACTGGGAGCAGACAAAAAGGATATCTCTGTTTACAAGGTACCTGGCTCTTTTGAGATACCCGTGATCACCAAAAAGCTGGCAGATTCCAAAAAAGTGGACGGCATCCTTTGTCTGGGTGCTCTGATCCGGGGAGATACGCCTCACTTCGAGTACTTAAGTGCCGAAGTGACAAAGGGTTTGGCTCAGATCTCTATGGATAAGGGGATTCCTGTTTCATTCGGAGTCCTCACGGTTGATACCATTGAACAGGGAATAGAAAGAGCCGGAACAAAAGCGGGCAATAAAGGATATGATTCGGCGTTTGCTCTTGTTGAAACATTGAATTTGATAAGAGAAGCAGATCTAGATTGATCCGGTTTATTGGCTGTCAAGAATGGGAAGAAGAGAATCCAGGGAGACGGCTCTCCAAATTCTGTTCCAACTTGAGTTCAATGATGTCTTGGAGGAGAAGTCCTTAGCCCATTTCTGGAAGAATCGAAAAAGTCAAAATTCAGAGTATGTTCAAGAGCTGATCAAGGGAGTCGTTTCCAATAAAGATGAGATCGATTCTCTGATTCAGGCATATTCCAAAAATTGGCGCCTCTCCAGGATGCTTCACATAGATAGGAATATACTGCGGCTGGCTGTTTACGAACTGCTTTTTGAGGAAGGGATGCCCGTAGCTGTGGCCATTAATGAGGCAGTGGAGCTGGCAAAAAAGTTTGGAAGTAGCGAATCGGCAAAATTTGTAAACGGTCTTTTGGATGCGCTGAGCAAAGATCCAAAGATTCAAAAAAAAACTTGAGGAAGTACAAATGAGTAAAAAAAGAGAAAATTCATCCGGAAATGTGGAACAGAGAATTGTCAGGGAAGAAAAAATGAAAAAGCTGGCTCAAGCTGGAGTCAAACTTTTTCCCAATAAAATCGAGGTGACCCACGCGATTCATGAGGTGGTTTCAAAATATAGTGATTATGGACCTGAAGAATTAGAAAAAGATAAACAGAGAATCAGGGTGGCCGGAAGGATCACATCCATAAGGGAGATGGGCAGAGCTGTATTCTTTCATATCAAAGACAGTCAGGAGAAGCTACAGGGTTATATACGTAAGGATAGAGTCGGAGAAGAAAAATTCGAGCGGTTTTCCTTACTTGATATCGGAGATGTGATTGCTGTGGAGGGAGTTGTTTTTAAGACCAGAACCAATGAACTGACCGTGCTTCTGGATTCGTTTGATTTTCTGGCAAAATGCCTTTACCCGCTACCGGAAAAATGGCACGGACTGCGTGACATCGAACTCCGCTACAGGAAGAGATATCTTGATTTGATAGTCAATCCTGATGTGACAAAGGTTTTTCGATTAAGAAGCCATATGATTGCCAAGATCAGGGACTTTTTCAATAGAAGGGGATATCTGGAGGTCGAGACGCCCATGATGCATCCTATCCCGGGTGGTGCGCTGGCAAAACCATTCAAAACGTTTCATAATGCATTGGGCGTCGAGCTGTACCTGAGAATCGCACCGGAGTTGTATTTGAAAGAATTGGTGGTCGGAGGTATGGGAAAAGTCTATGAGATCAACAGGAATTTCAGGAATGAAGGAATATCATCCGAGCACAATCCTGAGTTCACGATGCTGGAGTTTTACGAAGCCTTCTGTGACTAAAATGATA
>CAZSZS010000168.1:0-27317 GCA_964611275.1 uncultured Eubacteriales bacterium
ACGCATACTGTTCTTTTAAATCAAGTAAAGGAATTTTCATATTATCCCCCTATTTTCTAATCTCTTTTTCCAAAACCTTTCTTAGAACAGTGTACTGTTTCTCAAGCTCGGGCATAAGCGATGTGATCTTCGCAAAGTCTCTTTTTTCCGCAGCTCTTTCCAAGGCAGAAGCTGTTTGGCGGAGCACCTCTCCCCCTATATTAGCTGCAGCTCCTTTGATGGTATGGGCCTGCATCCTTATTTTCTCAAGGTCTTTTCTCTCGAGATGGTCTTTTAATGATTCTATCTGGAGGGCGCTTTCCTCGATGAAAATATCTAAAATCTCTTTCAATATATTTTCATCTCCCATCAAACGCTCCTGGAGCATCTCTTTATTGAACACGGGTAAAGAAAGGCCAGATTCTTTTTCTTTTGCTTCCTCTTCGTCTGTCTGTTTCCTGATCCATTTGTCCAGTGTCTGGGCTAAATTCTGGATACTGACCGGCTTTGGTATATAGTCGTTCATGCCGGCTTCCAGGCATCTATCCCTGTCACCCTCCATGGCATGAGCGGTCATGGCAATGATTGGGATATCATGATCCAGCACCTTTGTTTTCGGGTCACGGATCTTCCTTGTGGCTTCCAGGCCATCCATCACAGGCATCTGCACATCCATGAGCACGATGTCATAGGAAATATCTTTCAACGTTCTGACAGCTTCAGCCCCATCAGCCACAGCATCAACACGCATTCCCATTTTATTGAGCATGGCCGTAGCAACCTGCTGGTTCGTAATGTTGTCTTCGACCAAAAGGACTTTGGTTTTCCCGCGGCGCATCTCCCGGATAAGATGGCGTGTGATCAGAACTCTTTCTGTCTTTGTTTTCACTCCACTTCCCATAACAGTAGTGATGCAGTCGAATAGGTCTGACTGCCGGACCGGTTTTGTGAGATAAGCAGTAAATCCGATCTCTTCCAGGCGAAAGGCATCGCCTCTTTGTCCCATGGAAGTCATCATGATCAAACGGACCCTTCTTATTTTCTCATCGGCTTTTATGGCTTTACCCAAAGACTCACCGTCCATATCAGGCATCTGCATATCCAGAATGGCCAGCTGGAAGGGGTCTCCTTCGTTGTAGGCTTTATACAGCTTATGAAGGGCTGTGGGGCCGTCCTGTGCGTCATCGACCCGGACATCCCAGGATTCGAGCTGACCCCTTAATACCTCTCTGTTTGTTCGGTTGTCATCCACAATAAGAACGTGTGTGCCGCTTATATCAGCGGCAAGCTTTTCTGCGGGCTCGCGCTTGGTCTGCTTTTTGAACCGCGCTGTAAAACTGAACTCAGAGCCTTTTTCCTCCTGGCTCTTTACATCGATGTTCCCCCCCATCTTCTCCGTTAACTGCTTTGAGATGGCGAGGCCCAGGCCTGTTCCTCCGGCTTTCCGGGTGCTTGAGCCGTCCACCTGGGTAAAAATATCAAATATGAATTTCTGCTTATCCTTGGGAATTCCGATTCCCGTATCACGGACAGTAAACTGGAGTTCCGCCTCCTCCTCGGTCTCGGATTCAACGCTCACACGGACCGATACTTCGCCCTCTTCGGTGAACTTTATGGAATTTCCCGCAAGATTGACCAAAACCTGCCGAAGGCGTCCGGGGTCCCCTTTAAGATAGGTAGGCACATTCTGATCAGGCGCACAGATGAACTCAAGCCCTTTGTCATGGGCCTGGAAGGCCATGATGGATGCAAAATCCTCAAGCAAAGACCACAGATTGAATCCCATGTCCTCGAGCTCCAGCTGCCCGGCCTCTATTTTGGAAAAATCAAGTATATCATTTATAAGCGAAAGAAGAGACTCGCCGCTCGTTCGTATGGTCTCTGCGTATTTTAGCTGCTCGCTGTTGAGGTCTGTATCCAGAAGCAGACCGGTCATACCTATGACCGCATTCATAGGAGTCCGTATCTCATGGCTCATATTAGCCAAAAACTCAGTCTTCGCTTTATTAGCGAGTCTGGCCTCTTCCAGAGCACGCTGGAGCCCCTCTTCTGCCTGCCTGCGTTTTTGCTCCTCTTCAATGGAATGAAGTCCGAAGGCAATATCGTCGGCCATCTCCTTAAACAGGCGCTGTTCTTCCTTGTCATTTATATAATCCTCAGGGATGGAAACCGTCATGAAACCATACACTTTATCCTTGGAGGTCAGGCGGATAGTCATGGCTCCTCTGTTTTTTTCGTTTCCTTTTGACAGAGGACAATCCGGGCATATTTTCCCGAGATCTTTGAAAGACACCACGCCCTTTCTCTTTAAAGCTTTTTCACCGCAGTACGGAACCCATCCCTTTTCCATCTTCTTGACCAAAGGGGCATACCTCTCTCCGATGCCGGCTTCGGCTGTGGTGGTTATCTTGCCGGTTCCGTTAAAAAGAGCGACCAAAGCGTTTTGATACCCGCGGGTCTCTACGATCCCCTGACATGCCTTGTTGATAAGTTTGATCCTGTCTTTTGTTTGAATGATGAGCTGGTTCACATTGCGCACGGCATTAAGCACCTGGTTAAGATGCTTGACCTTATCTTCTACCTTTTTACGCTCTGTGATGTCCCTGTATATTCCGAAAACACCCAGCTGTTTTTCCCCTGCGGAGATAGGAGAAGCAATGACCGATACATGGACCGGCGTGCCGTCTTTCCGGCTGCGAACGGTCTCGAGTGCCACATTTTTTCCTTTGACGACATTGTTTGTTATTTTTTTTGCCCGGCTGATCTCCTGACCGGCAACAAGCTTGTCAATATTCCGGCCCGTCACTTCTTTGAGCTTGTAGCCGAATATCCTCAAAAATTCCCGGTTTGCATGGCTGATGATTCCATCATTGGAAGTGATCACGATCCCTTCCTGTGCGTTTTCATAAAGCTGTTTGAACCGGCTTTTCTCTTCTTCAAGCGCTTGTTCAGCCTCTATGCGGTCTGTTATGTCTTCAATGATCCCATCATAAAACTGAATCTCTCCGTCTTTATCTTTACCCGCCACAGCCGTAACAGAACCCCAGAAAACAGTGCCGTCATTTCTCTTTAATTTAAGGACCTCGTCTTTGACAAAACGGTCCTTCTTCATCTTCCCGTTTAATTTTTTTCTGTCCTCTGGTTCCTGATAAAGGTCAGAAACGTTTTTTTTGAGAAACTCCTTTTTGCTTTTAAATCCGAACATCTTAATAATGGCAGGATTCGCCTCAACAAAGCTTCCTTTCGGGCCCGGCGTATTTCTATAAATACCTACATTTAAATTTTCCATCAGGCGTCTGTATTTGGACCCGGACGAATTTAATTCAGGCGGATAATTTTTTCTGTCTTCCATCAGCATTCCTTTCCATGAAAACAGTGTGTGGTATATTTATTTTTGCTTAAGTTTAATGCTTAATGTTTCCTGTGTAAAGTGAAAAAAGGAGTTTTGACAAAAAGCAAAGATTGGTATAGAAATAAGGATACGATGAGGAAAAAAAATTGGGTCATATACGCTCTTATCTTTATTGGATGTGTCCTTTTGTTAAATGCCCAGGAAATCGATTCTTTTTACACTCGGCTGCTCAATGAAGGGGAGGCCGCATTCAGAGCAGGGAATTTCAGAAAAGCGGTAAAAGAACTGAAAGTCGCTGTCTTTGGTATAGAGGGACACGACGATATTCTGGGAAAAGCGCATGTGTTCTTGGGGCTTTCCTACTATTACCTTGACCAGCAGGAAGAAACTGAAAATCATCTCTTGACCGCCCTCAAGCTCATAGGGATGGAAGGGATATCCAAAATAGAGCTGGATTCAGGGAAAAGGGACGACCTTTCTCGGATTCTCGCTTATTTCGGGATAGGAAAGGTGGAATCCCCGGCAGAGGCACCAGATACGGCACAGCCTGAAACAGGAGCGGCTCCCTCCGGTGAAGAGCCAAGCGATGAAGCGTTACTTAGAAATAGAATAAAGGAACTCAATACATATATCAAAGATAACCCTAAGGAAAAAGAGGCTTATTACGAGCTCTATGAAATCTATCACAGAGAAAAACAGGATAAAAAAGCCAGAAAGACACTGGAAAATCTCACAAAACAAGCGCCCCTGGAAACCCAAGCCCTTTATCTCTTAGGGGTCATGCATTTCAAAGAGAGAGATTTTAAGAGGGCTGAATATTATTTTTCGCGGATTTTCACTATCTCCCAGTCATCCGATGTGTCTTCGGAGATCATGGAGCCGAGCCATGCCTTTAATATATTGGGGTTTTTCTACAGAGGCAAAAAAGAAAAGGCTTATGAGCTCGCGGAGAGCCAGCAAAGTGTCCTGACAGAAGAGAAAATAAACCAGTTGGATATTGGAGAAAGAAACAGAATAGTGCTTCTGGAGATCATGAAAAATTTGACCAAATAAGACTTTGGTACTATTATAAATCGATATCATTATGAATGGGAGGGTTTTATGAAACTCAACAAAATGGCTTTAGCTCTATCCGGAGGCATTATCTGGGGCGCCACTGTTTTCCTTGCCACGATTTTTCTCCTTTTAACAGGCGGCCAGGGAGAAACTCTTTCGAAATTAAACGCGTTCTATTTTGGCTACAGCTTCAGCTACCTCGGGAGCCTATTGGGTTTGATATGGGGCTTTGTGGACGGATTTATCGTGGGATGGCTGTTCGGACTGATTTACAACGCCTTTGCAAAAGAAAAATAAAACGCAGAAGGCAATTTAGGTTTATTTCTTAGTTAAATTGACAGAAGTTCTATTTTATGGTACTTTTCTGTCATGCATATATCAAAGCGCAAATTAGAGAAAGTCATGCGTTCACAAGGGATGACACTCAAAGAACTGCTGAAACGGGCCCATACCAGTAAGACCGCTTATTACCATCTGCTTTACAAGGAAACAATACTTCCAAAATCAATCCATGCCTTATCAGAAGTTTTAAATGTCCGTCCCTCTGCTTTTCTCGAAGAAATGACTCCGGAAGAAAAAAAGATAAGGTATATTGCGAAAAGAACCGACCAGATCATGGCTGAAAATCCCACTTTGGACAGGGAAAATGTCCGGCATACTCTTATTCTTCTACAGGAAAAACCTATAAACAGGCTTAGGAGAGGACTCATCCGTGGCAGACAAATCAATATTTACAGATAACGAGATAAAATTTTTAAAAGAACTGGTGAAACACAAGGTCTCCTTCATGATCGTTGGACTCTCCGCGGCTGCCCTCCAGGGAGCCCCTGTGGTCACCCAGGATATAGACCTCTGGTTTAAAGATCTATCAGACACCGGAATTCAAAAATCATTAAAAAAAGTCAACGGCTCTTTAGTTCCTTGTGTGGGGCTCAACCCTCCCCTATTTGCAGGAAAACACGTCGAACTTTTCGATATTGTTCTCACAATGCACGGCCTTAAAAAGTTTGAAGAAGAAGAGAAAAACACCATAGAGGTCCCCCTGGATAAAGTCTCTGTTAAAGTCCTTAAACTCGAGAGAATCATTAAGAGCAAACAAACTTTAGGAAGAGATAAAGACAAGAGAGTCCTTCCCGCACTTAAAGATGCCCTGGCCGCCATTAAGGAACAAAAAAAACAGAAAGAAAACAAATAAACAATTTCTTCTGTTTCTAACCTGGATGATGAACAAAAAATGCTCATCACCATTTTTTTATGAATATTTCAGGTTAGGAAGAGCGGTAGAAATTTTTGAGCATCAATGCATCTTTTTCCTGGGTAGGGCTTTCTATGATGACCAGACCTTCCACATCAAAATCCCTCAAGGCCTGTATGCATTCATCATAACGAAAGTCTGATTTATCGAGCATAAGATGCTTGATCTCCCCTTTTTCCCCGTACATTATCCCGCTCATATGAATGTGCATATCTTTTAAAGCCGGGGCGCCGAGTTTGAGCTTGATCTTACTCAAAATCCTGTGAAAACTTATGTAATCATTGGCTTTTCCATAACGGGCATGCAGATGGGAAAAGTCAATACAGGGTTTCAATCCTTCCACCTGCTGGCAGAGAAACAGGACCTCCTCCAGAGAACCGAACTGAGAGCGTTTGCCCATGGTCTCAGGCCTTAAAGTGACCGGATTTTTCTGAGACCTGAGGATGGAAACGACTTCCTTAAGTCCCTGCTTTATGGTCTCAAAGGTATCATCAGGGGTATCCTGCCCGTAATATCCGGGATGAAACACCACGGTTCTGGCTCCGCAGAGCCGGGCGATGCGGGCTGAATGAAGAAGCCTTTCATGGCTGGCTATCCTTATGCCCTGGCGCGGGGAATTGAGGCTCACATAATAGGGAGCATGCACACTGAGAGCCACGCCCAGACGCTCAGCTTCGCTGCGGACCTCTTCGGCTGTGTCCGTTCCCATATTCACTCCCTGGACAAACTCAATTTCAAGACAGTCAAGCCCCAGGCGCTTGACCTCTTTCAAACCTTCCAGGGTGGATCTTTTCGAAGCCGATTGAGGCACGCCAGCCGTACCGAAAAGAAGTCTATTATGAGGAGCCATCAGAGGCCTTTCCAGAGGAATGCAGGAAATCCTCGACTATTTTAAGAGCGCAGAAATCCCCGCACATGGAACAGGCTTCCGATGTTGTGCGTCTCCGTTCTCTTATCTCCTCGAATTTATAAGGGTCGATGGACAGTTTCTTCTGTGTTTCCCAGTCCAGGTTTTTCCTGGCCATTGAAATTGCAAAATCCTTCTCCATAGCGCCTTTGACTCCCTTTACTATATCCGCAGCATGAGCGGCTATTCTTGAAGCGATCACGCCTTCCCTGACATCTTCGGGAGAAGGAAGGCCCAGATGCTCTGATGGGGTCACATAACACAAAAAATCAGCTCCTGACCAGGCCGCCACAGCGCCTCCTATTGCAGAGACAATATGATCGTACCCCGGAGCGATGTCCGTGACAATGGGGCCGAGCACATAAAAAGGAGCTCCCTGACAGACCCTCTTCTGGATTTTCATGTTCATATCTATCTGGTCAATGGGAACATGCCCTGGCCCTTCCACCATAACCTGGACTCCGGCTTCCCATGAGCGCTTCACCAGTTCACCCAGAGTCAAAAGTTCCTCGAACTGGGGCCTGTCCGACGCATCAGCCACAGCTCCCGGCCTGAGGCCGTCTCCGAGACTCAATGTCACATCATACTTGTGAGCGAGCTCAAGAAGCCGGTCAAAATTCTCATACAGGGGGTTTTCTTTCTCATTATGCAGGATCCAGGCCAGATGAAAAGCTCCGCCCCTGGATACAATATCTGCTACGCGGCCCTGCTTTTTCAGCCTCTCTATGGCTTTTGAGGTGAGCCCCGCATGGACCGTCATAAAGTCGACCCCTTCTACAGCCTGCTGCTCAATGACCGAAAAGATATCCTCCTCTGTCATATCCACAATAGCGCCTCTTTTTTCTATGGCCTCTATTCCCACCTGATAGAGCGGTACGGTTCCTAAAGGGATGCGCGCTTTTTCAAGGATCTTTTTCCGGATTTTATTGATATCCCCTCCTGTGCTCAGGTCCATTATGGTATCTGTCTTGTATCTGAGTGCGACCTCTGTTTTTTCAAGCTCATTCTCTAAATCCGGAAAATCCATGGAACTCCCGATGTTGACATTGACTTTTGTGCGGAGCTTGCTGCCGATCCCGACCGGATGGATATCCCCGTGGTTCGGGTTTAAGGGAATCACCACTTTTCCTGAGGCGACAAGATTCAGGACTTCTTCTACGGGGAGAGCCTCTTCTTCAGCCACCTGCTTTAAGGCCTTGGTTATGTTTCCTTTTTTGGCTTGTTCGATTTGAGTCATTATCATATGAATGCCGTTTCGTAGTTTTATTTTGATTCATATCTCGCAGTAAGTGTGCTTTTTTTTATTTTACGCCAATTGCGGTAAATGGTCAATGCGAGAAACCGGGCAAAAATCTCTCTCCATTGACAGGAGAAAAAATTTGCTATATGTTATATGACAAGCAAAAAGATACATTGAGAAAGATCAAAAGAAAAGGATATGTTTTCTTTGTTATCTTAGTTAACCTTACTTTCCTGCATGCTTTTTCTCAAGAGCCGAATGAAAACAAAGCCGTCAGGATCACCATAAAAAGCAGTTCTTTTCACACAGAGCTGGAGGAAGAGCCGGCTCCTGTGCAGAAAACATTTCTTTTGCTCACCACACAATGGGAAAATATCCATCCGAAGCAAAAGATCGAAAAGGAAAAGCTGGAAAAGAAGACAGACCACACCATGGGAGTGAAACTTCTGACCGAACAAAAGAAAGGCGAACAGGAATATGTACTTGCCGATGTAGCGTATATGGTCGAGAAGCTCTCGGACCACGTGTACTGCCTGGCTGACGGACTGGCTCACTCTCTCAGCTCTCTCTCAGAGCAAATAAAAGAAGGAGTCAGCCTCTCCGAACCCTTCACCATTCCAAAAAAAGGAGATACCCGCACCGTATGCTTTGTGTTCTCCATCCCTGAAGGAGCGCAGAACCTGGCATTTCAGTTCTTCGATTACGAATACGGAAACATATGCATCCCTGTAAAAGGCAGCTTTCAGGAGACGTGCGGGAATAAAAGCCCTCCTGAGGGAGCTCTGAGCTATATGAAAAGCGATCTTGTTGAAGCAGCTGTCCATTCCATCTCGTTTTCCAGCGAATTCCAGGAGGAACCGGCTCCGGACGGATGGCGTTTTGCAACCGTCCTTCTGAGCGGCCGGAGCCTATCCGGGGACAGCATAAAAAATATCGTCCAGATAGAGCCCGAAGAATACCTCTGGCTTACGGCGGACGGAGGATATCTCTATTATGCGGTGGGAGGCACCACGACGGACGAGGGATTTATCCGCTTCACACCTGAATTCTTCCAGAGCCAGGAAGTGTTTTTCCTCATTCCCGGATCTTCACGGATCGATTCTTTCGGGATCCGCATCCAGAACAATGTCTTTGAGCTTGCGCTTGCCCCCGGAAAAGAAACCCGGATCCCTGCTCCAGCGGCTTCTCACCAAGACGGCGGCACTATGAAGGTCATGGTCTTTGCAGCGGAAAAGACAGGCTCCTCTGTTATCCTCGACCTTGGTATTCAATCCCTGGTGAGTTCCGGAATAGAAATCATGAGAGATCAGCAGTTCATCCTTATAGATGAAGGCCGGAAAATTTATATGGACGAGGAGCTCACCGATTCCCTCTTCCATAAACCTCCCTCCCCTTTTATCATCCCCCCGGAAACCTTCGTCCGGTTCAAGCTGGCTTATCAAACAAATTCTCTGCCCCCTGTTCTTTACTTCAGGGGTTTTGAAAGTGAAAAAAACATAGACATACCATACATTAAAAAATAAGCGATTTCGCAGGACAGGAGATGAAACCATGAAAAAAGCAACAAAATCAATCATCACTGCCTTTCTCATTCTCTGTTTTCTTCCTTCTCTCTCAAATACCTATTCAGACAATGACCTACCGTTCATTCCCCTATCTCCAGATGAGAACATGCTGACCCGGCAGATGAAATGGGAAGTCCGGGACAATCCGGAGGCCAGAGACAAGCCAAGCCAATGGGATGTCATGTTTACCGAAGTCTCAGGCATAAAAAACGATGCAAACAAATGCGCCTCCCTTCTGCTTACCGGGGATAAATCATGGGGTAACTATTCCATAAACACAAGCTTTATTCGATTCGGTGACCGGGGCGAAGAAGGGATATCGTTTGGCCTGGTCTTCGGCTTTCAGGACCCTGAGCATTTTTACTGGGCAGGATATGACTCCGGAGAAGAAAAGTTTGAGCTTGTGTACCGGACTCCCGGGGGATTCGATGTCATGGAATTCACTAACATCGAATGCCCTGAAAACAAAGAGGTTCCCATACAGCTTGATTTCACAGGTGGGCGCATCCGTTTTCTGGTTGATAAAAGCACACTGTTCGATGTCAGTGACAGCCGTTACCAGAGAGGCCGGTGCGGTCTTTCCGTATCAGGGCTGGGAACGGAAAAAGTCCTTTTCAGCCACATGAACATCAATTCCTTAGCCCCTGAAGACCTGCCAAAAATGGAGCTTCAGGACCTCCTCTCATTCAATAAAGGCGCCAGTTTGGTTTCGCCCGAAGACCAGATCCATCTGGCTTTGATCGACCATGAAAAAACAATGGAAGAGACAGATCCAAAAGGCCTCTTTCTCCTGTCTCTTAAAGAAAACGAGCTTCCTTATGAAGTGGTTTTTTCCTTTCCTGACGAGAAAGAAGCGGAAATACAAAAAATCGGTATCTCCGCGGCTCAAATGTGGCTCCCCGGGAGCATTGAGTTTCTCGCATCCCAGGAAAGGAGTGAAGGCTTTGAATCCATCGGGACATTTAAGATAGACCCTGAAAAAAAAGATTATCAGGAGTATGAGGTCAAACCCGTAAAAGCGAAATACTTGAAGATGAACATATTGACATCCGGACCCAGCGGAATGGATCCTCAGCAGGAAAAAATGACGATTGAAGCCATGGGAAAGCAGGTCCTTATAAGCGAAATCTATGCCTACGGACGCTTTATTGCATCTCCGGATAAGGATTCCGGAGAGCCTTCGGCAGCTCCCCCCCCGCCCGCACAGGATATATCCTTTTCCAGCGACTTTAAATCAGAGGACCTTGACGGATGGGAGCTGTGGGACGACCCTGAAGCTGAACCTGAAAAAAGCATCTGGAAACCCATGCTGACTGAGTTTTCAGGGATCTCATGCCAGAACACAACGGAAGAATCAGCCACTCTTCTTATTACTGAAAAAGATGACTGGGAAAATTTCTCCGTTTCTTTTCGTGTAATGCCAACAACGAAAAAAGGCAGCTTCGGCCGGTATTTCGGTATTGTCTTCGGCTATAAAAATCCGCAGCATTACTATCGTGTGGGATACAACAAAAGGGATGACCGGTATGAGATGTCTCTTTTCTCTGCACAGGGACTCGAACTTTTGTCCTTTGCCGAGATGTTTATTCCGGAAGAAAAAGTCGGAAAACAGATGGATATCGAGCTGAAAGCCGTGGCAGACCGCCTTGTGTTCATCGCAGACGACCAGGTGATCTTTGACATAGAAGACAGCCGTTCAAAAAGGGGGAAAATCGGGCTGGAAGCCTCGGGCATCACTCCGCTCGACAGGGGAAGCTATTTGTTTTCTGACATCAAGGTCAGCCAGCTTGACCCGGAAAACCCGCCTGAAAAAACAGTGCAGGACCTTCTCTCCTCCAGAAGAGGAGCGGCTGTGATCTACAGGTCGACTCCTCCTGTTTATTATGAATGGAACCGGATGATAGACCACGGCCTGAATCAAAAAGATTACAAAGAGAGCGCCTTTTATTTTGACTTTGAAGACGGTGACCTTCCCAGAGAAGCTGTGTTCTGCTTTCCTCAGGGAAGATTCGCTGAGATCCATAAAATCGGTATCCGGGTGGGAGAAGAATACTACCCCAAAAAAATCAGATTCTCCGTGTCAAACAACACCCCGAAAACAGGATTCGAGCCTCTGACTGAAATCAATATCAAAGAGAAACCAGAGAGCCTGCAGGAATTTGATGTGCCCCCCACAACAGCCAAATACCTGAAAATCCAAATCGCAGAAGCCTACAGCGACGAAGAGATAGAGATCGAAGAGATCTTTGTCAGCGGGTATTTCAAACAAAGGGGAGAGCCGATGACCGCCGCAGAAATGATGGAACATGCCGGACTCAGAGAAAAAGAATCCAACAACACCACCCAGGAAGCCCAGGAACTTCCCCTTCAAACCTTTTTGGGAGGAGAAGTGTCAAAAGACAACCAGGATATCTTTAAAATCCTGCTTCCCGGCATCAAGGACGAAAAACTGGAGATATCCTTTCGAAAATTCGGCATAGTGAATGCAAGAGCTGTTCTTCAAACCCGTGAAGGGGAAGACATCCCGCCCTCTGGTATCAAGACCACAGGGGACACACAGGTCATGACCTACAGTGTGAAACCCGGCGATTATTTCCTTCACATCACACAGCCCGAGATCTATGTGGTCCTTGTCTATGATGACAGCGGTTCCATGAAGGTCAGTGTCCCTACGGTGAAAAAAGTCCTCAGAGGGTATTTAACCAACCTTAAAGCTGGACTGGAGCTCAAGCTGATGAAATACACGGACGAAGTGTTTACTCTGTCTGATTTCACACGGGACCCAGCCCAGCTCACAAAAGCAGCGGAGAGTGAAGTCCTGGGGGCCGGGCAGACAGACACCTTTAACGGGCTGCACACGGCTATTGATGAGGTCAAAGTCAAAGACGGAAACAGAGCTGTGATCGCTGTGCTTGACGAACTCGTCTGCCAGCAGGACGACTGGAAGCTCGCCTACATAGAGCTCTGGGATGCCATCCTTGATACAGGTGTTATCTTCTCTACAATAGGAGTCCAGCCCGGATGGCACAGCAAATCAGATTATTTTGACAACACTTTGAATCAAATCTTCAGTGAGATCGCCTACTCTACCGGGGGTCAGTTCTATCATTCCCCCTCAGACGACCAGATAGAGCAAAGCGCCAAAACGATTTTCGAACAATTCACCTCAGCTATCCCCTACCTTATCCGGGCAGAATTGAAAAAAGAAGAAAAGCCAAAGGAAGAGAAAAAAGTCAAAAAACAGGGTTCCCTTCAAATCCTCTTCAGGGAAGGAGAAGAAAAAGCCACAGTCAATAACGTGGAGCTGATCGTGGACGCCTCCAATTCAATGTGGGGACAGATCCAGGGAAAAAGCAAAATCTCCATTGCCAAAGAGGTGCTTGAGCAGATCATCACCAGCCTTCCGGAGGACATGAATGTGGGCCTGCGTTTGTACGGACACCGCTATTCTTTAAGGGACAGCCGTGCGTGTGAAGATACGGAACTGGCTGTTCCGATAGGGCCTGTGAACAAACAGAAAATGACAGACATGGTCCGCTCTATCAAACCTAAAGGAAAAACTCCCCTGGTTTATTCCGTACTGCAGGCGGCAGGAGATTTTGAATCCATAGACAGCGGGACCATTGTCCTTATAAGCGACGGCATTGAAAGCTGCGGAGGTGATATCCACTCCATTGCTGCGCAGATAAAAGACATGGACGTGGACCTCAGCCTTCATATCATAGGATTCGGTATAAAAGAAGCTGAACACCGCAGGCAGCTGGAATCAATCGCCCTGTCCACAAACGGAAAATATCTGGATGCCAAAAATGCGAACGAGCTTTTCTCCTCCCTTGAAGAGACGCTTCAGGTCGAATTCACGGTTACGAATGAGAAAGGAGAGGCGGCCGGAAGCGGTTTTGTCGGAGGAAATCCCGTTGAGCTCACCGAAGGTTCCTACACGCTGAGATTGATGCTGGCACCGGAGGTCATAGAGCAAAAAATCATTGTCACGGCTGACCAGGCCCTCACCTTTATGCTGTTCAGAGAGGATGACAAATGGGTTCTAAAGGAATCACATGAGGAGGCATTATGAACAAGACAAAAACAAGCAGGCTTTTTATCGTCCCTCTTCTCTTTTGTGTCGTGTTTTTCATCTCTTCAAACGGGCAGAATAGAAGACAAGACCTTCCCGGAGAAGAAAAGATCAGTGCGGCTCTGGGTGAGCTGGAGAGCATGTACGAACAGCTTGAGGAATGGGGAGACGATCTGGATAAAAAGAGCTTCAGTCCCGAAGCTCTGGCGGACGAGGTGGGAAGCTCGAAGGAAGCGCTTTATCATTGGGTCAGAGACAACACCCTGCTTGTTCCTTACAGAGGCACGCTCCTGGGGCCGAGAGGCGTGCTCATGGGCAGGGTCGGAAACAGTCTGGACCGGGCGCTTCTTCTCAATGAGCTCCTCTATGAAGCAGGTTACGAGGTCCGTTTGGCGAGGAGCACCCTTTCGGATGAAGAGGCAGTCAGCCTTTTGCAGAAGCTGCGGCAGTGTGCGGATTCTTTCCCTTTCCCTGAGGAGGAACAGGGTTTTGCATATGAAAATGAGCGTACAGAAGAATTTGCTTTACGGTTCGACATAGACAAAAACAAGCTTAATAAGGATTTAAACGATCAGAGCGAGGCCCGGGAGGCGCTGGGAAAGAAAATACGGCAAAGAGCAGAAAGGCAGGCGGAAGCCTTAGCTGCGGCGGCTAAAAACTCGGGCGCTGTGCATAGGGTTGGCCATGACGCCCGGGATAGAGAGGCCCTGAAAGAGCACTGGTGGGTCCAGGTCAGTGAAGACGGCACATGGATGGATCTGGATCCCGGCATTCCGGATTTTAAGCCGGGCCAGACACTTTCGGACCCGGATGTCTTTTTTGATGCGGATGACCTGGATGAGGAGGAAGCCCACCTTATCCATATCCGTTTTATCATCGAGCAGTGGAAAGGCGGCGAGGTCAGCGAGAAGACAGTGCTGGAGCACACGATCCGGCCGGATGAACTCAGTGACAGCCGGCTCCTTATCCGCCATTATCCGCTGGATTGGCCAACAGACAACACTCTTTTTGAAGCTGAGGACCTCATTTCAAACCTGAAGAACGTCATCCTCGAACAAAAATCATGGGCCCCCACTCTGACGGTTGATTCAGACGAGATCCAGGGGACCCTGTTTAACAACACCGGTGAGCTGATTGAAAAAAAATCAAGCTCAGGAGGGATCGGAGGATTCGGCCGCAGTATGTTCAAAGCCTTTGGCGCCCAGGATAAAAAGGAGGAACCGGCAAAAGATTCCTATCTGACCGCGGAGTGGATCGAATACGAAATCTGCTCTCCGGGTCAATCCGGCCGTACCATACGAAGGGAAGTTTTTGACCTGCTCGGGCCGGCCCAAAGAGCGGAGGACTCCCTTCCCTCCCCTGATATAAGAACCAGCGACCGGATGAAGCGGTGCCTCAGTATGCTCGGCCAGACTGAAGTCCTTGTTGTCACCGGCCGGCTTTCTGCCGGATATATGGAATATCTGACCGTTGAAAACTTACTGGCCAATCAAGAGACGATCCTTGAGCTTTTTTCAGGACTCAAAGAGCCTGAACCCCGGCAGGTGCTCAACCAAATAGCGGAGATCACTTCCCCGCCGGGAAAGCTGTACGATCTGGCTCTGGCCAGGTCCCGGTTCGGGTGGGCAGGAAAAGGAGTCTTTCTCGATCACCCCAATCTCATCAGTTTTCATTCTCAGCTAAAGCTAAATCCTGAGGGAGAGCTTGTACAATACAGAAGTATGGACATCATTGAAAATGACGTATCTGCACTCCAGGAACAAGATTTTCTCATGCGTCTGAGCCAGGGGGTTCTGGATACGAACATCGAAGCACTGCTCATGCCTCCCGGAGAAGAGGTCTTTAACACCAGCGAAGTCTTCAACAAAGGCTCTGAGTGGATAACCGTTTACGGTGCGACGGACAAAGGTCTCGCACATCTGGAACTCGACACGGATTCGCGTGAGCGCATAAAGCAGGACCTTGAGAACGGCTATATGGTCGTGGCGCCGAAAAAGCCCTTTCAAATCAGAGGGGAAGAATGCGCCGCTTGGTGGAGGATCGATCCTGAAACAGGTCATACCCTCGGTATAGGAACGCGCGGCCAAGGCCAGGCAATCGTTGAATATGCGGAAGTGGCCCAAACCATGATCCAGCTCAAACTTCAAATCGAGTCCTATATGGGACTCTTTACCTGCATCATGAACACAGCCGCGTATGCGCTTGCAGGAGGAGACACCACAGAGCAGCATAAAATGGCCGTAGCCAAATGCATATGGGATACTGTGTGCAATTATATGCTGGGCAAGCTCACCGGGCACTTTCTTGCAGACACGATCTGGTCCAACTTTATTGTGGAGAAAACCGTTGACTGGCTCAACGGGGAATTGTGCGGCTCCGCTTTTTGACTTTGCGGCTCCGCTTTTTGACTTTAAACTTTCCGCTCAAAACATTATACTTTCCTTTTAACCTGGCTGATAAACAAGAAACAAGGAGGAAAAATGAAAGAATATAAATTACTGATCAACGGAAATTGGGAACAGGGCGCTGAAGTCCGGGAAATCAAATCTCCTTATGATGGGAAAGTGGTGGGAAAGGTCCACTTTGCCGATAAACCACAGGTAGAAAAGGCGGTGGAGAAGGCCCATGCGGCTTTTAAAACGACAAGGCTCCTCTCAAGCCACGAACGCGCGGAAGCGCTAGAGAAGATATCGAACGAGATAAAAAACCGGGAACAGGAGCTCGCCGAATCCATTGTATTGGGCGCGGGGAAGCCGATCAAATCTTCACGGGTGGAGGTCTCAAGGGCTGTCAATACATTCAAGATCGCTGCGGAAGAGGCCAAACGGATAAACGGAGAGATCATTCCGCTCGACCTCATGCCTCAGACCGAAAACCGCTGGGGATTTGTGCGCCGCTTCCCGATCGGCGTCATAGCCGGGATCACCCCTTTCAACTTCCCCCTTAATCTTGTGGCGCATAAGGTCGCTCCGGCACTGGCCTCTGGAAATGCGTTCATTTCAAGGCCGGCCTCGCAGGTGTCCATGACTGACGTGATACTGGCAGACATCATAAAAAGCACGGATTACCCTGAGGGGGGATTCAATGTGGTCCCCTGCGGATATCAGGCGGCAGATGCTTTTGCCGAGGATAAAAAGGTCAAAATGATCACTTTCACAGGAAGCCCTGATATCGGGTGGGACCTCAAGAAAAAGGCGCATAAAAAAATCGTGACATTGGAGCTGGGCGGGAATGCCGCAGTGGTCATCGAACCGGATGCGAACCTGGACTATGCCCTGCCCAGGACCGTATTGGGCGCGTACGCTTACTCGGGACAGGTCTGCATCTCCATACAGCGCGTATATGTGCACGAAAAAATATATGACCGTTTTATGTCGGATTTCATAGATTCGGTGAAAAATTTGAAAATGGGAGACCCCATGAAAGAGACCACGGATGTGGGCCCCATGATCAATACAGCGGCTGCAGAGCAGACTGAAGAGTGGCTGGAAGAAGCCATAAACAAAGGAGCGCGCATCGTGTGCGGGGGGAAGAGGGATGGCGCTCTGTTTGAACCTACGGTCATCACCGAATGCAAACCGGACTTGAGGATATCATGGCTGGAGGCGTTTGCACCCGTTGCTGTGGTGTACAGGTACGGTGATTTTGAGAAGGCGCTGGAGGAAGTGAATAACTCCATCTACGGACTTCAAGCCGGCGTTTTCACAAATGACCTCAACAAAGCCTTCCGCGCGTATGAGGAGCTGGATGTGGGGGGAGTCGTTGTAAATGATATCCCGACCTTTCGTATTGACCATATGCCCTACGGCGGGATCAAAGAAAGCGGGTTCGGAAGGGAAGGGCTGAAGTACGCCATTGAGGAGATGACAGAGCTGAAGCTCATGGCCCTAAACCTGAAGATTTAATTTAAAGAGGGGACGGACCATAGTAATTTCTTTTATATCAACAAGTTAACGGAAATTATACCCCTAATTCTTCTCTTAGACAGTTAATTTTAGTGTTATAATCATTGTTCTAAAGAACAAAGAATTTATCCCTCATACAACTCAAATCCTCCTTCATGTTCGATTATTCTTCTATTTCTAAATTTTAGAGGCAATCGGTGATTTATCTTTTTTAGAAAATCTTTACTTCCCACAGCTATACTCTCTGTCCATTTTGGCTCTCTTTGATGGCATCTTGACTCAACCTTATCATCAATTATTTCTTTGTATGTATATATGAGGTGTTTTTGGTCTTTCACGCCTAACAACTTAATTAAACAAGGAAAATCAATAATTTTATATCTTTCCCTATGAGCAATTATTTCATTATACCCGCTGTGCGGCCATTCAGAAGGATGTTCGACAACTCCTGCTCTCAGCATATTTAAATCGATATAAACCATGCAATGGAGTAAATGAGTGTCCGATTCTACAGCTGTTGCATGGTACCGATCCTCCCAAAATGCGCCTTTCCGTTTTTTTCTGTGATTATATTCCCATGCAGTTCGACCAGCAATCAAGTTCATGCTATTCGCAATAGAGCTTGCTTGCAAATTATCATGTATCAATAAATGAATATGATTTGAAGTCACCATGTAATTCAATATATGGATTTTAAATCTCTTCTTTGCTTGAAACAACCAATACAACCATCGTTTTCTATCGCGCACAAATTTAAGCAAAAAATCCTGGTTATGGCAACGTTGTGTAATATGCCAAATTAAATTTGACATATAATGACGATTTGCCCTAGCCATGTGTTTCTCTAGCCATGTGTTTATTCTTTTCTATCCAATCCAAAAATTCCCGGTTATTTAAAATATTTAACTTCTTCTTAAACAAACGATTTATATATCAAAATCATTAATCTAAGCTAAGAGAGAGACTAATAAATAAGTCTATATATATGTAAAAAAAAGAGATCTCATGGTCCGTCCCCTTCAGATACCCCTCATATACCCCTCGATCCCCCTTCCCTCCTTCTTCCCTCCTTCCCTCCTTTTCTACTTCAGAAGACGAATAAGGATAAAAAATTTCTCAAAAAAATGATAAATGATAGAATGAAGGGTATACTACAAACTAAAAACTAGATAATATGCAACATCATGCAAAATAGAGAAAAGAAAGGAAAGCCCATGAAATCAAGAATGATCTTGAATCAAATCACAGCCCTAACACTAACAGCCCTAAGAAATTTCACCATTGTCTGTATGATTATTCTTGTTTTTTCTTGTGCTCAAGATGATAAAGAGTCCCATTTCCCTGTGATGGACCTGGAGGAACGGGAGTCTATTCTGGACCGCCACGTCCATATAGAACCAGAGCTTATTACAGACATCCCTCCGGCTGAAAGATGGTGCGACCGGCTGGACCTCTTAAAACACAGAATCAATGTAAATGGAGCAGAACTGTATGTGGAGGAAGAAGGAAAAGGAACTCCCCTTGTATTGATCAATGGTGGCCCGGGAGGCACCCACCATTACTTTCATCCATGGTTCTCCAAAGCCAAAAAGTATGCACAAGTCATTTATTACGACCAGCGTGGCTGCGGTCTATCGGATTTCATGCCCGGAGAGAAAGGATATTCGATTCATCAAGCAGCGGGAGACCTGGATGCCATCCGAAGAGCTCTTGCCATCGACAAATGGGTGGTACTTGGCTATTCCTACGGAGGATTTCTGGCTCAATTCTATACCATCAATTATCCGGAAAACGTAGCTGGTTTGGTTCTATTGGGAGCTTCTCCGGGAATGCATAAGGACACTGGCCAATCTCGGCAAAGCCAATACCTGTCCGAAGAAGAAAAACAAAGGCTTAAAGAGATCCAAAAACAACTTCATGAATTTTCCGTCAAGGAAAATCTTTCTCGCAAAAGAACAATCCAGATGCTTTTATACAATAATTTTCTCAATGGCGATTGGAAACGTCAGCATTTCTACAAACCCACTCGGGAACAATTATCTCAAATCGCTCTTTATGAATGGGATCATGATGACAATTTCAACAGCATCATGAACAGAAGCCAGGGAACGGTCGATCTGACCGGAGCATTTGATAAATGTCCTATACCAACCCTTATACTGGAAGGCAAATATGACCTCACTTGGGGCAAGAAAAAGCCTGAAATGCTAAAAACCAATCACCCCAATGCTGAGATGATCTTGTTTGAAAACGCAGGCCATGGTATTTATAATGAAGAGCCGCAAAAATTTTTCTCTGTGCTTAAAGACTTCATCAAAAATCTCACTGCTGAAATTCCGGAAAAAGAAATTTTCATATACAAAACCTCTCTTGAAGCATGGAGGAAAAAGCAGGAAGCATCTCCGGATCAACGAGTTAAATCATTGAGTTGGGGATGGCATTCCAGCCAGAAACTGGCCCAACAATACTCAAGAAAAGTGCTGGAAATGTTTCAAGATCTCACCAGTTTTCTCAGAACCGGTTTTGCTCTTTATGATGTGAAAAATTATAAAGAAGCATTGTTTGTGTTTGAAAGGATGCAGCATGAGGCTGCAGTACTGGGCGAAGAAAATCAAGTGGCTATAGCTCTAATTTGGCAGGGACATATGCTTGATTTACTGAAAAACAGAGATGAAGCTATTAACCGGTATCATCTGGTAGCCGATATGAATCTTGACGCAACATGGATGCACAGCCAGTATGGCTTGAAATATTCACTCAGTTCCTATGCTCGAAAGCGAATGGAAGAACCTTTTGAACGCATAGAAAATCGCGCTATCGATTGATCAATTTGTATATAAGTGAAGCAGGGCTGGCAACCTCTTAGAAACGTGATTTTTATATTAAAATTGTCCATCTAAGCTTAAAATAAGGGGGAAATATCAGTCTATATATAAGGAAACAAACAAAAACCCATGGTCCGTCCCCCAAATTAAAATTTCCAAATTCATGGTCCGTCCCCCAAATTAAAATTCTAACTTGACAGGATTTTTGTAGAGTCATAAACTGATAATTCATGTCAAGAATCCTAATAACAAACAAAATTAATTTCCCATTAAGTTCCGTTAAATATATCAAATCTATTATAATTCGACCCGGAGGTATTATATGAAAACCATTAATCTATCTGATGTAAAAGAAAAGGTAAAAGCAATTGTACAGAAAGCTAATTTTGAGCTCCAAGATGACGTGATGAAGGTCATTGAGGAGATGGAAAAAAAAGAGGAATCTCCTGCCGGAAAAGCTGTTTTCGAACAGATCAAACAAAACGCTCAGATAGCCAAAGACGAAAAATTAGGGCTTTGCCAGGATACAGGACTGGCTGTTTTTTTTGTGGAACTCGGTGAAGACGTCCGTTTCAACCGGGACGACGGACTGGAAAGCCTGAGAGATGCCATCACTCAAGGCACCAGAGAAGGATATGAGGAAGGATTTTTGAGAAAATCAGTGGTCGCAGATCCGATCCGCCGAAAAAACACAGGAGACAACACGCCCGCTTATATTCACTGGGAACTTGACAAAGGAGACCATTTCAAAGTCCAGTTCGTGGCTAAAGGCGGCGGCGCTGAGAACATGAGCCAGGTCAGAATGTTCGCTCCGGCCGCCGGGAAAGAAGGGATAGAAGACTTTGTGGTGGAAGCCATAGAGACCGGAGGATCAAATCCCTGTCCTCCTACCATAGTAGGAGTGGGCCTGGGTGGAAATTTCGAATACTCGGCTCTGTTAGCAAAAAAAGCTTTACTGAGAAAGCCGCTCGGCACTCACAATCCTGACCCGTTCTACGCAGACATGGAAAAGAGGCTTCTGGAAAGAATCAACAATCTCGGGATCGGTCCCCAGGGAATGGGTGGAAGGATCACATCGCTGGCTGTCCACATAGAGGCTTTCCCCTGCCATATCGCTTCCATGCCCGCTGCCGTCAATGTCCAGTGTCATTCGCACAGAGTGCTCTCGTTTGAATTGTAAATGAATGTAAAAAGTGAGATCTTTTTCAAATTCTGAACCTTCAGCAACCCCCATAAGGGAGGATGTATGATTTATATTCAAAATAATAACATTTATAAACTAATATATGGAGGACATTATGCCTGCAAAAGGTTATGTTGCAATCGATATTGAAAGGTGTAAAGGATGTGATTTGTGCGTCCTCAGCTGCCCAACAGACTGTCTGGCATTAAACACATCTGACACCAACAGCTATGGTCTTCATTATGCTTATCTTAAAGAGGAGGATGACTGCATTGCCTGTATGAACTGTTCTGTGATCTGTCCTGATGCGGCCATCACAGTTTACAAAAAAGAAGACCAACCGAAACAGAGGAGTTAACAATGGGTGAACTAAGATTAATGAAAGGTAATGAAGCCCTTGGTGAAGCAGCCATAAGGGCCGGCCTTCAGGGCTATTTCGGATACCCGATAACACCTCAGTCAGAAGTCATGGAGTATCTGGCCCAGCAGGAACCCCACCACAATTATGTTCTTCTTCAAGCGGAAAGCGAAGTGGCAGCCGTCAATATGATGTACGGAGCCGGTGGAGCCGGAGCCCGGATCCTGACCACCACGTCTTCCCCGGGATTCTCCCTAATGCAGGAAGGTATCTCTTATATTGCCTGTGCCGAGATCCCCTGTCTTTTCTGTAATGTGGTGCGCGGAGGCCCGGGACTGGGGACCATACAGCCCAGCCAGAGTGATTATTTCCAGTCCACTAAAGGAGGCGGCCACGGTGACTACCACACCATCGTGCTCGCTCCGAATTCTGTCCAAGAGACGGTGGACTTCGTCTACCTGGGGTTCGAGCTGGCAGATAAGTACAGAACACCTGTGACCATCCTGTCAGACGGAGCCATAGGACAGATGATGGAAAAAGTCGACCTTCCTGACCCCATTGAATACAAACCCGATAAACCCTGGGCCACCACTGGGAAAACAAAGGACAGGGAGCGCAATATTCTGACATCCCTTTATATCCAATCCGAAGACATGGAGAAAAAGAACCAGAAGCTCCAAAAAAAGTATGAAAAGATCAGACAGAATGAAGTCCGCTTTGACGAATACAAAACAGAAGATGCGGAAATCATCATCGTCTCCTTCGGGCTCACTTCCAGAGTCACCAGAAAATCCGTGGATATCAGCCGTGCTCAGGGAATGAAAATCGGGCTTTTCAGGCCTCAGACCGTATGGCCTTTCCCTTATGAAAAACTAAAGGAACATGCGGACCAGGACAGAGTGAAATTTTTCATTTCTGTGGAGATGAACGCAGGACAGATGGTAGAAGATGTCAAGCTGGCAGTATGCGGTAAAAAGCCGGTTCACTTCTACGGGCGCATGGGAGGTATTGTTCCCGATTCTTACGAAGTCCTCGAGCAAATAAAGAAGATCAAGGAGTGATATCATGAAAAAAGGATACAAACTTATTTATAAAAGACCGCAAACTCTGACAAAAACGCGGATCAACTACTGCCCGGGATGTTTTCACTCCACCATACACAAACTTCTTATGGAAGTCGTAGAGGAAATGGACATCCAGGAAAAAACAGTAGGGGTCTGCCCCGTCGGATGTTCGGTGTTTGCCTATAACTATATGGATGTGGACATGCAGGAAGCAGCTCACGGCAGAGCCGCTGCAGTGGCTACGGGAATCAAACGAATGCTTCCTGACAGATACGTTTTCTCATACCAGGGAGATGGTGACCTGGCTGCTATCGGAACCGCAGAGACCCTTCACGCCTGCAACCGGGGCGAAAACTTCACTTTTATTTTCATAAACAACGGCATCTACGGTATGACCGGTGGTCAGATGGCGCCCACCACTCTGGAAGGACAGAAGACCACCACTTCCCCTTATGGAAGGGACCCGGAAAAGATAGGACTCCCCCTGAAAATGGCAGAGATCGTGTCCCAGTTCGAAAGGGTGGCCTATGTGGAAAGGGTGAGCTGCAACACACCGGCAAATACAAGAAAAGCGAAAAAAGCGCTGCGCAATGCCTTTGAGTATCAAGGGAAAAAGCTGGGAACGACCTTTATTGAAGTGGCATCAAACTGCCCCTCCGGCTGGAAAATGACTCCCGAGGAATCATTAAAGTGGCTTGAGGAAAGAGTTTATCCCTACTACCCGTTAAAAGTCTTTAAGAAACCTGATAAGAAGGAGGTATAGATGTTAAAGGAAATGGTATTTGCCGGATTCGGAGGCCAGGGTGTGCTTTCCATGGGAACACTCATTGCTTATGCGGCCATGAAGGAGGGAAAAGAAGTGAGCTGGTTTCCTTCCTACGGACCTGAAATGAGAGGCGGGACTGCCAACTGCATGGTCAATGTCAGTGATGAAGATATATCATCTCCCATTGATACGGAATTTGATATTGCTGCTGTGTTTAACATACCTTCTTTGGAAAAATTTGAGCCAAAAGTCAAAAAAGGCGGGATACTCATCTGGGAGAGCAGTGTTATAAAAAAAGGACCTACCCGAAAGGATATCCATGTCTATGCGGTCCCGGCAATTAGGACAGCCACTGATAAATTGAAAAACATAAAAGTCATGAACATGGTGGCAATGGGGGCTCTCCTCAAAATCACCCAGATCGTCAAAAAAGAGTCTGTTTTAACCGCCCTTAAAGGAACGCTGCCGGAAAGATACCACCACCTTCTTCCTCTGAACAGAAAAGCCCTGGAGATGGGTTTGGATTTGATCAAGACAAAGTAGAAAGTGAATCAAAAACGGTTAACTTGATTCTTGGGATAGCTGCAGAAAATATTTTTCCAGGAGAGTCTTGTCCATATAGCCGACATGTTTTTGCCGGATCTTTCCCTCCCTGTCGATGATAAAAGTAACAGGAATATACTGTCCCGGCTGATAATCCTGAATAAACTGCTGCGTTCCCATGGCCATAGGATAGTTAACTTCATATTTCTCTGTAAATTTCTTGACGACCTTGACCCCCTGTCTATCTAAGGAGATGCCCAGTATTTCCATCCCCTTTTCATTATAGGCTGCATAGGATTCCACAAAACCGGGTATCTCTTCCCTGCATGGAGGGCACCAGGTGGCCCAGAAATTTATAAACAACACCTTGCCTTTAAAATCACCCAGAGTGATCTCATTGCCGTTAACGTCTTTAAGAAAAAAATCAGGCGCATCGGGAAATCCGTCCTCACTGCTCATAACAGGATGTATTTGAACAACGATTAACAGAAGAGCAACCAGCACCGCTGATAAAAATAACCGTGTTTTCATGCGTAACTCCTGGAGAAATTTTATACTATATAATTACGATATTAATTATAGGATATATCCACATGAAAATCAACTAATAAGTAAAATTTTTGGGCTGCTTAAGAGAATACAGGTATGGCTGAAGCCACATCGAAGATGTCATCCCCATCTGTAGACGACGGCTGCCCAGGTGAAGCCTGCCCCGAACGCAACCATAACAACATCAGAACCTTTTTTTAACTTCCCTTCTTCCTTGAGCTCATGAATTCCTATGGGTATGGTGGCCACGGACATGTTCCCATACTTATGGATATTGGAAAACACTTTCTCCTCGGGAAGCTTCAATCTTCTTCCCGTTGCCTGGATGATACGTATATTTGCCTGATGGGGGATCAAATAAGCGATATCCTCCCTTTTTATCCCGGCTTTCTTTAAGGCCATGAGGGCTGCTTCTCCCATGCGCTTCACAGCTTGTTTGAACACCTCATTTCCTTTCATTTGTACATAATGAAGCCCCATATCAATGGTTTCATGTGAAGCCGGGTGTAACACGCCTCCTCCCGGAAGTATAAGAAGCTCACCCAGATTCCCATCTGCCTTCCAGTAAGAAGACAGCATACCGCTCTCATCATCAGACTTTTCTAAAACAGCACCGGCAGCTCCGTCTCCGAACAGAACACAAGTATTGCGGTCTTTCCAATTGGTTACTTTGGAAAGGCATTCAGTACCTATGAGCAGGACCCTCCTCGCCGAGCCGGCCAGAATGAGTCCTTCAGCCACGATCATGCCGTATAAAAAACCGGTGCATCCTGCGGATAAATCAAAAGCAGGTGCATGGTCAGCTTTCAATCCCTTCTGAACCCAGGTGGCTGTGGAAGGGAAAATCGTATCTGGAGTGGATGTCGCAACAAGGACCACATCAATGTCTTTTACAGTAAGCCCAGCGTCTTTAACCGCTCTCTTCCCTGCTATAACAGCCATATCAGCTGTGGTCTCATCGGGAGCGGTTATGTGCCTTTCCTTTATCCCCGACCTTGTGGTTATCCATTCGTCAGAGGTATCCACCATTTTCTCAAGGTCCTCGTTGGTTAAGACCTTTTCCGGAACATACATGCCTGTTCCCTTTATCTTTATGCGCTCCGCTTTTTTTGTCTCCATTTTGACTCCAAATGAGGCTTATAAATAGTATAGTCTATTCAAAATACGTTTAATTTGCAAATAATAAAAAAGAAACATATAATCCAAAAAAAATGCTCAAGTCTTCACGTAAATTTCAATTTGTTATCCTTGTATGCGCTCTCATGCTCTTTCCTTTAAAATCCCAAGCTCAGCTTGTTATGGGACAGTATGAGGATGAAGCTCCGTTCAGGACATGGAATATATTCGGTCTTCTCACCGGAGGCCCCTTAGGCATGGGAGGCGCCCACTATGCTTATGCATCCGACCTTTCAACAGCACTGACCAATCCTTCCCAATTGAGCCGAATGCCCGCCTTGACTGTCCTTGCAAACGGTTCTCTAAACAATGCGACCTTTTTTAAATACTCCATCGTCAATACAGGTCCGATGGCCACTTATGATAACTCTTCTCAAGTGCTTTATTCTCTGGACTTTGGGGGCATCTCAGTGAATATGAATGGATGGGGACTGGCTTTGAGCACATCCATACTGGAACATTATGACAGACCAAACATCTATTACACATACACGGAGCGAGGCACTGTTTTCTACATATTAGACCTTGAGCAAACCGGATTGTTAAGAAACATAAACCTGGCCGTATCCAAAAACCTGGGGAGCCGGGTTTTCATCGGATTGGGCTTTAACTTTGTAACAGGGGATATCAACAAGTCTCTGAGAGAGGATAATTACGGAGGCGCTGTCATCATGACAGATGAAAAATCCCACAAACTGCAGGGATTTTATCTGAACGGAGGCGTGACATTCAAAATATCCGAAGCTTTACAGGCTGCGGCTGTTTTCAGGACTCCCTATAAAAAAACAAGCGCCAGCGAAAGTCTTCTCCGGTATGAGGCGGCTCTTTCTGATACAGACATCCGGATCGAATCCCAGGATGATTCAAGTTTTATGCAGCCGTTGATCATCGGAGCCGGCATAAATTTCCAATTTTCTGAAAAATTCAGAGCTGCCGCAGACGCTACTTTTTTCAACTGGTCACAATATAAAGCCACCCTCTTCGGAGAAGAACAGCAAAGAGAGTTCAAGGATATTGTCTGTTTTGGAACCGGGCTTGAATACAGGACCGCCACCAGAATATTCGGCCTTCTCTTTGATATGCCTGTGAGGCTGGGTTTTCATTACGACCCTCAGCCAATGAACGATCCAGCATCCCGATACTTCTCTGTCACATTCGGATCCGGTCTGGAATTAGACCATTTTTACTTCCACGCCGGCGCTTCACTGGGATATGAAAACGGTTCGGGCGACCATTTGAGAGGGAGACGGGTTGCCCTGACCTTAGGATATAGGAGCGGGGAAAGATGATATTGAAATTTGTAAATGGCTTCACTCCCTTCATGTCATTGCGAGTCTTCGAAGAAGATGAAGCAATCTCATCCAGATACATAATAAAACGAGTTTGCCGCGTCGCTTTGCTCCTCGCAATGACCGTTTTTCTCGGCTCCTGCGTAACTCCTCGCGTCCGTGGGTCAGACATACTCAGAGGCCAGCTTCGCCGAGTACCCTCGAAAAGCCTCATCCGAAGGCTAAATCTT
>CAZSZS010000169.1:0-7361 GCA_964611275.1 uncultured Eubacteriales bacterium
TCAAAGGCAGTGTTTCCAGTGACCAGGTCATAGGCAAGCTCCATGGCCATCTGGGAAGAAGCGATTTCCGTGGCATGGATATTGCATGTTATGAGAAGAATGGCCTTTCCTTGTTTGGCAAGATTTTTTGCTTCCTCAGTACTCAAGCCCCTGGCATCTCTCAATCTTTTGGTTATTTGTGTGTAGGTATCCAGCTTGTCCATGTTTTCTTCATCAGATATCACAGCCATAATGATGGGCTTTCCAAGGGTAGATTCTCCGATGGTCATAACCTGGATCCTGTTTGACTCTTCATCCAGCTTTTTGAAGTAGTCCGTTATCTGGGTATAATCAGCAAGTTTTCTGTCAGCGCCAACTTTATGCCCCAGGAATTCTTCCGGATGCGTCTGTGCGGAAAGCGCAAGTGGAAGAAGAAGTAAAGTAATACAAACAAAGATGATACATTTTTTACTCATAATAAAATCCCTCCATAAAATGATTTTAATGTGAAGATGTGGTTAAAGTGGGTTTGAGTGAACATAGTAAATGCAAGACTTTTTTTCTATCACTTCTCTATCGGCATGTCAAGATAATCCTGGTTATTCATAAAAGCTGCCGATAACATATTTACAATCTTGCCTGTTCTCTGCACTTTTATATTTCATAAAGAACCCGGTAAGAGAATTTCGTTTCTTGATGCAATAATTATTATTTTATTATCGCACTCCGAAAGCTAAATCTTTAATGTCTCAACGTCCACACCTGAATTTCTTAAGGAGTACGCTTTTCATGTTAGATAAATAACATCATGCCTCATCTCGACTTTCAGGCAGGCGGACTGGTTGACAAAAAAGCGGTTTCACGTTACGATTTTTAGAGAAGTTAAGTAGTTGCATTTTCGGACCGTGCTAGATGGGGAGTTAGCGGTGCCCTGTAGCTCACAATCCGCTATAGTGAGATTGAATTCCCTGCCGAGGCATTCAGCTTTTTCTGGCCGGTACTTATGCAAGTGGTGTTGAAGGTACGGGCCCTGTGCAAAGCGCACTTTGTAAACCCCGTCAGGACCGGGAGGTAGCAGCGGTAGCAGAGTTGCTTCTTGTGCTGCAGGATTTGCCTTGCCAGAGCTAACTGCATAGGATACGCAGGGGAGGCTCTGTCAAAGCCGGGTGCACGGTCCTTTTTTTTTAAGAGCAGGGAATTAAGGATGTTATAGTTTATACGTTTTCTTTATTTTATTCAGTATGCGGTCAAGTTCATTTTTAACTCTGTTCTCAGGAGATGTGAGCGGGGGCCGGCAGGGGCCTCCATAATATCCGAGCCGATCCAGAGCGTATTTTGAAGCAGCAAGCCCTTGCTGTTTTGTAATGGATTGGTTGAGGGGAACCAGGTCCAGTTGGAGTTTTTTTGCTTTCTCCCACTTTTTATTTGTATATAATTCATATAATTCTGTGCAGAGACGAGGAACCACGCTGGCAATCCTCAATATTCCTCCGCTGGCTCCCATGATGAGTCCGGGAAGGATCAAACTTCCGGCTCCGAGGAGGAATGATTTTTCAGGGCTGAGATAAGGAAAGACTTCCTCGAAAAAGGTGAGATTTCCCGAACTGTCCTTTAATCCAAGAATATTGGGATGTTTCAAGAGGCTTATGATGAGTTCCTTGTCCACACTGACTCCTGTGTTTTTGGGAATATTGTATACGATTATGGGAATGCGGGATTTTTCTGCCAAGGACAGATAATATTTTTTCAGTGCTTCTTGAGTCATATCGGATTTGTAATAATGAGGCGTGCACACAAGTGCGGCATCAGCTCCTGCATCAGCAGCCCTGTTTGTGAGATCGACCGTGTTCTTCACAGATTCACGCGCGGTTCCTGCTATGATTTTTTTGTTTTTTGATGATGATTTTTTGGCTTCCCGGATAAGAGTGATGCATTCGTCGTCAGATAAATAAGCGCCTTCTCCGCTCGAGCCTGCGATGACAAAGCCTGTAAGGCCGGTTGTGTTGTATTTATCAATATTTTCTTTTAATTTCTCAGGATAAATGCGCTCATCCTTAAAAGGAGTTGTCAGCGCGGCAATGATGCCTTTGTACGGTTCCTTCATAATCCTATCCTTCCGTTAATCAATCTCATTTTCTATTTCTCTCAATTCTTTATCGTCTTTACCAAAATAATGTCCTATCTCATGCCTTACGACCTCTCTGACTTTTTGTTTGATTTCCTTTTCAGTGGAACAAACCCTTTCTATAGGTATTTGGTATATGGAAATGACATCCGGGGGCACATTTCCATAATAAGCTCCTCTCTTATCTATTGGAACTCCATGATACAGGCCCAACAGGAGTCCTCCCCGGTTGATACCAAGCCTGCGGGAGACATCCGGGGGAGGATTGTCTTCCACGATAACGGTTATGTTTTTCAGGTATTTTTTAAACTCTTTATGTATTTCAGAGAGTGCTTCTTCGACCAGGCGTTCGAATTTTATTTTATCCATTTGTTAGTCTGGAAGCTCCACCGGCAGTTATCTTTCGATCCCGTCCCGTGCTGTGATCTTTTTCGTATAATAGTGTTTGATTTCTTTCATTTCAGTCACCAGGTCAGCTCTTTTTATAAGAGACTCCGGTGCGTATCTTCCTGTTAGAATCACTTCAATGTTGTCAGGTTTTTTGTCCAGGAATTCATGGACTTTTTTTTCTTCAATAAGATTGAAATAAAGAGCAACGTTGATCTCATCCAGGATAATGATGTCATATAAGCCTGAAAGCATGGCCTTTAAGCACGTTGATAATCCCTTGTTGGCTTTTTTAATATCCCGTGAGTCTGGGTCTTTGTTGACATGAATAAAAGCACTCCTTCCAAACTGTTTGATATCCACCAGGGGTTTCAGCCTTTCGATGGCTGTGATTTCTCCATATTTTTGCCCTTTTATGAACTGGCCAATAAAGGTCTTGTATCCGTGGCCGGCCGCTCTTAAGGCCTGTCCTAATGCAGCGGTCGTTTTTCCTTTTCCATTGCCGGTGTATATCTGGATATAGCCTTTGAATTTTTTCATTTTCAAAACTCTTTCATTCGGTCTATTTTATGATATTTTAATATGGCACTATAGTCAATAATCCTAGTTATTCATAAAACATTGGAAAATTCAGTTGTGGACGTGGCGACATTGAAGATTTAGCCTTCGGATGAGGCTTTTCGAGGGTATCCGGCGAAGCCGGATCTGACCCACGGACGGGGGGAGTTACGCAGGAGCAGAGAAAAACGAAGAAGAATGGCGTTAAAAATCTTTAGCGAGCACAAGCCACACCTGAATTTCGCTTCATTTTAATAGTTCACATTGCACTCTTTTTATAATATAATCGACCACATGCTGGATATTAAATTCGTACAAGAAAACGCAGATTTGGTTGAGGAAAAAGTATCAAGTCGCGGTGTGGACATTGACCTTTCTGAGTTTCTCAAACTGGCTGAAGAAAAAAAGGAATATTTGGTTAAAATTGAAAAGCTCCGGTTTGGATTAAACAAGAATTCAAAATTGATTGGGAAGATGAAACGGGAAGGCAGCGATGCCTCTTCATTGATAAAAGAGATGAAGCAGGTGACGGATGAAATAAAGAAAAATGAGGAAGAGTTCAAAGATCTAGATGAAAAGATCAGGGATATCATGCTGGGTATTCCAAATATCCCTCACCCGTCCGTACCAGTTGGTAAGGATTCCTCTTTTAATAAGGAACTGAGAAGATCAGGATCAAAGCCCGAGTTTGATTTTGAACCCAAACCGCATTGGGAGATAGGGGAAAGGTTAGGGATCCTTGATTTTAAAAGGGCTGCGAAACTGGCCGGGGCCAGGTTCGCTGTTTACAAAGGGTTAGGCGCAAGACTGGAAAGGGCTTTGATAAATTTTATGCTTGACATCCATTTAAGGGAAAATGAATTTGAGGAAGTGATCCCCCCTTTTATTTCAAATAAAGAGAGCCTTCTGGGAACAGGCAATCTGCCCAAGTTTGAAGAAGATCTGTTTAAACTAAAGGGATATGATTGGTATTTGATCCCCACTGCTGAGGTGCCGCTGACAAATATGTTTCGTGATGAGATCATGGAAGCGGATTCACTCCCTAAAAGATATGTCGCATACACCCCCTGCTTTAGAAGCGAGGCAGGCTCTTATGGAAAAGACGTCCGGGGACTCATAAGGCAGCATCAGTTTAATAAGATAGAGTTGATGAGTTTTTCGCTGCCGGAGGATTCTTACCAGGAACTGGAAAAAATAACCTTGAATGCGGAGAAAGTCTTGAAAGAACTGGACCTTCATTATCGAGTCGTCAGTCTGTGTACCGGAGACCTCGGTTTTGCCGGAGCCAAGACATATGACCTGGAGATCTGGATGCCCCATCGAAAAGACTATGTGGAGATCTCATCATGCACGAATTGTGAGGATTTTCAGGCAAGGCGGGCCAATATCCGGTTTCGAAGGGATAAAAAATCAAGGACCGAGTATGTGCACACTCTTAATGGCTCTGGAGTGGCTGTGGGAAGGACTGTCAGCTCTCTTCTTGAATCTTTCCAGAGGGACGACGGAAGCGTAAGGATTCCGGAAGCCCTTCACTCATATATGGGTGGAGTTACAGAGATAACCTGATATTTTGCGGATCTGAAGTAAAAATGTTAGACTATTGTCTTTTTATGGAGGGATGGCCGAGTGGCTGAAGGCGGCGGTCTTGAAAACCGCTTCACGAGGAATCGTGACGGGGGTTCGAATCCCTCTCCCTCCGTTTTGATCTAAGGTTCATCACAATAATGAATAACTTCTAAACGGAATAAGTGATCATTCCGCGGCATATCTCCATCCTCGCTCCACCCATCCCCCCGTGGGGAACCCCTTATGCTGCGGGCGGAGGTACGCCGCTCCAGCACTCTTCTATGATCCATCTTTTGGACTGAATTCCAGAATGACCCTGCGTCATTTCAGATATTTGAAAAAGTAGTCCGAGACTTTATCAAGCTCTTTCCAGTTGCTGAATTCCGTTTCAGTCCAGTCGCTGTTCTTATAAAATATTTTCATCCATTTTATCCTGTCTGCAATATCGACTTTAAAGAGTATGGTTTTATAAGAACTGCCTGATAAAGATTTTGGCGTTAATTCATAGGAATGCGTATCTTCATGAAACAGAATGTCATAATTATTTCTAATATCCTCTTTGGTCTGGCCGATCACAGGATGAATAAGTTGTTGGACACGGTTCTGGGAAGAGAGGACGTCAAAATCATGGACTTCTGTTTCTCCAAGGTCATGGTCGATGATACAGACTGTTTCTCCATCGCAGTAAATATCATAGTTTTCGTCTCCCTTGATCTCGACCCGGAAGAAATGCGGGTATTTGTAATAAAATCTGCCTTTGAGTGAAATTTTGTCTTTTAAAAATTCGATTTGTTTGTTTTGTTTTATGTCACAGGATATCAAATTTTCCTTTTTTAGGCGGTTTTCCCATTTTGTAAGGAGCGAATCAATATCCTGGCTCTTTAAGAAAGGAGTGAAAAAGAGGGAAAAAGCAGTAAGGACAGCGGCAGCGGGAATGATATGTTTGTTTTTCATAATTTTTTCCTTTTAAGAAAGGGAGGAAGTAAAAACATAGTGAAAAACCAGCATGACAAGACTCCAAATCCTACGATCGCTCCTGTATTGGACAGAAGGGGAGAACTCGAAAGAATCAGAGCCAAAAAACAAACAGCTGTGGAAATGCTTGTGAGGGTAAGAACAGGAGAGATGTCAGAGAGAATACGGGTGATTGGTTTTTCGGGATTTTTTATTTTTCGGTGGATCAGATGCACCGCATCATCAATGCCAATGCCGATTATGATAGCCACTACTCCAATGAGAGCCGGGGAGAATTCTATAGATGCGAGATACACAAAAGCTAGAGTGAGGGGAATGGCACCGATAAGAGGTATTAGAGATAATAAAAGTATCTTGAATTTCCTGAAAAAAAGAAGCAGTATGAGTGAGATGATGCCTCCTGCACAGAAGCTGATAGAGACAAAGTCCTTTTTGATTATTTTGTTTACAGCCTGATGGACCTGGTAGGTTCCTGTGAGTTCTTTTTCTATGTTTTTTTGGGCGGGGATTTTTTTTAAATCTTCGGAAACACGGAGAAGCATTTTCGAATTAATCATTTCATTTTTATGCCATACATAGGTTTGTAAATAATAATCATTTTCTTCTTTTTTTAGGAATTGATTCAGGAAAACACTGTTCCCATTTGAATTCAATGTGGTTTCATTAAAGATTTCTTCCAGAAGTCCATAGTATTTTTCGTGTTGGGGGAGAATTTTGAACCCGTTCACGTTCAATTGTTCGAAAAAAACAGCCTTTTTTTCTTTTATTTTTTTTGAGAGTGCTCTTACTTGTGTCAGATTTTTCCGGGCTTCTTCATAGGGGATATAAAACAAAGTGGGCGAATAGAATCCTGCGATCTTTTCGTTTTTCACGAATTCATTAAGTGTTTTATCTAAATATTTTTGATAGAGTATTCCTTGAGGGAGTTGCTCTGTTTTAACAGTGATTTGTGTGCTTAATAAGAAAGAAGAACCGAATTTTTCCGATACTTCTCTGGCATTTTTCAGTGAATTCGTGTTTTGAGGGAGCAGTTTGGATAAAGACATGTCGAATCTGATGTTCGTTGATATGATAATCGAGGCTATGATCAAGGCTGCAGCTGCGATACGGCTGATAAGTACTTTTTTCATGGATAGTTTATAAAAAAAGCTGGGAATCGTCCTTAATTGAGTTAGTTTAGTCTGGTTTTTTTGTCTTGGCTGGAGCATCCTGACAACAGAGGGAAAAAGGAACAGGGTGGCAACCAGAGTCAGAAGAAGACTGATAAATGTGAGAGATCCAAACTGCCTGAGAGCTGAGTAGCGAGAAAAGCTGAGTATAAAAAAGCCGCAGCCCGTCGTTAAAATTCCGATCATCAAAGGAGAACCGCAGTCATTGAGAGTCATTTTTAAAGCTGTCTCCAGGTCGCGGTGTTTATTGTAGTATTGAAAAAATCGGCTTGACAGATGAAACGTGATGTCTACTCCCAAGCCTAGAACAATTGCAGCAAATCCAATGGAGATCATTTTCAGGGGATTAAAAAAAAGCCGGGCTGCCAAAAGGGAGATATACACAGAAAAAAATATGGGCAGGAAACACATCAGAGTGACTTTGGTGTTTCTGAAAACCAGCACCAGTAAAACAAAGATAAGGATGAAAGAAATAATGTTAATAAGAATTAATTCGCGGTTAAAGGACGCATATGTTTGAGCGGTCAGACCGTATTTTCCTGCGAATTCGCAGGTAATGCCTTGGCTGCCCTCCAAGGATGACTTTATTTTTTCTATTTTTG
>CAZSZS010000170.1:0-41672 GCA_964611275.1 uncultured Eubacteriales bacterium
TTCCACTGCCCCGTTTCTTTGGATGCGGCTTTGGTAGGAGCCTCGGCATCATACGCCGCCCCAGTTTTGTGTACGCCCTTTTCTTTGTCACAGATCTGTATCTCAAAGGAATGATAGATATAGTCGTTGCTTACCGGGATATCGGGCACCCGCAGAAAGACTCCGGAATTCGTTTCTTCCTTTGAGCATTTGAAATCCAGATCAAGGATAAAATCCTCGTACGCTTTTCCGGCATACCAGAATAATCCCATGCCGCCCTGAGACTTCAAGATGCCGGTTTTTTCATCAAGAATAAAATACCCGGGCCCGTAGTGATTCCAGCCGTGTTTGGAATACCTTCCGTTGCTTTGAGCTAATATCTCTTCATACCCTTTATAATAGGTGATGCCGTCAACATACTGGATGCCTTTTTTTACAGACGGAGAAGGATTGTCCGCTTCCTCCGGATTCTCATACTCCACGGCCAGAACGCCTGCATAGTTCTGCAGGGTCAGTTCCGCCAGGATGTCATGGACATTGGCCTCCCCCTGACCGAACGGAACGTCATGGGCCTTTTTGTCCCCGAACACATTCAAATCCTTCAAATGAACATTGATGATCCTTCCTTCAAGAAGGCGGAGCGCCTCAACCGGATTCACTCCCGTTCTCATCCAATGCCCCGTGTCCGCACAGGCTCCGATCCGTTCATCAAGACCCTTAACATGTTCCAGAACCGTTTCCGGCCGTGCGTATTTTGAGGGTTCGGGGTGATTGTGTATGGCAATTCTTATATTGTACTTTTTAACCATTTTTTCCAGAAGCGTAAAGTCATCGAATTCAGGTTCCGTAACAATGGTCCGGATGCCCATCTTCCTTGCGAATTCAAAAACCTTTCCCATGCTTTCTTCCGTATTGTCAAAACCAACCACTCCGTAGCTTACCAATGTCAGCCCGTGGTCTTTCAGGACCTTTTTCACCTCCTCCATCTGCTGTTCGTTGAGATTGTGGTCCATTTTCACCTCGGGATTGTTTCTGTCAAGCATCTGCTGCGGATAGGCTTCCACGTATTTAACACCCAGTTCTTTGACCTTTTCCAGTGTTTCAAAAAAAGAAAACTTTCTGAAAGTATAGCACTGAACCGCAAACGGGATCTCTTTGATCCTGACTTCGGAATAAGGAATTCTCTCTAATTGAGAAGAAACCTCCTGGGCTGCGGAAGTCTCTTCTTGGACTGCCTGTTCCCCGCCGGAGCACGATACAGCTAAAAATACGGTTAGTAATAATCCTATAAGCTTTTTGTTTTTCATGTTCCCTCCTTTTTATCTTTTCATGGGATTCCATTCTCCTTTGGCCACTGCCGGGATAAACGTTTCCAGTCCATCCGGAGGAAAAAGAACCGTTCTCTCTTTCTCTATGCTCATATAAGCAGCCATAAGAAGTTTGGTCACCTCAACTCCATCGCTAAAATTTTCTCCCGGGCGCCGGCCGTCTATAAATGACTGGACCATATGCCGGTTCTCATCCGTATATCCGTATTCGATCTCCTCGCTGCTGACAATGGGCATCAATCCTGTTTCCGCATTTTGTTTTTCAACCAGATCCTCTCCCTGCTCTCCCTTAACATTCCGGCTGAAAAATATCTTTAAGTTCGAATCCAGCGTATTGATGGACAGCGAGTACTCCGGCCCCAGAAGCTCCATGTTCAGCCTCAGTCCGGCCCCCACATAACACCAGGAAGTCGTGGTCTCGACCACAAGTCTTTCTCCCTGGCTCCCTTCATACTCTATGACGGCTCTTGCAAAATCCTCTGCCGGCCGTTTGAGATAATCAAGCTTTCCATCGCTCTGCTTTGCAAGCTGTCTGGCATAATGAGGCTGCTGCCATTTCAGACAGTCCGCATAAGCCATCACTTTCCTGGGTTTGAGGGAGCTCCGTTCTGCTCCGGGAGGGGTCAGCATGTAGCGCGCTTCCTCCACGGAATGGCACATCATGTCGTTTATCACGCCTCCTCCCTGAAGAGAACCTTCCCAGAACCAAGGCATGTGAGGGCCTCCGTGTTCCTCGGAAGCACGGGCCAGATAAGGCCTCCCGGTTGTCGCCGCTCCCCTTGTCCATAAGATCTCTTTTCCGCGGACAACGGCCGGGGAAAAGATCTGGTCCTCGAGATATCCGTCCAAAAGGTTCGCTTCCCTGACAAGAGACAGCATCTTTTCCGCCTCCCGAACATTTCTCCCCAGCGGCTTCTCACAGGCAACGCCTATGAGCTCCCCCGCTCCTGACTTAACGGCATGAGCGATCTCTTCCATGATCTCTATCCGGTTATAATTCGGGCTGCATATCCAGAGCGCATCTATATCCGGGGACGCCACCATATCAGATACGGTCGGGTAAACCTTTGCATCCCCGACTCTGAGCTTACGCGCAAGGTCGGCTGCCTGTTTGGCCCCTTCCTCGCTTCGGCTTGCGACCCCCATGATGTCAGCATCCCGAACTCCGACCCAGGACTTGATGTGAAACCCGGTTATAAAACCGGCGCCTATAAATCCTATGCCCAATCTTTTTTGAGACATTTTGTCTCTCCTCTTTCCATCGTTTACGTTATGTCGTCATACATTGACTCTTTTCTTCTCCCTGAAAAGCAAAACAAAGGCGGCCGCACAGAGAATGGTTAAAACCGTAGGGATGATGAAAACACTCCTCCAATCCGTCACGTCCGCTTCCGTGAAAAGGGTCTGTATCCAGCCCGCAAAAAGGCTTCCAAGAAAGTTTCCCAGCCCTAAGGTAACAATGGATATAAGGCTCTGTGCCGAAGCTCTTACATCCCTGGGCGCTACCTGGTCTATGTATATAAAGGCAGCTGTAAAAAAGAACACATAGCAAAATCCATGGAGAGACAGGGAGGCAATAACCAGCCATACCGGCTGGCCGATGACAAAGATTATATAGCGGGCCGGCCATGCCAGAACCCCTATGATCATGGTCTTTTTGATACCGAATTTGGGGAGAAAATAAGGAAGAAGAAGCGCCATGACAAATATTTCTGCGATCTGGGCAATGACCATGACTCCGGAAACCATTGACGAATCGATGCCAATTGTCCCTGAAGTCAAATACGGAGCGGTCAGTATATAATAAAACTGAAGCTCCGTGGCCACAATGAAAGCGATCCCCACAAATATCGTTAGGTTTTTATCTTTCAACATCTTAATGGCTTCCAGAAAAGCCCACGGTTTTTTGACTTCCTTCTTAGGAGGAGTATGGGGCAAAAAGAAAGACTGAGCCCCCATGATGAGGGAGAATATGCCGGCCAGCATCAGCGTGTCTCCTCTTAACGCCAGCACCTCTTGAGAGTTTGCCAGCATCCTCCATGCCGCCAGAATAAGGCCGGCGGCAATCCAGCCGATGGTCCCCCATACCCTGACGATACCGAATTCTTTTTCAGAATCTTTGAGGTTTATAAAGGCGATGGAATTAGTGAGCGCTAAGGTGGGCGCGTATAGAAGGGAATAGAGAAATATGAGCCACATCATAGTGGAGTAATCAGAGACCATGGAGGTATAAATAAGGATGGCGCCTCCTGCAAGCTGTAAAAAAGCAATAACTTTTTCCGTGGGGAAATACCTGTCGGCAATCTGCCCCCCTAGAAAGGGTGATATAATGGTCGCCAAAGGAAGAAGCGCATAAATGACTCCGACCTGTGTTCCGGTAAATCCCAGATCATTGATAAGGTATTCTGATAAAACAGGGGCCCAGGCACCCCAGATAGCATACTGTAGAAACATCATAAAGCCGAGCCGGATTTTATAACTCATGGTTCCCTCATGATTTTATCTCTCATGTCTGTTTTGATATACGTAAAAATTTATAATACAAACAATATATATGTCAATTAAAGATAAATCCAGTATAATAAACTCTTGTTGTTTCTGAAAAATTAATTTGATTTTCTTTTAAATAAAAAAGAAAGTTCCGGAGAGATGAAAAAAGACTGTGCCCTGATTTTGGCCGCTGTGTTTGTGCTTAGCTGCGGTCCGCAGAGGACATGGCATAGAGCCACCTTGGTGTTTTTCGATACGGTCTGTGAACTGAGGGTCTTTGGCTCTTCTGTAGAATTTTCCCAATCAAAAAAAGAAGTCGAAAAAATATTTTCTTCCATGGAAGAGCTTTTTTCCCCTGAAAAAACAGATCTAAACGCCAGCCAAGTTCAGTATCTTTTAAGGGAAAGCATGAAGATCCATAAAAATACGGACGGGTGTTTTGATATCACGGTCGGGCCTCTTAAAGAGGCATGGGGTTTTTCAAACGGGCACCACAGAATACCGACAGGTGAAGAAATAAACAGATTGTTAACGGTCGTGGGTATGGACAAGATCAAGATAAAAACCCATGAGGTCGTTCTTCCGGAACAGATGAAACTGGACTGGGGAGGCATTGCTAAGGGGTATGGAGTGGACCTTGCTTCTCAGGCTCTCAGGGAGATGAACATCCAGAGAGGCTTTATAAACGCCGGGGGAGATATTTTTTGCTGGGGACGAAACCCAGATAGTAAGGATTGGAAAATCGGGATAGAGCATCCCAGAAAAAGCGGGTTCCTCGGGATCCTTTCCCTAACGGACCAGGGAGCGGCCACATCCGGAGACTACCAGAGGTTTTTTATAAAAAACGGAATGAGATACCACCATATTTTTAACCCCTCAACCGGCTATCCGGCCAGAGGCAGACAGAGCGTCACTGTAATGGGCCCTGAGGTCCTTTTCTGTGATGCGCTTTCTACGGCTCTTTTTGTTTCTAAAGAACCGGAAAAGATTTTAAAAAAATATCCTGATTATGGTGCGGTTATCGTCAATGAGGACGGTGACATGCTTTTCTTGGGAAAAGAGTTTGTAATAAAGCTGATAAAGTAATTACCGCGGTCAGAGCTTCATAGGCATGAGAATATATTTATATTCTATTTCATCGTCCTCTTCCGGAGTCATGAGAACAGCGCTGTTGGAGTCCTTCATATCAAATCTGACATTGTCCGACTGTATGGTCGTTAAGAAATCCAGAATATACTGAGAATTGAATCCGATCTCAAATTTATCCCCGTCATACTCTGTCTCGACCTGGTCGCGAGCTTCTCCGAGTTCAGGATTGGAGGAGAAAAGTTCGACTTTGTTCTTTTCTAATTTCAGCTTAATTCCTTTGGAGCGCTCCGTAGAAAGGAGGGAGACCCTTCTTATAGCATCCGTTATCTCTTCTCTTGGAAAAACAAGGGTATTGTGATTGTCCTTGGGGATGACCGCATTATAATTTGGAAATTTCCCCTCAATGATACGAGAAATCAGCGTTCTGTTTTTCACATTAAAGAATAGATTGCTCTCATCTAAATCAAATTTGATCTCCTTATCTTCGAACTTCCTTAATTCGCCGAGCGTTTTCTTGGATACGATCCCGCTGATCTCTTTATCAATATCCATGTTTTCTATTTTTGAAGACACATAGGCCAGCCTGTGTCCGTCCGTGCTGACCAGTTCTATCTGATCTCCTTTGAGGATCATTAAAGCGCCGTTCAGATAATATCTCTGTTCCTGAGTGATGGCAAAATAGACCCGGTTTATCATTTCCGCACATTTATCCAGAGGAAGAATGATATTTTTCTCAAAACGTGCCTCCGGAACCTGTGGATATTCATCCTTGGCTTTACAGAGGACCTTGAACAGGCTGGCTCCCGAAGATATTTCGATCATCTTCTCGTTTATTAGTGAAAAAGTGACGTTCTTTCCATCCGGAAGGGACCTGACTATCTCATACACTTTTTTTCCTGATATGGTTGCAGCGCCTGGTTCCTCGACCTTGGTTTCTATATATGTTTTAAGCCCGACTTCCAGGTCTGTCCCAATCAACTCCACTCGGTCCTTTCCTGCATCTATCAGGATATGAGCAAGCACGGGCATCGTATTTCTTTTCTCTACAATACCCTGAAGAAGCTGGAGTTCTGTAAATATATTTTCTTTTTTGATTGAGAACCTCATTTTTTCCACCTTTTATACTTTATTTTATTTATATAAATATATTTACTAGTTAAAGATTAAATAATAATAATAATAAATGCAAATAATATGTGAAAAATTATCTTAAACTAAAGAATCCATTAACGTATTGAACTAATCATCCTGTTGATTTTCTTGTCGAAACTTCTGTTAGTCTCTCTTAATTTCTCAATCTTTCTTATACTGTGGATGACCGTAGTATGGTGTTTTCCACCGAATTTCTTTCCGATTTCAGGAAGGGAGGATTCTGTAAGCTGTTTTGACAGATACATGGCTATTTGGCGGGGAAAAGCTATTTTAGGAGAATTATTCTTTGATTTTAGTTTTTTTAGCCCCATCTTATATTCATGACAAATGAATTTTTGTATTTTTTCGATCGTAATGATATGTTCGGCCGAATCAAGAAGGCTTTTCAGTGCCTCTGTTGCAAGTTCCAGATCAAGGGGCAGTCCTTTCAGTGAAGAATATGCGATAACACGCCTGAGAAATCCTTCCAGCTCCCGGATGTTCGAATGCACTTTATCAGCAATAAAAAGAGCCACGTCTTCAGGAAGATGTACCCCCTCTATCTGTGATTTTTTCTTTAATATGGCAATCCTTGTTTCTATATCGGGCGGTTTCAGGTCAGCTATAAGTCCCCATTCAAATCTCGAACTGAATCTTTCTTCTATATTAGGGATTTCTTTAGGAGGACAGTCGCTTGAGATGACGATCTGCTTTTGGTTCTCATAGAGATGATTGAATGTATGAAAGAATTCTTCTTTTGTTCTTTCCCTTCCTGAAAGGAAATGAATGTCATCCATAAGAAGGAGGTCTATGTTCCGATATTTCTCGCGGAAATCCATGACTTTTCCGTATTGAAGATGCGTGATAAGGTCATTCATGAATTTCTCTGTTGTCATATACAGGATTTTCATACCTCTTTTGCTTCTCAGGCTCTCGTGACCTATTGCGTTCATAAGATGTGTTTTTCCCAGGCCAGCCCCTCCGTAGATATAGAGAGGATTATAGGATCTTGCCAGATTTTGAGATACGGATGAAGCAGCAGCGTGAGCAAATTGGTTGCAGGAACCCACGATAAAATTATCGAATGTATAATTAGGATTAAGATTTGGATTCAGAAGATAGCCGTCTTTAGAACGTCTCTCTCTCGGGCTGCGCCGCATGAACGAAGAGGAGTCGTCAAAAATATATTTAACATCATAAACCTTATCAAACAGCTCTTTGGAACAGGAGCTAATAAGCGAGGAATAATGAAAAGAAAGCCAGTCTCTAAAATAGGAGTTAGGGACCTTTATATAAAGAGCGTTTTTTTCCTCTCCAATATATGAAGTCGGTCCGAACCAGGTATCAAAACTGTTTTTATCAATTTTGTTTTTAATTTTCCTCTGGATACGGGTCCACGGGTTTAATTTATGCGAATCTTCCATATTGAATCCCTTTTTTCCACAGATATATCCACAAATGTGGAAAACTTGAGCTATCTGATGGTTTGGTTAGAGATATATTAACACCGTCGAATGTGTATTTCAAGAAGTTTTGTCGGAATAAAACAGAATTTATTGAAATATTTTTTTTAAAAGGCTTAAAAATCAAATCCTATCCAGAATTTTGTCATCCAGCGGTCACCGGTTTCAAATCCAAATGGGTCGGAGAAGTCAGGCCAGTACACCAGCCTTACGAAGTCTAAATGAACAGGAAATCCAAGGAGAAAGAATTCGAATCCATATCCCATAGAGCCCACAGCATCAACGAGATAATAATATGTAAAGCCCGACTTACGCGTGTCCCTAATGTACAACTTTGTTGGAAAACCTTTGACTTTAGTTCTGGCCATATCGAAAAACAGGGTGCCTCTTACCGGACCGAGCTGGCCGATTACTGTAGAGGCAGCGTTTATTATGGGAAATCTGAACTCAAGATTAGCGAACCAGCTCTCCGTTCCTATAAGACTGTAATAATACTGGGACCGGACCTGGTTGTTGCCGCCGAAGTAGTTGAGAAAAGGGGTTTCTCCCCAGCTTCCAAAACCCTCAAAGCGGAACGCAAAAAGCGTATCAAGGCCTAAATAGAAATACTGCCGGAAGTCCAGCTGAAGGGTTGTATTGGTGAGAAATGAATCCGCCGCAGGGATGGCTTGGGAGACCGAAAGACTGAACGTATTTCCGGCAGCAGGGCCGTAGTATTTGAAATGAGTGGTTTCTCCGACAAAAGAAAGAGAGGCGGATAAAAGGCTGCCGGTAAGAAAGAAACTAAAGGTCTGTCCAGCTTCTGCCATCTCCCGGGCGAGAGTGGGGTCATAGTATTCTTCATCATAGTAGGAATATTGGAAAGAACCTTGGATGCGGTAGTATCGGTTGAGAGGATAAAAGGCCGCAAGAGTGGCCCCTGATATGGACCGTGTCGCCAGGGCATCATTATAGTTAAGTGTGTAGTAATAGGATGGATCGATATAGTAGTAGGGCGTGTAGTAGAAAAGGGTGTAGTGGTAAGCGCTGGCTTGATACTGCAGCCTTCTTTTCTGATTCAGGTAAGAAAAGTAGTAAGAGCGGAAATCTCTGACCTGATAAGCCGTTATATTGAAGTTGTGATCACCGAACAGGTCTGAGAAAGAAACGGACGAACCGCCGTAGAGAGAACCGTCTGTTGAAATAGTGGTATCCACGGGAGGCCTTCCCGTTAAATAAAGATTTCCCATTCCCTCATGGGATTTAATCTTTGACTTGTCGATTTCTACTGTTATATGAGGTTTGTATTCTTCATATTCTTCAGCGGTCAACATATCGTCAAACCTTATATTTTTTACTGCGACCCCTTCCAGCTCGCCTTTGAATATTTGAAAGGCGCCTTTATGGAATGAGGAAAAAACAACCATGTCTTTTTCACCAGGGACAGGGTACGGAAAGAAATTGCCGGTTCTTACATCAGAGTGCCTTTTCATCTCGCCGGTCTTCAGTGATAGGGAGTAGACGTTATAGGCTTCTCTCATATCTCCCGAGAAGTATATGAGATTTGGGTCCTGGGAGAATTCCGGGCAAATGGTATTTCCTTTGCCAAATGTCAGCTGGGTCCTTTTACTCAGGTCATTCAAAGGAGACAGGAAAAGCTTGTCATAAGTCCCGATGCGTAGGGTATAGACAATGGACTTTCCGTCCGGAGAGATGGCGATAGCCTTTTCATAAAGGTCATTGTTTGTCAGGTTGCGGGTCTCCCCGGTCTCAAGGGAGAGGCTGAATATATCATGGATGCCGTTAGAAAAGGCGGTATAGAGCAGCTTGTCTTCATTCGGACAGAAGCACGGAGAAGTCGGTCGGTCCTGTGGGATTTTGATTTTTTTTATGATGTGGCTGTTAAGGATGTTGATAAGAAACAAGCTGTGCTTTTCTCCCGACCTTCCAAAGAAGGCGACTTTGTCCCCATCTGGAGACCAGGCAATATCTCTGCCTACAGAAGGCTCTATTTCGTATTTGATATTTTGGTATTTCAGGGTATATCCTTTAGTAAGGTTTCTTATAAACGATCCGTCTTTGGCAGAGAAAAGAATAATATCAAATTCGTATGCTTTTTGATTGGCCGTCAGAACAGCGATGATATCTCCTGACGGAGATAAAGAATGGGAAAACGCGAAATAGAACTCATTAACAGGGTAATTAGGGCCAAGCGCCAAACTGTAGTTATCCGGATTTTCACGCATCAAAAAAGGCCTGTATTTTTCTCTGAGGTATTTATTGAACTCGTGGCCAAATTCTTGCGGCTCAATTTTAAATGCATTTTTAATGGGGTTTATAGGTCCCATCAACGGTACGTTTTTCAGTGACTGCCATAAGTTCGTGACTCCGTTTTTACCATATCTCTGTTCAATAAAATCATAGATCGCATGCCCGAAGTCATAGGCCGGATCTCTTGGCAGGGGATATCTTGAGTAAAGGTTTCCGCTTTTCCTCATTTCAGGAATACGGTCGTTGAGAACCGTATCTTTGACAATGAGTTTTGACCAGGAAGACCAGTTTTCCGTATTGTATTCTGAGAATCCCTCCATGACCCACAGCGGGGGTGAGCTGATGGCATGAAACGCGCCGCCAGGGCTTCCCCAGAGCATGTCATATTCAAATATATGTGTCAGTTCGTGTTCGACCAAGTCTTCCAATTCATCTATGGGCATATCTCCATAAAGAGCGATCCTGTACAATATGGGCTCTGCTACACCAAGTACTCCTTCGGGAAGCTGGAAAAGGTTCGTCTGTTGAAACTCGGTGTTGGTTTTGTAATAAAGGATAGGAACCGTTGCAGAGAGGTGATGCTTTGTGCTCTGGCTTATCCGGGCATAAGCGCTTTCAGCAAGTTCTGCGATTCTTTTCAGAAAGTCGACGTCGCCCATATAATAATATAATTCAAAATGTTCTGTCTCATAGCTTTCCCATTTAAAGTCTTTATAACGGATTCTGTTTTTACCATAATATGGGTAATAGAAACTCTGTGCTGATAAAGAAGTTATACAGAATAAGAGAAGCACTATACCAAGAATATGATTTTTATGTTTTTTCATAGTATCTCCTTATTTTAGGATGAGATATCGTTGTTGCGGTCGCGGTTCGGCAAGAAGATCTCGGAAGACTTGTTCTTTAATACCGAATATAAGGTCATAAAAGGCAAAAGCTGAAGTTTGATTTGGATTCTCATAAGTTTTCGTTTCGCTGAATTTCCTCTGGAATAAGATCTCTCCTGTCTGGCTGTCTATGAAATAGAGGTCCAGTATAAGCGAGTACATATTTCTCTGGGCGAACCTGTCTTCATATGAGAAAGGGTCCTCAAATTTCTTCTTGTCTTTTATCAAGGCCTTTCTTATTTCGGATTTGTATTCATAGGTCCCGGAGATAATGATTCCTTTTCTTTCATTATCAGAAAGGTTGACCCAGAATTCTTTTTCATTGAAATTTTTTTCATCTTCAGCGGAGACCTGTTCCAGCATCACTTCTTTCTTTGTTTCGATTCTCATCTCCTGGGCAAAGTACTCTTTGATCTCGTTATTAATATCAAAATCAGGTTTTTCCTTTTTTGGAAGGAAATCCGTGATGATAATTTCTTCGAATGGCGCCAGGTTTACTTCGGGCTTTTTAGCTATGCTTGCGTTTACTTCTACATAGGACGACATGCTGCTGCAGCTGTAGAAACAAAAGAAAAGGAAACAAAGGACGGTTGTATAAAAAGCAGTTTTATTTTTTTTCATCTTTGTTCTCATCTTTATCATTGATTTTATTTAAGTTTTCTTTGAATTTTTTGTAGTTGGATCGGATGTGTTCGTTTTCAGGGCCGAGCTCTAATGCTGTTTTATATTCTTTTTCAGCTTTCTCAAAATCCCCCTTTTTTTCATACGCAACAGCCAGGTTGTTATGAGCGGCCGGAGAATTTGGGTCCTTTTGGACGACTTTTTCCCATCTGAAGATAGCCTCATCCCACAATCCCTTCTGTGCCGCCTCGATTCCGAACTTCACTTCATCCTGAGGAAGATACATAACGCATCCGGCTAAAAGGAGAAGAAGGATGAGAAAACTCAATAATATAACTGTTTTAGTGTTCATTTCGGATCAGTCCTTTCTTAACTATAAAGTACTTGTTTTTTATAAAATCGTCAAGAATGTGCACCGCCACACACGCTGTTTTAAAAGAGACGAAGCAATAAGCATAAAAAATTCCACGGATAATTATTCTTATGGTATTTTGTAGAAGCAAGTTTTGTGCCAGGTGGCTTAAGGGGGAGCGAGGAGGAGGTTCCTTTTGTGTTGTCATTCAAAAAGGACATGTGTATAATGATTTGTAAATTTTTTCCAGGAGGGCTTCATGGGAGTTTGGCTTGAAGGCAGTACTTTGGCAAAGGCAATAAAGGAAAAAGTCAAAGATGAAGTTTCTAAAATAAAAGCGAAAAAAAATGAGGTTCCGGGTTTAGCTGCGGTTCTAGTGGGAGAGAACAAAGCGTCCCAGGTATATGTGAGGATGAAACAGAGAAACTGCGAAAGGCTGGGCCTTTATTCCGAAGTCCTGACATTTAATGAGACATTAGATCCTTCTGAGCTTAAAAAAAAGATAGAAGAATTGAACAAAAAGGACCAGATCGACGGTATCCTTGTACAGGAGCCTCTGCCGCCGGGTTTCAGCAGCCATGAAGTCGCGACAACCATCCTTCCTGAGAAAGACGTAGATGGCCTTAATCCTTGTAGCCTCGGGAGTTTATTAAGGGTCGAGAGCGGTCTTCGGCCCTGCACTCCGTTAGGAATAATGGAGCTTTTAAAGTCTAAGGATATTGGCATAAAAGGGAAGGAGGTCGTGATTATCGGAAGAAGCTTGCTTGTCGGAAAACCTCTTTCTATCATGATGACCAACGCACACGGTACGGTGACGGTTTGTCATTCCAGGACAGAAGACCTTCCAAAGGTAGCCTCAAGAGCGGACATATTGGTGGCCGCTATTGGGAGAGGAGCGTTTGTAACGCCTGATTTTGTAAAAGAGGGAGCTGTTGTCATAGATGTGGGAATCAATCACCTCACTGATAAAGCCAAGGCAGCCGAGATGTTTGAAGAACCTGAAAAGAGGCTGCAGGACATTGATGAGAAAGGATATACTCTTATCGGTGATGTGCACCCGAGCGTCATACACAGGGCTTCTTTTCTTACCCCTGTTCCACGGGGAGTCGGCCCCCTGACTGTGGCGCTGCTTATGCACAATACGCTTAAGGCCTATAAATTAAGGCGCGGATAACTTCTTCGCAGAGCCGGAAAAAGGATTGTTGTCCAAATGGGGTTGGGTTTTTAGCGAATTTATGTTATATATATTCTTTATTTTGATTTATCAGGATTATTTATGAATCATCAGGTTATGCAAGAGAGAAAGGAAAATGGCTAAAGTATGTGAAATTTGCGGAAAAGGCCCTGTTTTCGGAAACAGTGTCAGCCATTCACACAAGGCGACGAAAAAGAAATGGAAGCCCAATTTACAGCACATCAAGATTGAGACGGATTCAGGGACAAGAAAAGCGTGGGTGTGCACGAACTGTATACGTTCAGGAAAAGTAGAAAAAGCCGGATAATCCTCAATTATAATCTTTCCACAGAGAGAACCTCGCTGATCCTATTTATTTCTGTTATGGCCTTCTCTAGCTGTTCTATATTTTTAACAGTCAGGTAAAGATTGATTCTGGTTTTTTTATCCGGAGAAGCCTCAGCATTTGCTTTCTTTATATTTATCTTAAGGCTAGCGATTTTTGAAGTTATTTTTGCAAGCACACCAGAAGTGTCTACAGCCTTGATCAAAAGAGAGGCGCTGTAATCACCTTTAGCGGACTTGTCCCAGGAGACTTCTACCATCCGCTGTGAGGGGAGGATTTCTTTTTTTACCAGATGACACCTGAGCGAATGGACCGTGATTCCTTTTCCTGAAGTGATATAACCGGTTATGGGTTCCCCGTGTACCGGAGAACAGCATCTCGCTAGTTTTATATTTGAGGTTTCTATGTTTTTTACTTTAATGTCGGATTCAGGTTTTTTAGTGACTCTTTTAACGGCTTTCTTTATGAGCGTCTCTTTGCCTGATTTAAGCTCTTTACCAGGGAAGATTTTTTCGAATAATTTTTCGCTCAAAACGATCTTGCCTATGCCTACCATCTCGTAAAAATGTTTGAGTGACTTTATTTGAGAGTTTGTCGCTTGTCTTACATTTTTTAAAAGCTCTTTTCCTTTTAATGGGCTTTCTCTGGTTTTCTGCTTTTTGAGGTGTTTGTTCCAGAGCTTTTTTCCTAAGGAGATGTTTTTTATTTGCTCCTGTTTGTTAAGCCACCTCTTTATTTGATGCTGCGCTTTAGAAGTGAAAGCAAAGTTAAGCCAGTTCCTTACGGGTGTTTTTTTATCAGAGGTTGTGATTTCAACGATGGTGCCGGGCTCCAGGACCGTTTTTAAGGGGACAGTCCTTCTGTTTATTAGGGCCTTATCAGCATGCAGGCCTATTTCCGTGTGGATTTTGAATGCGAAATCAAGGGCAGTGGCTCCCATAGGGAGGGTTATGACTTTTCCCTTTGGCGTGAAAACATAGACTTCTTCAGGGATCAGATTTGTCTTTAAGTCCTTTAGGAATTTTCTTGGGTCTTTTTGTTCTTTGTAAAGGTCGGCCATTTCTCTCAGCCATTGAAGCCGTTGGTCTTCTTTAATTATGGCCTTGGCGTCCGTTTCCTTGTATTTCCAGTGTGCAGCGATTCCGTTTACAGCGATTTCATGCATCTCATGTGTTCGGATCTGTATTTCAATCGTCTGTTTTTTTTCTGTGAGAATGGTTGTGTGAAGGGCCTGATAGAGGTTTGGCTTTGGCATGGAAATAAAGTCGTTAAATCGCGAAGGAAAATGGGTCCAGTTCTGATGGATGATCCCCAGCGCTGCATAGCAGTTGCTTGTGGTATCCGTAATGAGCCTTAAGGCCATAAAATCGTAGACCTGATCGAATTTTATGCCCCGGCGCTTCATCTTGCTGTAAATACTGTAAGGCCTCTTGATTCTGGAGGACAAATCAGCCGGGATATTATTCTTTTTCATCAGCTCTACAAGCTCTCGTTCGATTTTTTTTAAGGAGCTTTTAGCGTCTTTTTTTTTGGTTTTTATTAGGGAGAGAATCTGGAAATAGTTTTTTTGGTCGACATACTGAAAGGAAAGGTCCTCAAGCTCTCCTTTTATTCGGCCCATGCCGAGCCTGTTGGCAATGGGAGCATATATTTCTATTGTTTCCTGAGCGATCTGCTTTTGTTTTTTATCGGGAAGATACTTTAAGGTCTTGAGGTTGTGTATTCTGTCTGCAAGTTTGATAAAGATGACTCTAAGGTCGTCGGTCATGGCGAGAATTATTTTTCTGATGGTCTCTGCCCTGCTTGTCTCCGGTGAGGATTCTTCGACAAGGCTGATTTTGGTCACTCCCTCTACAAGATGGGCGATCTCCTTGCCAAAGACCTTTTTTATGTCTACAGCGGTCACGTCCGTATCTTCCAGAACGTCATGCAGAAGTGCGGCAGCCAGGGTGGTGGGATCAAGCTTCATATCTGCCAGGATGTTGGCCACTTCAAGGGGATGGCTGAGATAGGGCTCTCCGGAAAGACGGACCTGTCCTTTATGGGACTGGGCTGCAAATATATAGGCTTTCTGCAGAGGGACCAGATCTTTTTCTCCATACCATGCGGAGACTTTTTCCAGGATGTCGTTGAATCTAATCATTTGTGTTTTATTAAGGATTTGACAGGCTAATCCGCTGTTTCTATTCCCTTCGTCTTTAAAATCCAGTTTACAGCATTCAGCAAGTCCTTTGCAACAAAGCCGGGCTTTATTTTCATCTCTTCAAGCCTGGCTCTTGCTTGTTTTCCAAAACCGGTAAGGACAAGAACCGGAGTGGCTTGGATGTTTACGCCGAGCAGAATATCTTCCACTTTATCCCCTATGAAGTAGGATTTGGACAGGTCGATATCCAACTTTTCAGCCGCTTTGAGAGCCAGGCCGGGGTGAGGTTTCCTGCAGAGGCATTCTTTGCGGTACTCAGGGATAGACGATTTCGAATAATGCGGGCAGTAATATATCTCATCGATCCGGGCTGATTTGTTTCGGAAGGATTCTTTCATTTTTTCATGGATGACAGCAAGGGCTTCCTCCTTAATAAGCCCTCTTCCCACGCCTGATTGATTTGTAATCACAACAGCCAGAAAACCCGCATTGTTGATTTTCCTTACGGCCTCATAACTATAAGGATAGATTTTTATCCGTTCAAAGGAATCAGGGTATCCCACGTCTTCATTGATAGTACCGTCTCTGTCCAAAAAAACCGCTCTTTTTTTCATGACAGGAACCGCTCACACTCCGAGAAAACCTCTTCCGGAGTTATTTTTAGCATACATAGATGCTCATAGGGACAGGTTCTGTAAGAACACGGCCAGCACGGGACCTCTTTTTTGATCAGCGCATAGGGTTGTTGAAAGGGCCTTGTGGCAGCGGGAACCGTAGGACCGAACAAAGCGACAACGGGAATACCGAGAGCGTTTGAGATATGCATGGGCCCCGAGTCGTTAGAAACCACAACATCAGACAGGCTCATAATGGCAGCGAGCATTCTCAGAGATGTTTTTCCGGCTATATTCACCGGCTTTTTCTTCAGAGAATCCATGATAGCCTGGGCAAGCTCTTTTTCCGCCCTGGAACCTATAAGGAGCAGGTTAAGGGAAGCTTTTTTTTGGAGCATTTCCGCCAGGGCGGTATATTGGGACACAGGCCATCTTTTTGCAGGGCCAAAGTAAGCACCCGGATTTAAGATGATGGTCTTTTTTGCTGGGTCGAAGTCATAGGAACGGAGAAAATCGGCGGCCTGGGCTTTTTCTTGTTCTGTTACGGCGAGCTCCAGTTTGGGGAGATAGGTTTTAAATCCAAGGCCTGTAAGGATGTTTTGATAATAAAGGACTTGATGGATCTGTTTTCTCGGGTTTTTATAGGAAACAGGCTCTGTGAGTAACAGCTGCCGTCCGTCTCTTGTATACCCCCATCTTTTTGGGATACCCGCCAGAGTGAACAGAAGAGCGGAGAGAAAAGAATTAGTAAGGAGCAGCCCTGCGTCAAAATGATATTTCTTTAGCTTCTTGGCGGCAGATCTGAAGCTATTCGGGCTGTTTTGGTCAGGGACAGTGACGATCTCGCGCACAAAGTCCAGGTTCAGGAAGATATCTTTTACCCAGGATTTAGAGACGATGAAAATATTTGAGCTGGGAAAGTTCCTTTTTAAGCTTTTTATAGTGGGGATAGCGAGCACAGAATCCCCTATCCAATTTGGAACGCGAACCGCTATCCGCATCATACTGACTGTATTAGGTTTTTATTTGTTCCGTCTTGTTATTTGGCGGCTCTGTGCCGGCAGAGGCCTTTTTCTTTCCGCATTCAGAGGAGCGAGCTGGATTTAGATTTCCTCTGCTCCCGGCATAGTCCGTTACATACCAACCAGAGCCTTTAAACTGGATGGCAGGGATCGATAACAACTTATTTAAAGCTCCTCCGCAGTAAGGACATTTTTGAGGGCCTTGTTCTCCCACCTTCTGTATCTTTTCTATTTTTTTATGGCATTTTGAGCACTCGTATTCATATAAAGGCATTTTTCTCTCCAATAAAAACAATCATTTATTATAGCAAATATTACGAAGGGTGTATAGTCGAAACGATTGTTGATTTTTTTGCTGGATCCTAATACACTTGGGAGGAGAAAAAATGCACAGAAAAGCACTGGGGTTGTTTCTGCTTTTTGTTTTCGCGCTCAGCTCTTTATGGGCGCAGGGGGTCAGAAGGCCTGTCTGGGCAGGAAGATTTTATAGTGCGAGTCCTCAGGAGCTGTCCCATCAGATCCAACAATGGTTGGCCGAAGCTGATTATAAGCCTCAGTACGGGTATCAACTCAAAGCTCTCATTGTACCGCATGCCGGTTATATGTATTCAGGAAGGGTCGCGGCCCAAGCCTACAAACAAACACAGGGGGACAAATTCGACGCGGTTGTCATCATCGGACCAAGCCATCACTTCGGTTTCAGAGGGTGCTCTATCTACCGGAAGGGAGGGTATGTTACTCCTCTTGGGACCGTTTCCGTTGACCAGGAATTGTCAGGGAAGCTGTCAAGAGCTACAGGGTTTGGATTTATTCTCGAGGCTCACGAGAAAGAGCATTCCATAGAAGTGCAGATCCCGTTTATACAACAAGCAATGCCTGATACGAAAATAATCCCCGTGGTCATGGGGGTCCCGTCAAAGGAACTGATAGACAAACTGGCGAAAGGGCTCAGGGTTATCGCGTCGGAGAGGAAGCTTCTCGTCATTATTTCTACAGACATGTCACATTATTTATCAAAAGAGCGGGCAAACAAAAAGGACAAACACACAATCGATTTGATTGTTTCCAGAGATATCAAAGGTCTGGAAACAATGATTTTGAATAGAGAGAACGTTTTGTGCGGAGGAGCCGGAGTCGTCACTTCTCTTCAATACGCGATGGATTTAGGAGAACCTCTTGTGGATTTCCTCTATTACGACGATTCCTCTTCAGCAGGCGGACCGGAATCTCAGGTTGTGGGCTATATGTCCGCAGCCGTGTATGTAATAAAAGAGACGGATGAGTTATCCCTGTCTCAAGGGGAAAAAGATGAGCTTTTAAACATAGGGCGGACAGCTATCCGGAGTTATGTAAAAGAAAAAAGGATAGTCTGTCCCGAACCGCAAAGTTCTCAGCTTCATGCAAACAGAGGCGCTTTTGTGACGTTGAAAAAGAGAGGGAGGCTGAGGGGGTGTATTGGATTTATAGAACCCGTCGGACCTCTCTATAAAACCGTTGCACAGGCTGCTGTATATGCGGCGTGCAGAGATGCGAGATTCCCACCTCTTTCTCCTTCAGAACTTACAGATTTGGAGATAGAAATATCCGTGCTGACGCTTCCCAGAAAGATCAATGATATTTCCGAGATCGAGGTCGGAAGGCATGGCCTGATCATAGCTAAAGGCACGAGAGAAGGGCTTTTGCTGCCTCAGGTGGCCACAGAGAACAACTGGTCCCGGACGGAATTTCTTGAGCAGACATGCCTAAAGGCAGGGCTTCCGAAAGATTCATGGAAGACGGCAGTGGACATCTATGTCTTTGAAGCTAGTGTTTTTCATTGATAAAAAATTGAGGTGAACGGGGTTGACTTTTTTTGTGATTTGGTTAAGAATCTAAAGGGAACTACATTAAGGTATAACGACAATGAAAAATATTTTCAAATCATTTTTCACACTTCTTCTTGCATCATCCGCGTTTTTTATTGGTTTTTATTTGGGTAAAGAAAAGATCATGTCTAAAATACCTGATTTTCAGGAAGATCTTGAGGATAAAGGTTGATGTAAATCCATGAGGGCCTTTGGTTTCAAAGAGACCAGGCTTGTCAATCAATAAAAAAAGAGAACAAAATGAATATTTATTTTTTAGGGGCTCTCATCCTATTTATCGTGTTTATGGTCATTTTGATAGCAAACCCCAAAATCTCTTGTTTTGGCAAAAAAATAAAGTCTCCTTTTTATCCCCTGTTTAGGAAAAAGAAGAAGACTTCAGAAAGAAAGGGCAAAAAAATAGACGATTACGGATTTTCTCTGGTTGATGAAGAATCAAGGAGAACGCCAAGAATAACTGAAATCGAGCCAAAAAAGAGTCGAAGGCAACATAAGAGCGTCAGGGTAGAGAACTATGGTTTTTCGCTTTCTGACGACAGAAAAAAAGGCGGAACCGTAGAAACAAAGGGTGAAAAGAAATAAGTGAAATCAGAGGATTGTACTTACATAAAGCCAGAATTGTTTTCCTGTGTATGGGGCTGATTTTTTTCTTTAACTGCCGGCCTCCCCATGTTTTGCTTTCTCCCTATCCTGATCGGATAGAGACCATAGAAGGATTCGCTTCCTTAAAGGTCGCGGGATCGGATGGTTATTCAAGGTCAAAATTCTCTTTTTTTTTCGAGATCCCGGATAAAGGAAGGATAGAGGCTTTTGATTTTCTAGGCCGGACGATCTATCAGATCATCATAGAAAAGGAAAAAGCTTTTCTTGTGGTTCCCTCAAAGAAAATATACTGGGAAAGCACGGAAGAGCGCATCATTGATACGTTCATCGGAGCCAAACTGGTCTTATCCGAGGTCATATGTTTTCTCATCGGGGAGTGGAATTATTTGAGAGAAGAAGGGGAGGATAAAAGCAGAGCCTCATGGGTCATCAAAAAGGATAACGAGGGGAAAGTCATAGAGGGCAGAAAGCAGGGCATGAGCTTTACTGTCAGTGAATATATTGATGATACCGGTCTGATCCGCAGCCTTGATTTTGAGAACAGGTTTCAAAAAGGAACTTTAAAGGTCCTCAATATTGATTTCAACAGTCCGGTCAAGGAACGTCATTTTTCCTTAACGTTTCTTAGAGATTTCGAAGAAAAATCCTGGGAGGAAATACAAAAAATCATTAATAATGAGAATTAAAGCCTTTGCTAAAATCAACCTCGGTTTAGAGGTGTTGCAAAAGAGAGATGACGGTTATCACGATATCAGAACTCTTTTCCAAAGCATTTCTCTCCATGACGAGATAGAGATAAAGCTTTCTCCTTCAGGGCCTATTATTCTCGAGGGAACGGACAGAGCTATCTCTTGGGGAAAAGATAATCTCGTGTATAAGGCTGCTTATATAATGAAACAGCAGTCCATGACGGATAAAGGGATAAGCATCCATGTAGTCAAAGATATTCCGGCAGGAGCCGGGCTGGGTGGCGGAAGCAGTGACGCAGCGATCACTCTGTTGACGCTCAATAAAATGCTCGGGCTGAACCTAAAGAAGGAAGAATTAATGGCGTTCGGGAGAGGACTTGGAGCGGATGTACCCTATTTCATGGAAGGGGGATTGTGTGTTGGCGCAGGCAGAGGAGACCAGATTTCGGTCATTGATGACCTTCCTGCATTTTACTGTGTGTTGGTTATGGAAGGCACTCCTATTTCAACAAAATTGGTTTATAATAGCTTCTCTAAGAGCTTGACTTCAAAAGACAAAGACAGTAAAATTATCGAGTTTCTGAATACCAGAGGATTAGGCGGATTAGAAAACGACTTAGAAGAGACTGTTTTTCACTTATATCCCCAGATCAAGGAAGTTAAAAGCCATATCAGTAAAATGGGTGCGGCGCTGTCATTGGTGAGCGGCACGGGATCAGTGGTGTTTGGGCTTTTTGAACGAAAGGATAAAGCAGAAGCTGCATTGGAGAGTGCAAAGAAAGTTTACACCTGTGTGCTTGCCGAGACATTGGATAGAGAAGAGTATTGGAGTCGTTTAGCGCATGGGGTGTAGCCAAGCGGTAAGGCAGCGGCCTTTGGAGCCGCCATTCGGAGGTTCGAATCCTCCCACCCCAGCCATGTTTGGTATTTTATTTATTAATAAAAGAAAATGATAAATTATTGAAAAGGATAGGAATATGAAGATTTTTACAGGTTCATCTAATCCTGTTTTGGCGGAGGAAATCGCGTCTTATCTTAATATGGACCTTGGAAAATCAGTTCTTGAGCAGTTTAGCGACGGGGAGATCCATTTTTATATTGACGAAAATGTCCGAGGAGAAGACGTTTTCGTTATTCAAACAGGGGCCCGGGAGACAAGTTTCCATTTGATGCAGCTTTTTATAATGATTGATGCCCTGAAAAGAGCGTCTGCCGAGAGAATAACCGCTGTTATCCCCTATTACTGTTATGCCCGGCAGGACTGGAAAGACCGTCCTCGTGTTCCCATTTCTGCCAGACTGGTGGCGGATTTGATTGAAGCATCGGGAGCGAACCGGGTTCTGACTATGGACCTTCACTCTCCTCAAATCCAGGGTTTTTTTTCCGTACCTGTGGACAACCTTGTTGCTAGAGTTGTTTTGGAAAAATACTTTAAAAGCCTTGATTTAGAGGATTTAACCATTATTTCCCCGGATGCCGGGGGAGTCGGACGGGCCAGATGGTTTGCCAAGCGAATGAATGCTTCATTAGGGATTATTGACAAACGAAGACCAGCGCCAAATATTGCAAAGGTTCTTCATGTTATTGGGGATGTCAAAGGACGTGATGTCATTATTCTGGATGATATGGTGGATACAGGAGGGACACTGGTTCAAAGCGTGGAGGCTCTTATCAAAGAAGGAGCGAGGAAGGTCTTTGCCGCCTGCACACATCCGGTGCTTTCCGGAAAGGCCCTCGAGAGGATAAATGAATCAGACCTGAAACAACTGGTGGTAACCAATACGATCCCACTTGACGGGGAGAAGATAAAATCTGATAAGATTACGGTTTTATCCGTAGCGGAACTTTTTGGGGAGGCGATCCTCAGAATCCATAAAGGTGAATCAGTGAGTTCTTTATTTGAATAAGGAGAAATATGCCATGCAAATGACGGTAAAAGCTGAAGTGAGAGAATCTGTTGGGAAAAATGTAGCGCGCCGGTTAAGAAGAGAAGGTAAGCTCCCGGCAATTCTTTACGGACCCAAAACGAAAAACATCTCACTGGTGTTGTCTAAACAGGATATATTTTCTATATTAAAATCTGAAAGAGGCGAAAACACCATATTTAAAGTTGCTTTTGACTCTAAAAAGAAGAACGTGATGATAAAAGACTACCAGCTGGATGTTATAACAGATGAGCTTCTGCATGTGGATCTGATCGAGATCGCTATGACAGAGGCGATTGAAGTGACGATTCAGGTTGTTTTGACCGGAGAAGCGGTCGGAGTCAAGTCAGAAGGAGGTTTTGTTGACTTCATGAACAGAGAGGTCGAGGTGCGGTGTTTGCCAAAGGACATACCTGATCAAATCAGAGTGGATATCAGTGACCTCCATTTGAATCAGTCCATCAAGCTGGGGGATATCCAGCCTTCCGAGAATGTGGAATTCATTACGGATCCCAAGACAGTTATTGCGCATATCATGCTTCCGGTAGAAGAAGAGATTGAGGTGGAAGAGGAAATAGAGGAGGAACTCATTGCAGAAGGGGAAGAGCCTGAGGTCATTGGAGAAGAAAAAGAAGAAGCTGAAGAAGAGAAGAAAGAGAAAGAGGGAAAAAAGGAAGAGGAAGAGAAAAAGGAGTGATATTTGTGGGCTGTGGTCGGACTTGGAAATCCTGGTAATAAATATGCCCGGACCAGACATAACGCCGGATGCGTACTTGTGAACAGATTAGCGAGAAGATGGAACACAAAGCTTAAAGTCATGGATAAGACATTTCGTGGGGCTGAAGTCAATAGGGATGACCAAGAGATCCTCCTGGCCAAGCCCAGGGTCTTCATGAATATGAGCGGCACAGCTGTAAAACGGATTCAGGAAAAATATCACATCCCGTTGGAGAACTTGATTGTAGCCCACGATGATTTCGATATTTCATTAGGAGAGATAAGAATAAAAAGAGCAGGCAGCAGCGGGTCTCACAAAGGGCTCATGTCTGTTATAGAGAGGCTGGAAACGCAGGACTTCCCCAGGATAAAAATAGGGATAGGGCCTGTTCCGGAAGAAAGCGATCCGGCTGATTTTGTGCTTTCCTCTTTTATGGAGAGCGAGAGAGGCCTGCTTGAAGAAAGCATTGATAATGCTGTTAAAGCTTTTGATATCATTTTAAACAGCTCTTTGGATAGAGCGATGAATGTGTATAATAAGAAAAGGAGTCACGTTTAATACGCGAGTTTAGATAACTCCTTGTTTCTTTTCAAAAGAAAAGGAGCTGAATATCCGTAAGGAGGAAAATATGAGATATTACGAAACAGCTTTTTTAATCGCACCTACACTTTCTGAAGAGGAAACAGAGCAGTTCATCAGCGAGATGGAGGATGTCGTAAAAAAGAAAAAAGGCAGGATGATCCATGTTGATAAATGGGGCAAGCGAAAGCTTGCTTATTCTATAAAGAGAAATGACTCTGCCTTTTATGTGTTTTTCTATTATGAGGGGGGGCCGGAGACATACACGGAGCTGGAACGCCAGTTCAAACAGAAAGAGGCGGTCATCAGGTATTTGACATTTAAAAGAGATGAGGAACCTTCTTTTAAGGAAAAGGAGGCCAAAAAAGAAAAAAAGGCCAAAGTGGAAAAACCTTTAAAGCCTGATGAACCGGATGAAAAGGAAGAGAAGGCCAAGCCTGCCAAAAAGAAAAGCACAAAAGCCGAAAAAGAAAAAGAGGGAGAAGCAATAAAAGACACGGAGGAGCCCGAAAAAGGCACAAAAGAGCCAGAAAAAGACACAAAAGAGCCAGAAAAAGGCACAAAAGAGGCGAAAAAAGACACAAAAGAGGCGAAAAAGGACACAAAAGAGGCGAAAAAGGACACAGAAGCGGAATCCAAGAAAGATAAAAAGGAAGGAGAATAAGCATGGATTATAGAAGCCCAAGAGGCCCTAAGAGATATTTCTCCCGCAGAAAGAAATTCTGCTGGTTTTGCAAGAACAATGTAAAAGATATTGACTATAAAGATATTGATATTTTACGGAGATATGTCCCGGAAAGAGGCAAAATAGCACCCCGCAGGGTCACGGGTACGTGTGCCTATCATCAGCGGAAACTCACAAAAGCCATAAAAAGAGCAAGACAGCTGGCACTGCTTCCATTTATCGCAGACTAAGACTAAAACTGGAGGGAAGATGAAGTTACTTTTAAAAGAAAATTTGGAGAATCTTGGGAAGAAGGGAGATATTGTCAATGTGGCTCCCGGATACGGGAGAAACTATTTAATACCGAAGAAGCTGGCCATTAAGGTGACCCCTTCAAACATGAAGATGATAGAGATTGAACAAAAGGCTCTGAGAAAGGGGCTTGAAAAAGAAATGGAGTCGTATAATGAAGTCATAGAGCGGTTGAACAGCACAAACCTCGTTTTCATAAGAAAGACCAGTGAGAAAGATACGATATATGGGTCTGTGAGCGCCAATGACATTAAAGAATCCCTGGATAAACTGGACTTTGAAGTTGAGAGAAAAAGGATTTTGCTGGATGAGCCTATAAAGAAAACAGGGATATTTACCGTTCCGGTGAAAGTTTTTCAGGAACATCAAGCGGAAGTTAAGGTGGAAGTGAGAAAGGAAGAAGAAGAGGAACTCAAGAAAGAAGCCAAAAAAGAAACCGAAAAGGAACCTGAGAAGAGAGAAAAAAAAGGAGAAAAAAAAGAAGAAGAGGAAGTCGAAAAGAAAGCCAAGCCAAAAAAACCGCCCAAAAGAAAAGTGAAAAAAGAAGCTAAAAAGGAAGAAAAAAAGGATAAAGAAGGAAAAGAGAAAACTCCGGCAAAAAAAAAGGATAAGAAGCCAAAGAAAAAAGAAAAAAAGAAAAAAGAGTAAAGAGAGAATATGAGCCTGGATTTTACGTTTTTAAAAAAAACTCCGCCTCACAGTCCAGAAACGGAAAAGACCGTCCTTGGGGGGATTCTCGTCAATAATAAAAGTTTGAATATTGTCCTTTCTATTATTTCTGTCGAGGACTACTACAAGGAGGCAAACCGGAAAATCCTGGAAGCGATCATGTCCTTGATTGACAAGGGGCGTCCGGCGGACCTGCTTACGCTTGCGGAAGAACTACAGAAATCCGGAGCTCTTGAAGAGGTAGGGGGAATTTCCTATCTCTCTTCTTTAATGGATGGAGTCCCCAAAAGCCTCAATATCGAATATCATGCCCGGATAATAAAAGAAAAAGCTCTTCTCCGAAGACTGATCACATCCTCCTCAGAGATCATATCAGCCAGTTATGACCAGAAAGAAGACGCAGACCAGCTTTTAGAGCGAGCTCAATCAGCTATCATAGATGTCGCAGAGAAGAGAATAAAGCCCGGCTTTTTGCCCTTGAAATTATTGACAGAAGAGGCTTTGATCACCATAGATTCTTTAAGGAACCGCCAGGAAGCGGTGACGGGTATTCCCAGTGGATTCAGAGATCTGGACAGCGTCACAGCGGGATTCCATAATTCTGAGTTCGTTGTCATAGCTGCCCGGCCTTCCATGGGGAAAACAGCGCTCTGCTTGAATATCTCCCAGCATGTCGGAACGAACACAGAATATTCAGCAGGGTTCTTCTCTCTGGAGATGTCAAAGGAACAGCTGGCCATGCGCATGCTGTGTTCCGAATCAAGAGTGGATCTGCAGAAAGTAAGGACCGGATTCCTCAGTGAAAAGGAGTTCAAAGACCTGCAGAAGGGCGCGGAAAATATATCAAAGGCCGCCATCTATGTGGATGAGACCCCCGCACTCACTGTGATTGAAATGAAAGCAAAAGCGAGAAGGCTCAAAATGGAGCAAAATCTGGACATCCTTTTTGTGGATTACATGCAGCTCATGCGCGCGGGTGGTCGTTATGAGAACAGGACTCAGGAAATATCTTTCATCTCTCGTTCATTAAAGGAGCTTGCCAAAGAGCTTCAGATCCCGGTCGTGGGCATTTCTCAGTTAAGCAGGGCTCCTGAGAAAGGGCGCGCCAAGCCCATCCCCCAGTTGTCGGACCTGAGGGAGTCAGGAGCTATTGAGCAGGATGCTGATGTGGTTATCTTCATTTACCGCCCTGAAATTTACAAACCTGATGATGAGACCATAAAAGGGATTGCAGATATCATCATAGCCAAGCAGAGAAACGGGCCGACCGGCAGGATTTCCCTTGCCTTTTTAAACAAGTTTGCCAGGTTCAGCAACCGAGAGTTTCACACTGTTGAAGAATAAGACGCCGGATTATATAAGTTTCAGATTGAGAAAATGAAAAAGAGCAAGTCAGTTTTCGTTTGTCAGAACTGCGGGTTCCAGTCTCCCAAATGGGCGGGAAAATGCTCGCGCTGCGGGGAGTGGAGCACCATGATCGAAGAGATTGAAACCTCCGGTACTGAGGATTTGTCTTTTCCTCCTGCCAAACCCATGCTTTATAAAGATGTCAAGCAGGCACAGCAGCAGCGCCTTCAAATAAAAATAGGAGAGCTGAATCGGGTTTTAGGAGGAGGAGTCGTTATCGGTTCCCTGGTTTTGATCGGAGGGGAGCCGGGAATAGGCAAATCGACTCTGCTGCTTCAGGTTAGCCGTGATTTTGCAGAAGAAGGTAAAAAGGTTCTCTATGTCTCAAGTGAGGAATCGTTGGAGCAGACCAAGATGAGAGGAGAAAGACTGGGAATAGAGAAGGGGGAGCTTTATCTGCTGGCAGAGACAAACCTTGAAAAGATTATTTCTCATGCTTCAGACCTTAATCCTCAGATTTTTATATTGGATTCAGTACAAACGGTCTTTTCTTCCAACCTCTCTTCAAGCACGGGTACGATAAGTCAGGTCCGGGAAGTCACGAACCAGGTGTTCAGGTTCGCCAAAAAAAACAACATATGCTCCTTTTTAGTCGGGCATATAACCAAAGAAGGCTCTTTGGCGGGCCCGAAGTCCCTGGAGCATATGGTTGATGTCGTACTTTATTTTGAAGGGGAAAGAGACCACAGCCACAGAATGTTAAGGGCCTTTAAGAACAGATTCGGCCCTGTTTCGGAAATAGCTGTGTTTAACATGGAGTCAACCGGATTAAGAGCCATTTCGAATCCTTCGGCTTTCTTTTTGAAAGAACGGCCGGAAGGCGAGGCAGGCAGCGTGGCTGTGTGCACCATAAAAGGGTCACGTCCGCTTTTAGCTGAGATCCAGGCCCTTGTCTCCTCTACTTTGTTTGTGGGAAATCCCAGGCGGATGACAATAGGGCTCGACCATTATAGAACCGCAATGCTTTTAGCTGTCATAGAGAAAAAATTGGGATTTGGCTTTGGGGGGCAGGATGTTCATATGAATGTGGCAGGGGGATTATTTATAAGAGAGCCTGCTGCGGATCTCGGCATTTTAGCGGCACTGATATCCTGCATTAAGAACAAGCCTGTTCCTTTGGATCTGACTCTTCTGGGAGAGATCGGATTGAGTGGGGAGGTCAGGTCAGTCAGCCAGACATTAGCCAGGATAAAAGAAGCGGCTTCCCTGGGATTCAAATCCGTGGTCCTCCCAAAAGGAAACCTGGCTGAACTCAATAAAAAGAGCCTTAGTAATATAGATCTCATAGGGGTCAGAAATATAAAAGAAACAGTAGATGTGCTTTTTTAAGAAAAAATATATATAATATGTAGTAACAAATGAATATTTTTTATAATACAATATTAACTTAATAAATGATTTAGCTATGAGCATTTTTATTTTTAGAACACTTGTTATCGCAATCATAACTTCGGTTGCTTTCTTTGTGCCGCCTTTCGGGCTGCCCAATTATTATGGAGCGGCAGCCGGTTTTTTAGTGAGCCTGTTGGTTGTGTTGTTCGAATTCAAAATAAGAAAAAGTCATTTTAGAACCATCTGGGGAGTCACCGCCGGATTTTTATGCGGCATTTTTATCGGATGGCTGCTTGGAGCTGTTTACCAAACGATTTTACAGGACCAGACCGCAGCCTTTTTTAAAGTGTTCTTTTTGATCATATTCCCCTATCTGGGATTTTTAATCGGAATGAGAAAGCCCGAGTGGTTCAGCCCTATCCATCTTTTTTCCCTTTTTAAAGAGAAAAGCACGGGAAAAGAGAACAAAATTCTGGATACAAGCGTCATCATCGACGGCCGGATATCAGATATTGCTGATGCCTATTTCATTGAAGGGAACTTAATCGTCCCTCAATTCGTTCTCAAAGAACTGCAGCTGGTGGCTGATTCGTCAGATGGAGTCAAAAGGCAAAGAGGGAGAAGAGGCCTTGATGTGTTAGACAGACTCCAGAAATCTTCTCACATCAATGTCGCGATTTCAGAGGATGATTTTCCTGAGATAAAAGAGGTCGATTCCAAGCTCATTGAGCTGGCCAAACAGATGGATGCCAAGATCATCACAAATGATTTCAATTTGAATAAGATAGCCCAGCTGCAGGGAATCAAGGTGCTTAATATAAATGAGCTCGCCAATTCCTTAAAGCCGGTTGTTCTCCCGGGGGAGAAGATCAGAGCTTTTATTTTAAAAGAGGGGAAAGAAAAAGACCAGGGGGTCGCTTACCTGGATGATGGCACCATGGTGGTTGTGGACAATTCCAGAAAAATGGTTGGGCATACCATTGATGTGACAGTGACTTCTGTTCTGCAGACAACAGTAGGCAAGATGATATTCGGCAGATACGAAAACGATTCTTAGGGGAATGGAACGTGGCCCAGCAACACAGAAGAAAGTATGAATTCCAGTCGGAAATAAAGCAGCTTTTAAACATCCTTGTCTACTCTCTCTATAAAAACAAGGAAGTTTTTGTTAGGGAACTGATTTCCAATGCTGTTGATGCTCTGAACAAGATTCAGTTTGAGCTTATGACAAGTTCAAAAGCAGAGGATAAAGAGGAGGAGCTGTGTATCCGTATTTCTTTTGACAGAAGCCAGAAAAAACTCATTATTGAGGATACGGGAATAGGCATGACCAGAAAAGACCTGATGGAAAATATTGGCACCATAGCCCATTCGGGAACTATTGATTTCCTCAAAAAGCTGTCAAAGACAAAAGAGAAAGAAAAGGTGGATCTCATAGGGAAGTTCGGGGTGGGATTCTACTCGACATTTATGGCAGCTGAACAGGTCCATATTCATACGAAGTATTTTACAAAGGCAAGCCGTGCTTATCTATGGAAATCTACGGGGGATACCAACTATACCATTGAGCCCACCGTGAAAAAGAAGCGCGGGACGCGAGTAGAGGTCTTTTTAAAGGATGACCAGAAAGAATTTCTCGAAAAGAACAGGATAGAAACGATATTATTGAAATACTCAAGATTCGTTCCGTTCCCGATTTATATTGAAAACGAGAAATTCCAGGTGGCTGAAGCGATCTGGACACAACCCCGGTCGTCTCTTAAGAAAAAAGACTATATTGAATTCTATAAATTTTTCAGTAACGTACAGGAAGAACCCGAAACATATGTGCACCTCTCATCCGACGCACCGGTTCAGTTTAGTGCGATTTTGTTTGTTCCAAAGTCTTCCATGGAGAACATGGGATTCTTTCGATCCCCTCCAGGGGTTGATTTGTATTCCAGAAAGGTCTTGATTCAAAAAAACAGCAGGGATATTATGCCCGAATATCTGCATTTTGTGAAAGGTGTCATCGATTCAGAGGAAATCCCTTTGAATATATCCAGAGAAACGGTTCAGAATGATATTAAAATAAACAAGATAAAAAGACACATCATAAAAAAACTGATTTCAAAGTTAGCACAAATTAAAAAGGATGACAGAGAGCAATACCTGCGGATTTGGGATCATTTCAACAAACACATCAAAGAAGGCGTTGTCAGTGATTTTGAGAACAAAGATAAATTATCACAGCTTTTGATCTTCCACTCATCAAAGAACAAGGAGGAATATACGGACCTGGACTCCTATGCTGAGCGGATGTCTGAAGAACAGGAAGAGATTTACTATGCAAGCGGGCCGGATAGGAAAGCCATTGAAAAAAACCCGGCATTAGAGGCTTTTAGGAAAAAAGACATTGAAGTCCTTTATCTTGATGACCCTCTGGACGAGTTTGTGCTTGAACATCTCGGGGAGTATAAAGAAAAAGCTTTTAAAATAGTGGAGAGTGCAGAGATTGAGGTGAAAGAAGAGGACGAGAAGAAGAAAAGCAAAACCTATATGGAAGAGCTAAAAAAACTCGTCGCGTATTTGAAAGATCTGTATGGAGAAAAAGTCATGGATGTCCGGATATCGAGAAGGCTTGTGGACAGCCCGTGCATGCTTGTCCATCCGTCTGACGGCCCTTCTGTACAGATGGAAAGAATCATGAAGATGGCCAATAAGGAATACCAGTTTTCAAAAAAAGTCTTTGAGATCAATCCTGATAACAAATTGATCAAAGAAATGGTCAGCATCCATAAAAAGAATCCAAAGTCAAAAAGCCTGACCCAACTGGCTTTTCAAATGCTGGATAATATGATGCTCAGAGAAGGAATGATCGAGGACATTGATTCAGTCGTTTCCAGGATTCAGGATATCATGTTTCAAGCCGCACAGAGAATCCGGACCTCTTCAGTGGAAAAAAAAGAAAATAAAAAGTAAATGGGAAAAACCTATGTCATTGTTGTTGCAGCAGGCAGAAGTCTGCGTTTTGGTGCAGACAAACAGAGTGCTCTCATAAAGGGCAAAGCTGTGTTGGACAGAGTTCTTGAGAGCCTGCAGCAGCACAGGGAAGTGGATGAGATCATACTGGTCCTTAATAAGGATAGGTCCGAACACGGACAGTACGGCCGTTATCCCAAGGTGAAAAAAGTCGTTCAGGGAGGAATGCGAAGGCAGGATTCCGTGACAGCTGGTTTTAAAGAGGTCGGGGAGGATCCGGAGAACGTGGTCCTTATTCATGACGGAGCAAGGCCTCTCGTCAAAGGGGATCTGGTTTCCCGGGTCATCAAAGCTGCACGGCGTAGCGGCGCAGCGGTTCCAGCCCTTCCCATGCAGGACACGGTTAAAACGGTCAAAGAAAATGCCGTCGAGAAAACACTTGAGAGAAATCGGCTTTACAGGTGCCAGACTCCCCAGGGTTTTCGCTATTCTGTCCTAAAGCCGGCCCTGGAGAAAGCAGTAAAGGACGGTTATTACGGCACAGATGAGGCCTCTCTTGTGGAGAGGACAGGCGGAAGGGTGACGGTTGTTCCGGGTGATCACACCAATATAAAAATCACTTTTCCGAAGGATATTCACATAGCGGAGGTTTTTATTGAAGATTAAAGTCGGGATCGGGTATGATATCCATAGGCTTGTTGAAGGGGAAAAGCTGTATCTGGGCGGAATCAAGATCCCGTTTCCAAAAGGGCTTCTGGGTCATTCTGACGGAGACTGTTTGATCCACGCCATAGTTGACGCTGTTTTGGGAGCGGCAGGAAAAGGAGATATAGGGACGTTTTTCCCTGACACGGATCCGGAGCATAAAAACATCTCCAGCAGGAAAATATTAAAGGGCGTCATAGGGATGATGAAAACTCAGGGTTGGGAGATAGCAAATATAGACTCGATCATCATTGCAGAGGCACCGAAGATGGGGCCCTACATACCTGAGATGAAAAAGGCTCTTTGCCCGATTCTGGAGTTGAGCGAAGAAGACCTCGGGATAAAGGCCAAGACCAATGAGGGGATAGGAGAATTGGGCAGAGGGAATGCCATTGCAGCTTGGGCCGCTGCTTTTTTAAAAAAGCCCTGAATCACACAGCCAGGAAATCCGTATGATAAGCATGGCAAAGGAACCTGATTTATTAGAGGAGGCTTCATGAGGAAAGTGAGAGTCCGTTTTGCGCCCAGCCCCACAGGATACCTCCATGTCGGCAATGCGAGGACAGCTCTTTTTAACTGGCTTTTTGCCCGTCAGAATAAAGGAGTTTACATATTAAGAGTTGAGGACACGGATATTGAAAGGTCAGAGCGGGCATACGAAGACAGATTGGTTAAAGACCTCCGGTGGTTAGGTCTTGATTGGGATGAAGGCCCGGATAAAGGAGGAGATTTCGGCCCGTACAGACAGTCGTTGAGGATGGATCCGTACAATGAGCACGCAGCAGCTCTTATCGACCAGGGCAAAGCCTACTATTGTTTTTGCAGCCCCGAGGAGCTGAAAAAGGAAAGAGAGAAGGCCCTTGCCCGGGGAAAGACTCCGGTCTACAGCGGCCGGTGCCGTGATCTTCCCGTCAGGAAGTCCGAACAAAGAGTGAAGGCCGGGGAAGAAGCTGTTGTGAGACTGCTCACTCCGGATAAAGGGACCTTGAATTTTCAGGATATGGTTCGGGGTTCTTTATCCTTTCAATTAAGTCTCATCGGTGATCCCGTACTTATCCGCTCCAATGGGATCCCTTCCTATAACTATGCGGTAGTGATAGATGATGCTCTGATGAAGATAAGCCATGTCATTAGGGGGGAAGACCATCTTATCAACACAGTAAAGCAGCTTCTGCTGTATAAAGCCCTCGGATTCGCTCCCCCGCAGTTCGCTCATCTTTCGATGGTCATGGGAAAAGATAACACCCGTCTCAGCAAGCGTCATGGAGCGACATCCGTCTACCAATTCAGCCAGCAGGGCATTCTTTCCTCAGCCCTTTTTAACTATCTGGCTCTTTTGGGATGGTCCCCGCCTGACGGAAGGGAGGTCCTGTCAAAAAAGGAACTCGTTGAAGGATTCAATCTCACAAAGGCGAGCCGGTCAGCCGCGATCTTTGACTATGACAAGCTCTATTGGATCAACCGGCAGCATATTAAAAAGCTTACGGATAAAGAAAAAGCGGAAAAGATCTTTGTGGAGCTCAAAAAGGTTGGCTATTTACCGGACAGCCTGAACCACAAACAATGGCAGTGGCTGGAGAAGGCTGCGGCACCTCTGAGCAAAGGGATCAAGACATTTTCTGATATCAAGGAAAAGTTCTCGGTCTTTTTTACCTTCTCTCCGGAAACCATGACAGATGAAGCCCGTAATGTGATAGAGACAGAATGCGGCAGGAAAGTCGTCACTGCTCTTGATGGGAAGCTGAACAGGGAAAAAAGGATAGATTTTGATAGACTTTCCGTGATAAGCCGTGACATAAAAAAAGACACCGGATGTAAAGGAAAGGACCTGTTCCACCCTCTCAGAGTGGCCCTGACAGCGCAGATTTCAGGCCTGGATCTGGATACATTTATTCCTTTGGTGGAGGAAGGTTCCCAATTGGATTTTCCGGTTCCCATAAAGGGGTGTGCTCAAAGAGCGGCAGAAATATCCCGCTTCATTCGTGGCACTTAAGATCCGGCTTCAGGTTGACCCACCCGTTAAAGTAGGATACCAGAAAAAAGAGGAGCATGATAGCGAGTGAGGCGGCCATGGATTTCCAGAGCCCCAGCTTGGTTATGAGCATGGGAGAGAAGGCGGTTATAAATCCTCCTCCTAAGAATGGTTCGTATATCATCTGTTTGAACCCGAACGCTTTGGCCGTGTCTGTTTTGTAGAGAGGGTCTACGACACGGAGAAGCAGAAGGCCGACCGCAGTCACGCCTGTCTGCATACCGAACTCTGTGATGCCCCGCTCAAACCAGAATTTTCGAAACATACGCGGAGCCAGAAAAGCGGCACAAAATACCATCCAGGTGATACCCGTTGTCATGATGATCAAGAAGGGCCAAAAATTGGCTATGAATACATCCAGTTTTATGGTTGCGATGGCTGATAAAATCAGTACATCTAAGGAAAAACCGAGGATCCTATCAAAAGTACTCTTGTCGTAGTATTTATCTATTTTGAATGTTATAGAAATTTTTTGAACGATGAGTCCCCCTATCATAGCCAGCGGGAACAAGGGGAATTTATCGAATTCTGAATGAAGCGCCTGAAGTCCTGAAAGGAAAGCCCAGCCTATGGCAATGGCGATAGCCACAATAGCAAAATGAAGGCTCAGGGGTTCGATAGCCTCTGAGGCGACTGTGGCCGTGGCAATAGAGAATCTTTTATCTTTTGGGATAAGGCCCTTTTTCTTGAACAGGGGGATTCCCTTTTTAACACTGAGATGGGTGCAGTAGTCTTTGCGGATAGCAATGTTGATCAGGATCATTCCTCCGATGACAGCCGTGAGTATGCCCACGGTCGCAGACATAAGCGCCAGGTCGCCTCCAGCCGCAAATCCATAGCCTTTGAAAGCGTCTTTCATTCCGACAGCCGTACCGTGACCTCCTGAAAAACCGACCTCGACAATACAGGCAAAAAGCTTATGGACTTTGAACAGAGGAACAAGTATGAGCCCTGTGACCAGAAGCGCAATAAAATACTGCCCCATACCGGCGATGGTGCCAAAACAAAGCTGGGACCCTCCCGCGTCCCATATTTTTCTTATACCTGGAATGTTTACACCCAGAAAAAGAGTGGCAAAAACGATATTGATGAGCACTCCCGGAAGAGGGGACCAGTTTTGCATGACCCAGTCAGGGATAAGGGCTAATCCATAGGGGCCGCAGGCGAGGGCGATAAAACCGGCAATGATGGCTGAAGGCAGGAAAAGGGTCTGAAGGATTTTTATATTTGCCCTGAGGATCTTGCCCAGCAAGAGAAAGAAAGAGAGAATACAAAGGCTGAATAAGAAATCCATGTATGTGCCTCCTCAAACAACTATTATTCACAAAACAGAAAAATAGTAAAACGTAAAGTTTGATAACCGCGCCTTTTTAGTATAGATTAGATTTTGTTAGGAACGGCTGTGGATAAAATCGCAAGAATACACCCCGTATTGGAGATAATAAGGCATTCCCCGAAGCGGATCCACAAGATCATGCTTCAGAGAGACATGAAGAAATTCCCCTTTAAAGAGATCCTTTCCACAGCACGAAAAGAAAACATCCCTGTGATATGGGCCCACAAAAAAAGGATGGACCAGGAAGACAGCCATCATCAGGGCGTTGTTGCCTTTGTTTCTTCAAAAGAATTCACCTCCCTTGATTCCCTGCTGTCTTCGTCTGAACTTCCTTTCCTCCTTCTTTTAGACCGGATCGAGGACCCTCAAAATCTGGGCGCTCTGGTGCGCACGGCCGAGGGCGCGGGAGTGGACGGGATCATCCTGCCTGAAAGGCATTCCGCCGGATTGACGACAGCTGTCCATACGGTTTCGGCAGGGGCTTTGGAACATATGCAGATAACCAGGGTAAAAAATCTGGCCCGGACCATGGATGAATTAAAGAAAAAAGAGGTCTGGCTGGTTGGAGCCGAGGAGGGAGGTAAGAAATTCTGGTACGAATTTGACTACAATGTTCCCGTAGGCATTGTCATGGGCTCTGAGGGAAAAGGCCTTAGGCGCATCATCAAAGAAAAGTGTGACGAGATACTGTCTATCCCTCTTGGAGGAGAGATTCATTCACTGAATGTCGCCTCTGCGGCATCGGTTTTTTTATTTGAAGTGGTCCGCCAAAGAAAAAAAAAGATATGTTGATGGGGTCTTGATTGAATAAAATGGGCTTTTTCTGCGTATATCAAGATGAAAAGAGTAAGAAATGGCCGGAGAAAGAACTTTGGAATCCATTCTTGTTATCCAAAATGCAGAGGTTTTGAACATGGGGAAGGAAAAGACCTCTGAGAAAGATATTTTAAAGGCGGTTGCCGGGGGCAACAAACAAGCTTATCAGGAAATCGTCACTCGATACAAAAGCACCGCGTACTATGTGGCGCTGGGTTTTGTAAAAAATGTCCAGGATGCTCTGGATATTTCCCAGGATGCGTTCATCCGCGCTTTTCGCAGGATAAAGAAATTCGATCAGAGCAGGGCTTTTTATCCCTGGTTTTACATAATATTGAAGAACTTGTGCCTGGACCATTTGAGAAAGCAGCGCAGGATGAGCGAGATTCCCATTGAAAGGGTCCAAGTTTTTGAAGATGAGGGCAGAAATCTGGAAATCAGGGATGCTCTCTGGAAAGGAATTGAAAAGCTTCCTCTGCTGCAGCGGGAGGCCATCGTCCTGAAATATTTCCATCAGTATTCTTATCAGGAGATTGCAGAGATCATACAAAAGCCCATTGGGACGGTCATGTCTTCTCTTTATTATGCCAAAAGAAAATTAAGGGAAATATTAACTCCTTATTTGAGAAGGGACACCAGTGATGAAACGGAGAAATAAATGAGACATGATGAGATAAAAAAAATGATTTGCCTTTACCATGACGGCGAGCTGGATGAAAAGGATAGAAAAATAGTGGAGCAGCATATAGAGGAATGTCAGGAATGCCGGAAGGAGTTTGAAGAAATGAAAAAATTGGAGGAGGTTATGGATACAATGGAATTAAAACAACCATCCAAGGAAGCATGGGAAAAATATGAGTCATCGGTTTATAACCGCCTGGAAAGAAACATCGGCTGGATATTTCTTTCCATAGGCGTTATGATCTTTCTTTTTTTTGGTGGTTATAAGTTAGTGGAGGGCATTATCAAGGAACCAGGTTTTCCATTGATATTGAAAATAGGGATTCTGGCAGCTCTCATAGGCGTCGTGGTTCTGATTGTGTCTTTAGGGAGAGAACAGCTTTTTTCCTACAAAAGAGAAAGGTATAAGGAGGTTAAGAAATGATTTTAGTGAACACGGGTGAGGTTCATGGGAAAAGGATCACAGAAGTCTACGGTCTTGTTCGGGGGAATACCATAAGAGCGCGGCATGTAGGCCGTGATATTAAGGCTGCTTTAAGAAATCTGGTGGGGGGTGAGATAACGGATTACACGAAGATGATGGCAGAGTCAAGAGAGCAGGCTCTGGACCGCATGATCGAAGAAGCCGAACAATTAGGCGCTAACGCAGTTATAAACGTCCGGTTTACGACCTCAATGATTATGCAGAGCGCTTCTGAGATCTTAGCTTATGGTACGGCCGTTAAGGTCGAGTAGGGGAAAAGAGTCCCATGTCTAAAAACCTGGTCCTTATCCTGATCCTGATTGTGATTTTATCCCTTTTGTTGTTTGTTTCTTCCGGAGTTTGCCGGGCTGCGGATGAGAGCGGAAGTTACTCCGTATACTTTATGGATGAAAAAGTGGGGTATGAAGAATTTGTTTGGAGAGCTGTTGAGGGCGGATATGAACTAGAAGTGACGGGCGGAATGACCAAACCTGTTTCAATGCAGATAGAACGTCTTGTCATTCAATTGACTGAAGACTTTATTCCCCTGCATTATGAATTCGAAGGGACATTAAGTGGTTCCGAGCAGTCTATATCCAGCATCATTTCTGATGGATCCGTAAAGAACAGGATCCGGGCAGCCGGGCAGGAGCAAGAAAGCTTCACAGAAATTAAAAGAGATGCGTTTCTTCTTCCGAATCCGGTATTCTCTCCTTATATGGCCATAACCAAAAAATACAGATGCTCTTTAGAAGAAGAGAAGACAGGGCTTTCCGCGTACATTATTCCGCAGGCCGAGACGACTTTTGCTCTTTTGCCAGGCGAAGAGGATGAGTGTCTGCTCTTGATGGAGATGGGGGCCGCTGTGATAGAGTTGGGGACAGACAACCAGGGAACCCTGAGGACCCTGCATATGCCATCCCAGAATATCAGAGTTGTCCTGGACTGATAGCCGGGATTCTTTATAAGTCAGAGCTGCTGTGTGCTCTGATATTCATTTGATAAAGAGAGTCCGTTTTTCTACAATGATATAAAAGGAGGTTTTCATGAGAAAGAGGATAATTTTACTATTTTTGCTGGTTGTTATTCTGGGGATGACCTTTTTTTGTGCACGAAAAGCTGTGGAACCCAGCACGAGTGATGTGGTCGCGCTTCTTGAAAATATAAGTCAATCTCCCCTGGAGGTTGAGATAAAAGTCGAAGAATCCGGAATAAACATTGAACCGGCTAGAGAGAGGTCTCAATACCTGATAACCCTCATAGATCCTGAAGTCACTTTCGGCACGGCTGTTTACAGACACCTGGATATGGAGGTTCCTGAATTCAGAGTCCCCGTACATATGGAAAAGATGGTGTTGGCCTACTCCCCTTCAAAAAAGAACCTTGCATTAAGATCCGTAGCGAAAATGAAAGGCACCTTAGTGCTGTCAGAGTTGTTTGCAGACCTAAAAGATCAGGAAGCCGGGGCTGTTGACGAGCTACCCGAAGTCACTTTTGATTACAGCCTGGAAAGCGCTGAACTGGAAGGATACGACTTAAGCCCCCTGATTGATTCTGGGGAAAAGAGCTTAGAGGATGTGTTGACTGGATTTATTTCTTCAAACAAAAATATGAAGGTAAGCGCTGTTGGATTCGCAGCCGGGTTTACGGTTAAGGGAGAGCAGGAAAGAGCTATGGATGTTTCAATAAAGGAGATGGAAAGCTCTTTCCGGTTTGAACCGGAACTTGTCAAGGCTTTTTTACAGAAACAAGATTCTGCAGAGATCCTTTCCGGCGCTCTTGAGAAAAAAGTTCCGCTGATCGATGTAAACTCCTCTTTTACCGGCATGGATTTTGTACTGAGCTTACCAGAAAAAGAAATACAGGCAGGATATGAAGGGGCCGGATTTTCCTATTCTTTAAAACCATCGGAACAAGGCGGTGCTTTTGATTTTGCCAGCGGATGGGATCTGAAAAACGCCCGTGCAGAGGGGATACCCGAACCGTATAGAGTTCTGGCCAAGTTGAATGAGATGGGGTTCAAATTTTCTATCGAAAAAATGTCCCCGGAATTTATCAGTGCCTATTTTGATTTTGTCAAGACAGTGCAGTCCGCGAGAACAGCTGAAGACACAGCTGCCCAGCAGGAACTGATGACGAAAGGACCTGCTCTCGGAAATAAATTCATTGAATCCAAGCCTGTTATTAAGGTGTCTCTGTCGCCTTTGGATCATTCTTTGGGAGAGATCGAAGCATACGGAGAGTTTCAGTTTATCCGCATGGGTCCTCCTGTAGGGAAAGCAGAGGCGAAAATATTTGATATCCATAAGATGGAACAAAATATCGAACAGAGCTTTCCTCCTGAAAAAGCAGAAGGACTTATAAAATGGATCAAACAGATGTTTGTGGTTGATGACAGCGGCCAGGCGGTCATGGTCTTTGAGCTCAAAGAGGATGACATCGCTCATTTCTATTTAAACGGAGAGAAACACGCTTACAGACAGTAAAAGCCAGGGGGGATTTTTTTACCTTTCAGGCAAGCCGATATGAAATTCAGATGTGGCTTGTGCTTGCTAAAGATTTTTAACGCCATTCTTCTTCGTTTTTCTCAGCGCTTGCGTAACTCCCCCCGTCCGTGGGTCAGGCATACTCAGCGCCCGGCTTTGCCGGATGCCCTCGAAAAGCCTCATCCGAAGACTAAATCTTCAATGTCGCTTCAGCCACATCTGAATTTCATTAAGCTCCCTTCAACCTCGACTTGTTCATCATGCAGGGTAATGAGTCTGGTGACCTGCTGGTCATCTCTTGCGGGAAAGGTTGATTTGGGCTATATTATAAAAAGAAAAAAGGAGATATAAGCATGAGAAAAGCAGTATATGTAATGTTCGTTGTTCTTTTTTTGGCGGCAGCATGCATCGTTTATGTCCCTTCTGACCTGAGTGACGAACCTTATCGCTATGATCGATACGACAGCGACTGGGACATGAGCCGGGTTTACGACTATCTGTCCCCTCACGGCTACTGGGTGCAGCTCGCTCCTCATGGATATGTCTGGGTGCCCACATCCGTTCGATATAACTGGCGTCCCTATACATACGGGCGGTGGGTATGGACGGATTACGGGTGGATGTGGATCTCGAGTTACCAGTGGGGATGGGGTCCCTTTCACTACGGACGCTGGGGATACAGTGCGCGTTTTGGTTGGTACTGGGTTCCGGGGGATGTCTGGGCTCCTGCCTGGGTGTCATGGAGATACAGCAACCTTTATATCGGCTGGGCTCCTCTTCCCCCTAATGCCCCCTTTATGCCGGGATCAGGCGTGGTGTTTCAGGGAAGCGGGATCCCTCACAACACTTGGATTTTCATACAGGTCAACTACTTCACACACTACAACATCCGTTCCTATGTTCTTCCCTTTGAAAGAAACCCGACCATCATCAATATGACGGTTGAAAAAACGTCTCTCCGGATGCAAGACAACCGTGTATACAATGAGGGATTGGACGCCGGATTTGTGGAAAATGCCACAAGAACACGCATTCAAAAGTATGAGCTGCAGCCAAAAGGAACAGCCGGGTCGACCAGAATAGAGGGAGGTCGGGTAACTGTCTTCAACCCGAAGTTTTCCGGGGACAAGACCGTACAACCGAAGAGAGTTTTTAGTGAGAGGGAAGCCGAGGACCGCGTACAGCAGCGGACAACCACAAGGTTGGAGGATTTGAGAGAATCAGAAATTGAGCGGCGTCACCAGGAAGAGATAAAGCGGATCGAGGCCACTCAGCAGAGGGAAGTGGTTGAGATGAGAAAGAACATGCAGAAGGAGACATCCAAAGTACGCAGCCAAACGGAAAAAGCCCGGGTTCAAAAAGAGTATGAAACAAAGATAAAGAATCTCAAGGAAAGGCACACCACTGAGAAAAGAAAAGTCACAGAGCGGCACAAGACCGAGACGCAAAAGGTCAAAAAGAAGAAGAGATAAAAGTCATTATTCGTATTTCAGGCTGTCCACAGGATTGGAAGAGGCTGTTTTTAACGCCTGATAACTCACTGTCAGTACAGAGAGAAACAGAACCAATCCAGCGGAAAGCGCAAAGGTCCATATGTTGATATGGATGCGAAAGGAAAAACTTCCCAGCCATTTGTTCATAGCAAAGTAGGCCGCGGGCCAGGCTAAGAGATTGGCAATAAGCACACTGCGGATGAAGTCTCCTGTCAGTAAAAAAGCGATATTAGGGACAGAGGCTCCCAGGACTTTACGGATGCCGATTTCCTTAACCCTGGTTTCTGCTGTATAGACTGTGAGTCCGAAAAGGCCCAAACAGGCTACCAACAGAGCGATTATTGAAAAAATCCGAAACAGACTGTAGCTGCGGTTCTCCGTTTCGTAATTCCGGTTAAAATACTCGTCCTGAAACACATAACTGAACAGATGGTCAGGAGCGACTTCATCGAATTTTTGGCGCAAAAAGTCAAGAACTTCTCTGAAACGGCCGCTCTCGACTCTAACAAACAGGTAGTCTGTCCAGGTTGGGCGGTATTCCAGGACAAGGGGTTCGATCCTGTTATGGAGAGAAGTGAAATGGAAATCTTTGAACACGCCCACGATGGGCTCCACTTCATTGTGGACGTCGGAACGGCATTCTGTCCCTATTGGTTGATCGAGATTGAGGGCCTCTGTGACAGATTCGGCAATGAGATATCCGCCATTCTGATCGGATGCCCTGTTAAAGTTTCGCCCCTTGACGATCTTGAGGCCCGCTGCATCGACAAAACCCTCATCCACCCGCATAAACCTGAGCATAGGGAGGGAATTTTTGTCGGTCACACTGACAGGGGTCAAACGTTCGTTGCTGAAAGAGCTTCCGAGAAGATTGGAGGAGAGGGCCACATGACTCACAGCTGAGTGGCGAAGGATTTCCGTTTTGAGAGCATGGGTGTTATTGATAACATCGCTTCTGAATTCCCCGTAAAGACGCAGGGCAACGAGATTGTCTTTGTCGAACCCAAGGTCCTTATTATGGAAAAACACCAACTGCCGGTAAATAGT
>CAZSZS010000171.1:0-10718 GCA_964611275.1 uncultured Eubacteriales bacterium
CTGGAGCGTGCATTCCCCGGCTTTATCACATATAGGGCAGTCCATGGGATGTTCAGCCAAAAGAAATTCAAGAACACCTTTTCTTGCTTGTATGACATTTTCTGTTTCTGTGAAGACTTTCATTCCCTCTTTGACCTGAGTAGAGCAAGCCAGTTCAAGACTGGGATACCCTTCGATCTCCACCAGACACATCCGGCAACTTCCTTCCGGGGGGAAAGCGTCATGAAAACAGATATGAGGGATATGAATGCCGGCTTTTTCAGCGGCTTTGAGCACAGTGGTCCCCTCTTTGACTTTGAGAGGGCTATCATTAATGTATATCTCTACCATTTCTTCCTCATGGGCCTTCCGTTTATCCTTTGATAAAGGATTCGAGCTCCTTTCGAAACTTTTTTATAATAGAGAGAACAGGCATGGCTGCCGCATCTCCCAACGGACAGAGAGTCTTTCCCAGCATATTGGACGCCAGTTCTTCTATTTTATCCACATCCTCTTTTTTGCCTTCCCCTCTGTAGATCCTTTTGACTATTTTATTGATCCATGAGTTGCCTATCCGGCAGGGGGTGCACTGGCCGCAGGACTCATGAGAGTAGAACTGAGTGACCTTTCTCAGCACGTCAATGATCGGGACATCTTCATCCAGCACGATCACAGCTCCTGAGCCCAGCATGGAATCCGCATTCATGAGAGATTTGCAATCCATAGGGATATCGATCTCATCCGGCTTCAGTATGGGAGAAGACATGCCACCCGGAATCACTGCTTTGAGTTTTTTGCCCGAGCTGATCCCTCCGGCATGAGTAAAGACCAGTTCTTTTAAAGAAGTGCCTACGGGAAGTTCATAAACACCCGGTTTTTTGACTTTCCCGCTGACTCCGAAAAGCCTGGTCCCTCCATCCTCGGAAATTCCCTGTTTGACAAACCAATCTGCCCCTTTTTCCATGATACAGGGGACATTAGACAGAGTCTCCACATTGTTGATCACGGTCGGACTCTGAAAAAGGCCTACAGCAGCGGGAAAAGGAGGTTTCAAGCGGGGGTTTCCCCGTTTCCCCTCTAAAGACTCTAAAAGTGCGGTTTCCTCTCCGCATATATAAGCTCCCGCTCCCCTGTGGACAAAGACATCAAGGTCAAATCCGGTCTTTAAAATATTTTTCCCGACAAAACCTTTCTCTCCGGCCTCTGAGATGGTGTCTTCCAGGCGAAGCGCAATGTTTTCATACTCTCCCCGGATATAGATATAAGCGGTGTGGATCCCCACGGCAAAACAGGTCAGGACGATCCCTTCCAGAAGCAGGTGGGGATTATGACTCATGATAAACCTGTCCTTAAAAGTACCTGGCTCGCCCTCGTCAGCGTTCACACACAAATACCTGGGTTTATCCACGTCTTTTGGAACAAAACCCCATTTCACTCCGGCAGGGAAACCAGCTCCCCCTCTCCCCCTGAGGCTGGCGGCTTTGACTTCATTGAGTACATCTTCAGGCTTGAGCTTTTTAATGACTTTTGTAAGGGTTTTATATCCCCCTTTTTTCATATACTCACTGATCTTGAAAAGGTGCTTTAATTCAAAATGTTGAGTGAGTACTTTTTCCGCCACTTTATTTATCCAGTTCTTTAAGAATTTTATCTATTTTTTTCTTATCCATGTTCCCGTAATAATCAGTGTTGATCATCATGCCGGGTGCCTGGTCACAGGCCCCCAGACACTCCACGGTTGTGAGGGTATACTTTCCATCCTCACTTGTCTCTCCGGGCTTAATACCCAATTTCTCGCTCAAATAATCAATAAGACTCTCGGCTCCCATTAAAGAGCAGGTCAGATTGGAGCAGATCTGTATATGGTGTTTTCCCAGGGATTTCCGGCTCAGCATGGAATAAAAGGTCACCACCTCCCTGACTTTGACAGGATTTATTCCCAATAAATCCGCAACCCAGTTTTCTTCGTTTTTAGAAATATGTCCTAATTCACTTTGAACCATGTGAAGAACAGGAAGAAGAGCAGCCTGTTTTTTCGGATATCTGGAAACAAGCTCTTTTATTTTTTTCTCAGTGCTTGCTTTGATCTCAGGGCTCATCTGTCCAATTCTCCTCCGATCATATTGGTCGAGCCGAATGTGGGGATGACATCAGCAATGTAATGGCCCTTGATCATCTTCTCCAGCGCTGAAACAATATGAAAACAGGGGCCTCTCAAATGAAGTCTGTAGGGCTGATCTGTCCCGTCCGAGACAATATAGTAACCCAGCTCTCCGCTCCCGCCCTCGACGGAAAAATATACCTCTCCCTTAGGCGGGCGGATCCCATGTCCTCTCATAAAAAATTTGAAATGATTGATCAAACCTTCCATATTTGTATAGGTATCCTCCTTGGGAGGGACCTTGACTCCTTTGGAATCAGTCAATATGCCTGGGTATTTTTCTTTTTCAGAGCCTTTCAGGTTGGGTGAAAGCTTTATCTTAGCGTCCGGTTTCTTGGTGCGGGAAGCTTTTATGGCTTCCGCCGGTTCCATTTCACCCTTCACTTCAGGAATACCTTCAGGCATCTTTTCCACACACTGCTCAACGATCCTCAGGCTCTGCTCCATCTCCTTCATTCGCACCATGTATCGGTCATAATTGTCCCCTTTTTCTCCAAGAGGGACTATGAAATCCAACTTATCATAAACCAGATAGGGATGGGCTTTTCTCACATCATATTTGACCCCTGAGGCTCTCAAACAGGGGCCTGTGAAACCATAATTTACGGCCATTTCAGGGGAAACCACAGCCACGCCGCGGGTTCTGTCGATCCAGATCTTGTTCTTATCCAGAAGTCCCTTCACATCTTTCAACACATCCCTTGTCACCTTCATAGCCTTTTCCACATCTGTTTTAAAACCGGGATGAAGGTCAGTTCTGACTCCTCCTATTCGAATATAAGAAGTGGTCATCCTGGCACCTGTGGTTTTCTCTATTACATTCCAGATCTCTTCACGAGCCTTGATATAATAGAGGAAAACAGTGAACGCGCCGCATTCCATGGTCATGGCCGCAAGGGCAGTGAGGTGGTCGGAGATCCGGGAAAGTTCGCTCATGATAACACGGATATACCGGGCTCTTTCAGGAACTTTGATATCTATTAATTTCTCAAGGGTCATCACATATCCCACATTGTTTATGAGGGGTGATACATAATTCAACCGGTCTGTATAAGGAAGCAGATTGAAATAGGTCTTGTTCTCACAGGTCTTTTCAAATCCCCTGTGCAGATACCCGACCTCTACTTCTGAATTGCGCACTTTTTCCCCATCCAGTTCCAGCATGATACGGATGGTCCCGTGCATAGCAGGATGAGAAGGCCCCATGTTTATCAGAAGGCTTTCTTTCCTGGCCTCTTTTTGTATCCGTGTCGTCATTTTATTTTCTTAATCGTATCTTTGGCTGTCTTTTTCTTAGAGGATAATCCTTTCTCAGAGGATACCCTTCAAAACCATCATACATAAACAAACGTCTTAAATCAGGATGACCTTTGAACTGGATGCCGAACATATCATAGACTTCCCTTTCCAGCCAGTTTGCGTTCTTCCACAGACCGGAAACCGAATCGATCTCCGGTGCCTCTTCAGGCACCCCGCATTTGATTCTCAGCCTGTGGTTCTTGGAAAGGGAGAACACGTGATAGACCATTTCAAACCGGGGCTCCTTCCCCATATAATCCACACAGGTCAGATCAAGCAGCATGGCATAATCCTGGGGCTCTTTCTTGAGAAACTCAAGGACTTCCTTTACAGCATCTTTTTCAACTTGAATGACCACATCCCCAAGGTCTGTTTTTACATCCAGGACTATTTCCTTGAACCTTTGCTTAAGGATGCCGTCTATTTTTTGATTATGTTCCATCTTAAATCCTGTTTTTGATGCTGGATCTTATCCTGCAGTTTAAGCAGGGCATTCAAAATGGTTTCCGGACGGGGGGGACATCCCGGGATATACACATCCACCGGAATGATCTTGTCGATCCCCTGGACAACCGCATAATTATCATAGATTCCTCCGCTTACAGCGCAGGCTCCGCAGGCAATGACCCATTTGGGCTCTACCATCTGCTCATAAACGGTCTTTAAAACAGGCGCTTCCTTATGAGTGATGGTCCCGACCACAAATAAAAGGTCGGATTGTCTGGGAGAAAAGGTGGTCATACCGACTCCGAACCGGTCAAAATCCCAATGAGCACAGGCTGCAGACATGTACTCCATACCGCAGCAGGCTGTGATAAAAGGATAATGGAAAATGGAATATTTACGCCCCCAGCCAATAGCATAGTTCAGCTTGGTGGCAATAAAGCCTCCGTGGGATGTTTTCTGATAATAGCTGTACTTTTTTATCGGCCTTATTTTTCCCATATAAAAGCTCCCTTTTTCCATGCATAAACAAAACCGGCGATCAGTATCAGTACATAAACGGACATGGATATCAGGGCCAGGCTTCCTATTTCCTTAAAAACCAAGGCCCACGGAAAGAAGAAAACCACTTCCACATCGAAAAGAAGAAAAAGAAACGCAACCAGATAGAACTTGATGGGAACCGGATAGATCCTGTCCTGGAGATAAGGACTGCCGCATTCAAAAGGGGTCTGCTTTATGGGATTTGTTTTTTTCGGTCCGATGATTTTATTGACGATAACCAGAAAGAACCCCAGCGCTCCCGTTACCATAAAAACTACAAATAGTTCGCTCATGGATTTTGATGAAGTATTTTATACAAACAAAATCAAAGATGCAACCATTAAATAATATTTATTTTTTCATGATTTATTGAGAATATGTATAGCCCTTTTCTGTATGTTTAATGCGGATTCCCTTATTGACTCAGACAGTGTGGGATGCGCATGGATGACAGACGCAAGATCACTCACTTTTATGCCGTGCTTTAAAGCCATTGTTACTTCCGGCAGCATTTCGCTCGCACAATGGGAAAGAATATGAGCACCCAGGATTTTCCCATTCTTATGGGCAATGATTTTCACAAATCCTTCCACTTTTCCCATAGTCATGGCTCTGCCGCAGGCTCTGAGCGGAAATTTTCCGATACAGACATCATCTTTGTACTGCTCCCTGGCCTCTTCTTCAGTAAGACCCACGCAAGCATACTCAGGCTCTGTGAAAACAGACAAAGGTACGGCCCTGTAATCCATGCTTATTCTCTTCCCGCAGGCATTTTCCACAGCAACGACTCCCTCATGGGAGGCTTTATGTGCGAGCAGTTTTCCTCCCACTAAATCTCCAATGGCATAGATATTCTCCTGGCTCGTTTCCATGAATTCATTGACTTTAACAAAACCGGCCTCATTCACATCCAGCCCGGGCAGTCCTTCTTTTATTTTCTCCGAATTAGGTTTGCGTCCCGCAGCCATGAGCACTTTTTCTCCTCTGTATTCAAAAGAAGAATTGCTTTGTAAAGAAATCCCTTTAAGCGTGACCATTCCCTCTTTTATCCGGCCTTCCTGGATCTTCATTCCGGTCAGAATCTCTAGTCCCTGTTTTTTGAGCTCCCTACGCAGGGATTTGGCTGATTCCTCATCAATTCCCGGAAGGATCTGGGGCATGATTTCAAGGACAGTGACCCTGGAACCCAGCCTGTGAAAGAGGCAGCCGATCTCAAGCCCTACGGCGCCGGCTCCGATCACAAGCAAATGAGGGGGGACCTCTGTTAAATCCAGAGCCTGTTTGGAATTTAGGACTTCCTTTCCGTTTGCTTTAATAAAGGGAAGACTTCCCGGACGGCTCCCTGTGGCCAGAATGATTTTCTGGGCCTTCACTTTTTCTTTTCCGTCCTTCCTTTCTATGACAAGCTCTTCAGGGCTTTGAAAAACCGCCTCTCCCTTCACAACAGTGATCCTGTTTTTCTCCAAAAGAAATTCAACGCCTTTGACCAGACTGTCAACGCATCTTTGTTTGTTTTTCTGACATTTCTTGAGATTCATTTTGATCTCATTCACAGGGCCTTCCAGATTCTTGTTTTCTTTTATCCCGCTGAATAACTGGGCCTGGTGGATGAGCCATTTAGTAGGGATGCATCCCCAGTTCGTACACACTCCGCCGATTTTTTCCTTCTCTATCAGCAGGACCTTTTTCCCTAACTGAGCCCCCCTTATGGCAGCTACATACCCTCCGGGACCGGCTCCGAAGACGGCCACATCATAGTCATTACTCATAATCGTTTTTCTCCAAAGAAATTTTGAAGCACTCTCCTCTATATATTATTTTTTTTTGCCCGTGTATTCAATTAAAAAACCATGCGGAATGCGTATTGACTGTTCCTGTCCTCTGTGTGTATCATCTGTCTGAACTGTTCATAAATAAAAATAGCCGTGTTCATCATCCAGGCTAAACGAGAAACGAATAGATGAAAAAATTAATGATAAGCGTGTTTTTGTTTCTATCGTGTTTACTCTTTTTGAGTCCTTCTTTCCCACAGGAAGAGCATGCAGAGAGAGTGGTCAGCATCGAGGTCCCGGTCCGTGTGCTCAAAGGAGGAAGCTTTGTTGCTGACCTCTCCATTGAGGATTTTGAGCTGTATGAAGACAGGGTACAACAGAAAATAGATGCGGTCTATCTGATCATGGAGAGTTCTGTAAAAAAGAAAGAGCTTCCCCAAACGGAACCAACCCAAAAAAACCCAGTTCAGCCAGATGTTTCCCGGAATTTCGTTCTTGTTTTTGAGGTCAATAAATACACACAAAAAATCGCCGGCACCATTGACTATTTCTTTCAAAAGGTCATAAAAAAAGGTGATTCGCTGATCGTGATGACGCCGATGAAAACGTATAATCTGTCCAAAGAAGCTCTTTCCCGGCTTCCCAGAGAAGAATGCGCTTCCCAGCTCAAATCCAAGCTCAAAAAAGATACGGCTTTGGGGAGCGCTGAATATCACCGCCTGAACAGAGAGATCCTCACTATTTTATCCGGACTTTCACACATTAACTTAGATACCGAGCAGCAGCTCGAAAGGGTCCATGACATGTACAGAAGATGGAAGGATCTAAGGTATATGGACCAGCAGAATCTTCTGAATTTCGCGGAATATTTAAAACAAAAACAGGGGCAGAAACATGTTTTTATCTTTTATCAGATGGACGTATTGCCCCAGATGGACCCTAAGGAAATGGCTATCATAACCTCTATGAGTCAGGACCAGCCAAATCTTATATCTCTTGTTCAGGACCTTTTTAGTTTTTTCAGAAAAGATGTCACTTTTGACGAAGAGAAAATACAAAATGCCTTTTCAGACTCAACCATAGCCAGCCACTTTATTTATCTTACAGACCCTTCTTCATATGAGTCAGATGTAACCCAGATGAGAAGCTCCCTTGGAAAAGCAACGGTCTCAGAAAAATCCTCTGATATATTCAAGGCCTTCAGCGACCTGGCCCATGCCACAGGAGGCGTCTCCATCAGTTCTGCCAATGCACTCGATTCGTTTCAAACAGCGGTTGAAGCCTCTGAAAATTATTACCTTGTCTACTACACTCCCAGGGACTATAAAGCGGACAACAAGTTCCATAAAATAGAGGTTCGAATAGGAGGGGGCGGCTACCAGATCACCCACCGGGCCGGATATGTGGCAGATTGATATGAGTTTATGAGTAGCCATGAGAAAATACCTTGACAGGCTTAAATAAAAACACAAAAATATTTAAAACCCGGACTAGAGAAAAGAACCCGTGCGAAAAAGACTTCTCGATTTATCCATTCTTATATTCCTGATATCTCTTCTGGTATCCCATCTGATTTTCGCATCGGAAAAAGGCATGTTCTGGGGCCAGGTTCTTGACTCTGAGCAAAATCCTCTAACAGGATTAAAAATCACTATTTTAAACAATGAAAGCACCCGAACCAGCAAATGCATCACAGATAAAAACGGGTTTTTCACAGCCCTGGGTTTTGAACCCGGCGAATATACGGTCAAGTTTTCAAATTCCGGATACAAGAGTTTTGAAAAAAAAACAGCACTGGATCCCGAGGAATACCTTCTCTTAAAAATCACAGTATTCAACGAAGACCAGGTAGGAGATTCACAGTGCCGCGTGGTGCGAATGGATTATTCCAGCGCTTCTCGGTTCACTCTGTTCAACAGACTGCAGATCAAAGAGATGCCTTCAGGTTTGAACATATGGTCTTTGATTGAAAATCAGGACCTCTCCGCTGTCACTGACCGGATCGATGTGGGAGGACTGTGGAGCGGGATCCCGGCTCTTTTCAGTTCCAGGGGCGCCAGCTCCTGGACACAAAACAGGTTCCTGCTCAACGGGATGGATATCACGGACCCTTTTCAGGGAGGCACGCCTCTTCTTTATCCGGACATCTTCTCTCTGGATCACTTCTATCTATACAATGCCGGCCATCCCCCGGAATATGTTCATCCCGGAGGATACCTGGATCTTGTCACCGGAGAAGAAACCAGTGACTATCACGGCGCTCTTTCAGGTTTTTACACCCATCATTCCCTGCAGGATTCCAATATCACGGAATCACTTCAAAGCCAAGGAATAGATGAGGCTCATACGTTTGATTATCTGACACAGGGAAATTTCCGCTTTTCAGGACCTCTGGTTTCAGAGAAACTGTCTTTTTTTACTTCAGTGAGCGGATTTGACCTCTCCCGCGACCTGGCTGACTTTGAGGGGGAAAACAAAAGCTCTCTTCTCTCAGGCCTCCTGAGCCTTAAATACAGCCTGTCGCCCAAAAACACGCTCCGTCTCCTCTGGACCGGACAATCCCTGAATCACTCCTCCTTAGGAGCGGCAAGGGATGTGCCCTTCTCATCCACTAATGTAGGCTCAGAACATTTCAATGTGTTTCAGGCTTTATGGGAGGGCCATATAAGCAACAAGCATCATTTAAGGGCTGGTTTGGGCTATGTCCAGGGAAATCATGACTATGACTTTCAGGAAGAGGCCTCACTCCCCCATTCCCGGGAACTCGTTACCGAAGACTTTCTCGGAGGCGCGGCTCCGTTCGAAGAGCAGAATTCAAGCAAAAAGCTTGTGTTTCTCTTTAAAGGAACATCGGTCTTTTCCCGATTTTTAGGATTGAACCATACCCTGCGATACGGAATGAATATGCAGTTTTCTTCCGCATCTCAGGATATGGATGTTATGGACAATATCCATCTTCTTTTTTTTGAAGGAGAACCTATTCAGGCAGCTCATTACAACACACCTGTATCCCTTGAAGAAAAAGGGATGGATCTCAATCTCTTTTTCCAGGATACTCTTACCTTTTCAAATCTGTTCTCCATTTATATCGGGGCTCATCTCTCCTCAGCAAAGGCATGGGTTCCGGGTTCACAAGAAGAGGCACATAAAATTAACTGGCTGAACATTTCCCCGAGATTAGGGCTTATCATCCCTTTGTCCAAAGCCAAAACATCCGTGCTCAAGCTCTCTTATGCCAGATATTTCAACACGCTTCCTCTGGAATACGTATCCTATGGAAATCAAAACGCTCCGGGTTCCTTAGTTTACACCTGGAATGATACGAACCATGATCAGCTGTTTCAGGAAAATGAGAAGGGAGAATTGTTAAGGCGGGAAGGTCCTTATTATTCAGTTATTGATCCGGATATCCAGAGGCCGTATGCGGATGAAGCGGTCATTTCTTACAATATAAATTTCAAATCCATATGGCATTTTTCTCTTTCCGGATTTTATAGAGCCTATCGAAGCGCTGTGAACACACAAAACATCGGCGTCTCTTTCTTTGAATACCAACCGCTTTATTATATTGACCCTGGTGATGACCAAACCCCATACACCTACGATGACCTTCTTTTTACGGTATTCAATCAAAATCAGGAAAGCCTGGGAGATGATTTTTTCCTTCTTTCAAATCTCGAAGAGGACACCCGAGCCACTTACTATTACGGGCTGGATGTGAATCTCATCAAACACTTTGGCGACTCCTTCTCTCTTTTCCTTTCTCTTACAGCCATAAACGCTGTGGGCACCACAAATCAGGGAAACACTTCTCTTGAAAACGATATCAATGTGATCGGCACCTTATTCAATGACCCCAATGCCATGATCAACACGGAAGGAAGGCCCTGTTTTGACAGAGGATATACCGCACGACTGGGATTTAAGTATTCCGCCCCTCTCGGTTTCCTGTTTTCCGGGATCATCAAATACTATGACGGACAGCCTTTCTCAAGAAAAATCATTATTGAGGGGCTCAACCAGGGGCCCTTTTACATACAGGCACACCCCAGCGGAGTAGCCCGTTATGAATTCAACAGCACTGTGGATCTGAGGCTGGAGAAAAGATTTCACCTGGGAAGCTCCGAGCTGAGATTCATTCTGGACGGATTCAATGTGCTGAACCTGGGTCTGGCCACACAAGAGAACGAATGGACAGGGCCTGAATTCCCCCTTCGCTATGCCACTGAGATCCAGTCTCCCAGGGTATTACGGCTCGGGATCTCCTATCAGTTTTAAAAAACATTTGGAGAATTAAAAAAAATACCATAAGATAAAATGAACAAAATGAGCACTGCAGGATAACAAAGGAGGGAAAAAAATGCTTTCTACTCTGGGAAAAATTATTTTCAGCCTGGTCATTATCGCCACTTTTCTGGCATTTATGATTCCTGTCACATACCGGATCCGGATCATTCTCAAAGGAAGAAAAACTGCTCGGTTTCACCACATCATAAAAAGGATCTGGGATGCTATCACAA
>CAZSZS010000172.1:0-68234 GCA_964611275.1 uncultured Eubacteriales bacterium
AAGAGGCTCTATAGCCCTGGAGGCTTCCTCGTAATACCCAGTTTCGAATAGATCATTCGCTTCTATAATTGGATCGTCAAATGGATCGTCTAAGTCCATTAGGGGGAGGATCTGTTCCATTTCATAGGAGACTCTGGGACCGAAATTGATGATATCTTTAAAATACTTCATGCTTGGATCTCCAGATTCGCCCCAGTATTGTTCTTTGGGATCCCACGGCCAGGGATCACGTAAAGCCAGCGGATCAAGATTCAGAGCAGGGATATCAATCCTCACTGATTTGACATTCCCCGACATGTGATATGTATTCCCGAACTGCCATAAGTTTTCAGGTATGACAGTCAGAATCTCACCCTCAACCTGCAATCTTACTTTTCGCAGAGTGATTGGAATGTTGGAATCCAATGTCTTGCATCGGATAGCAGATTCTTTTACAGCTACAGCCAGCATCTCAACAGGTACGCCTATCCTAATTCCCAGTTTTTCTGACAGTTCACTCATTTCTCAGACATCCTTTTTTCATTATGAGAAAAACATCTCAGTTTATTATATTCTATATATTCCATATTCATCAATTAGCTCCTTCAATCTTTCCTGACCTCTATTGGTTTGTTTTGGACCCAAGATAGCTCAATTTAAGTCCCTTATTTTCCTCTGAAAAAATGAGTTTTAGGTATATTATACAATATCAAGAAATGATTCGGTCTTTGTGGACCAGAAGGACATTTTCTTTTTGGGCGATTTCCTCTAAATTTTTTGTGAATCCTTTCTTGCAAAAAAGAATGAATTGATCATGACGGTCTTTACTGTGCCAATCCACAAGACTTGATTTTTTTTGGAGTTTTCTGTAGGTATCTTCTCCAACTTTTTTCAGGCTCCATTTGCATTCGCCAAAGTAAGCGGTTCTGGTATTTTCGTCAAGAGCAACCATGTCGATTTCTCCATCCTTTGACCACCATTTTCCGATGGAGGTGAAGGAAAGTATTCCTTTATCTAAAAAATCAAGGCAGAGGTCCACGCACACCTCTTCATAAACCCAGGAAACAAAATCTTCAAAGGTGTTTTTTATGAGGTCAAGGACAAAATCGGATCGACCAATTTCGATTCTTTCTCTATTAGGAAAAATATATTTAAACCAAAAGGTAAAAAATTTGTCCCTAAGCTTGTATATCCCTTTTTTACTCTTTTTGGGATTTTTTTCAGTAACGGGTGTATCCTTAATCACAATGTTAAGACTTTTCAATATCTCAAGATATCGGGAGACTAGACTTTTTTCAAAGCCCGTGTCATTGATGATTTCAGAAACCCGCCTTTTCCCTTGAGAGATGGCCTTAAGTATAACAAAGTAGTTTCGAGGTTCTCTCAGCTCTTCTCTCAGTAGATATTCAACCTCGTTGTAAAAAAAAGAGCCTGTATCAAGAATGAGAGATTCGATATTTTGGAATATGTCTTTACTGGAGTCATATTTTTCTACGTAAGCAGGTACAGTTCCGAAGACGGAGAAGATATGAGTAAGGTCGATGAAATCTTTTCCCGGAAAAAAATTTTTAAGGGAGTGGAATTTCATCTCTGGAACCTTAATGGAAGCGGTTCTTCTTCCGTATAAAGGAGCTCTGTAGATAAGGACTTCTTTTTCCATCATTCCTACGCTTGATCCCATAAGAACGAGGAAAATGTTGGTGTTTTTAAGGTATTCATCGATTCCCTTCTGAAAAATAGAAGAGATAGCAGGATTTGAATTCACTAAGTAAGGAAATTCATCAATAACTACGATCAATTTTTTAGGATCCTTTTCTTTTAGGTATTGAAAAAATTGGTACCAATCTTTAAATCCTCTCTCACTAAGTATGAAATCCTGGAGGTATTCACCAAATGATCTCCCAAGATTTTTGAGCTGCTCAGTTTCTGAAACCATATCGGCAAGGAAATAAACAGCAGGTTTATTGGAGATAAATTCTTGTATCAATCTGGTTTTCCCGATTCGTCTTCTTCCGTAGATAGGAACAAATTGGAATCCTTCCTTTTTGTAGTATTCATCCAGAATCTCAAGTTCTTTTTCACGATTGATGAATTTCATTCAGCCCCCTTTCCTCAGAGATATGAGTCTTGCTTCTCATAGGTTCCCTCCAATTATTGGGTCAAAAAGTATAATCATGATTAGTATAATCCAAATTATACTTTATTTCAATTTTAAATCATTCTTTTTGGATTATTTTAAACACCTTGTCAATCAGGTCCTGCATATTGTCATGAGTGTACCCTTCGACTGAAACGGGAGGGTGGAATATGATTTTGATTTTCCCTTTTTTTATAAAACAGCTTCCCCTGGGCATGAGGTCATAAGTCCCTATGATGGATACAGGAACAATAGGCGTTTGACTGTCTATGGCCATAAAAAAACCACCTCGTCTGAATTTCTGAAGTTTTCCGTCGCTGCTTCGAGTCCCTTCCGGAAAAATAAGAAAGGAAACATTGTTTTTTTTGATCATGCGCACAGCTCTCTGTACGGCTCTCTTCCCTCCCTGTTTTCCCATTCGGTCAACGGGAATGAAGTGAGCCTCTTTCATTGCCTGGCCCACTACAGGGAGACGGAATACGCCCTGTTTCAGGATCACCCTTATATTCTGAGGGATGCATTTAAAGATAAGGGGCCCGTCCAGCATACTGAGGTGATTGGGCATGAAGATATATCTGTGGTCTTTTTTTATCCTGTGGAGGCCCTTGTATTCAATTTTAAGCCCCAGAATGACCTCTCCTACAGAGACCGCATGTTTACTCAGTAAAAAAAGAGGTTCCGGACGGTTGAGAAGGGCACATACCAGAAGAATCGGTGTGAGCATGAGGGCGCAGAATACAATATAAACATAAAGGATGATAGAACGCATGATGTATCATTATAATGATTATTTTTGATGAATGCGAGATATGAAATTTGTTTTTCTTTGCTGTTTTTCTGAGTTGCTTTTTGCCGGGTAGTCATGATAGATTATTGGATTGGAAGGGATTGAAAATTGGATTATTTAAGAAAAATTACCGAAGAGCTGAATCAAACAGCCAGGAATTTTTTTGAAAAGAATGGGGATCTGCTTGAAGAAGTGATCCAGAAGACAGTAAAGCATTTAAACAAAGGAAAAAAGGTTCTGGTGTTTGGAAATGGAGGGAGCGCAGCTCAAGCCCAGCATTTTGCCGCAGAGCTGGTAAACAAGTTCTTGAAAAACAGAAAAGCTGTGCCTGCTGTTTCCTTGACCACAGATACATCTGCTCTGACTTCGATCGCGAATGATAGAGGCTACAGTCACGTCTTCAGCCGTCAGATCGAGGCATTGGGCAAAGAGCAGGACGTAGCTGTGGGGATTTCAACCAGCGGGAATTCCCCGTCTGTGATCAATGCGTTAAAAGCAGCCCATGATAAGGGACTTATGACCGTGGCTTTAACAGGCAGAGGCGGGGGAAAACTGGCCCGGATTCCTGACCATCTTCTGGATGTACCCTCTGCATCGACGCCCAGAGTTCAGGAAGTACACCTCTTGATCCTCCACATCATGGCCCAGGAAATCGAAGACCGCCTCTCAAAATAAAGAGGATACTTACCAGCTCCGCCAGAATCCGCCTCTCTTGGGCCTGGTCTTGGTTTCGAAAGACTTTTTCTCTTTTTCAGGTTCGCTCTTTTCCCCGCCTTCTTTATTTAAATAAACTCTGGATCTTTCTTCGCTTTTGTCTATTCTAAAGGAACGCTCAGCAGCCCACATCACTTCGTCTCTCAGACCTTCCTTAGCGACTTCTTCAGTAAATTGTCTCCTTCCCTGGACCAGCTTGTGGATATACTGCAGGATCTCCTGTTCAGAGTAATATTTTCCGGGGTCCCATTCATCAAGGTTTTGGCCTTCAGCCTTGATAATATGCCGGGTACCCAGCCTTCCTTTCTCATAAGTATTGGTCCCGCGCACATCCCCTCTTTGAATCTGGGCCATAAGGTTTATGGGGATGCGCTTGACTTTACGGACGAGCTTTTTTTTCTTTGTTCCGTTTTCCTCATAGGTTTCTATGATCTCTCCCACCCCTCCGGTGTTGTACTGCATGCACTTGAGTTTATCCGGATAATTGCTGGAGAGAGTCATGAGGATCTCATAGAGGCGGTTGACCTTTTTGGCTCTGGACCCGATGATAAAAGGGTCTGTTCCTACGATCCGAACCGTCTCGCCGGCTTTGGCAGGCTGGCTGGCGTAAGAGTGAGTGCTTTCTCCCCATAAATAAGCAAGAACAGCCTGGGCCGGAGTGAGTTCCTGGGCAAAGGACATAATAGTGTTTCGCCGTGTGATGAAAGCAAAGATCAGCCCATCCAGCTCTTCAATAGGAGGAAGATTAATGGAGTCGGAAAAGATGTTGACCATTTTTCCGTCTATTTTTACCTGCAGTTTTTTACGCTGGATCACGGCTCTTCCGTTGGCGGTCAAGCTTTCGTCCAGGAAGTCAGGTTCTCCGTTGGCCTTGATCATCACGTTTTCATAAAGCGCTGATTTGTCAATCAAAGCATTGTACATGGCTTCCTGATATTTCTCTTCCACGTCGGTTTTGACAAAAAAGTTGTTCTCTGAACCAAAGGCAGAACCATCTTTTCTCAGAAAGCATATGTCATCCTGTGTCACAAGGGTTTTCTCGCTTTTGCTGTGGTCAAGCCCCAGTTGGTGGCATGACCAGGTGGATTTTCCGGTCGCAGTGAGACCGAAGAGGAACACGCCGTATTTTTTGAGTTTTTCATCCTGTCCCACAGCCGTCACTTTTTTGGTACCCGCATGAAGCCCCAGCATGCCTTTGGTATCAGCAGCCCACATGGCCTGGCGCAAAAATCCCTTTTTGTCCTCTCCCATATAGTCGGTCCCCAGTGCCACATTGATGTTGTGTTCCGGGATGGCCAGGACCTGCTGTTTTAGGGGATGTTCTTCGGGAATATGGATCATAGTGAATTCAGGTCCCGGTCTTTCTTTGGCGCTGTTTTCCGGTTTGAACATGGTCGTGCCCCACATGTACCCTATGCGGTAATTCACCACATCTGCTTCGGGAACAATGAGATGGCACATGGGATTGAACATGTCGTTTTCGCCCATCCTCCGGCGGATGTGGTAGAACGGCATGGTTCTGAGAAGATGAAGCACTTTATCCAGTTCTTCGGGGGCGGCCGCTATGATGCTTTTTTGCTGTTCACTTGGATTGGGAAGCCTGACCGGCTCTGTACCGAGGTAAACGGTTTTGGGAGCGATTCGGCTGGATATGGCTGCGCGCCATCCGTAGGAGCCGTATTTTGTTTTAACTCCGGCGGATTTGGCACGTGATTCCAGCCAATTCATGTCTACTGTTCGAATATTGGGTCCCTGAAGGACTCTTTTTAGTTCTTCAGCGAATTTCTGATAAGCCTTTAAATCAAATATGTTTTCGTCATTCATGTTTGTGTCATAAGGATGTAACTCTATTCTTGTTTTTGCTTCATAATATCCAGTATATGGTCAGGTTTTGCCTGGCCGCTGTTTATGAGGAAGCAGGATGTGCTTCCCAATAATCTTTTATAAAAATCTCTCTGTGATTCCATCCGGTCCGGTGTTGTCAGCAGAATATGGGGGTTGTAAAAGGGATTTGTTTTTGCCGGACCTATTTCCGGTAGGGTCCCCAGACTTTCTCCGGATTCCAGCATTCTCAGGGCGTCATCCGCTTCCAGTTTGACGGAGGGAGGTGACACATTGTCTTTCCTTAGGATAAACAACCAGTTGAGGGCGCTGCGCTTGACATGTTTTTCAGGGCCTTTGATCCAGTAAGGATCTAAGAGAGCATAAGATTTTTTCCCTGCTTCATAACAGAAGGGAGAACCTCTGTCCAGACGGCAGTCATCTTCCTCAAGGCAGGCCTGGTTTTGACATTCTTCTTTTTTGAGCACTACGTTTTCGCATTTGCTGTTGTCAAAAAACGAGGCAAATTGAGAGTCGTACTTTACCACATTGGTGGGCATGAACAGTTTTCTTTCCGGAGTGTCGGCTATAGGAAGGCGGCCGGAAAATCTGACAAACACGATCTCGTTTGACTGAAGGCGCATGTCCGGATTCCGGAGCAAATCAAAGAAGATCTTTGTTTTACTGGTTCCTTTGGGGCCTATGAGGACAAAGGAATTTCCCTGGAATTCAGCAGACATGCCACGGACCGCATGAACGTTGAATAGCCTTTCTGAAACATCCATGACCAGACCGAATGCCAGGCTTCGCAGAGGACCGTAGTTATCTGTATTAACAAGGAATCCGGTTTTTGTGTCCGAGTTGTAAAAGGCCCGGGGTTCACGTCCGGGGATTTTGTCCACGGCATAGATGATGCCGTGAGGCTCTAGGTCTGACTCCAGTTGAGCCGGGTACCAGTTTTCAACCCAGAAGTCATAAAGATGGGGAACATTTGTCCTCAACTGAATGATAACTCCGTTGATATTTGCGTTCCATTCAAAATAGTTTTCATAACTGAGATGGTTTTCCATTTCAGTGACCAGAGCTTCCTTCATCTGTACGGACAGGGAGGAATCAACAGGCGGGCTGGACTGGTAATGGGTTATTGAATTGTTAAGGGAAATTCTTTTAGTCTTTTTGGCGGGTTTGAGTTCGGAGAGAGCTTGAGTGATCCGGTCCATCCCTTCTTCGAGATTTTCCATGGACGTGGCATAGGATATGCGGAGATATCCTTCAGCCCCGAAAGCTCCGCCCGGAACGATCGCGACCCGTGCCTCTTTCAAGAGATAATATGCCATGCCAAAGGAGTTGCGCATTTGATTATTTTTGAATTCTTTATCAAAAAACGAAGATACATTCGGGAAAAGATAGAAAGCCCCTTTGGATTCAAAGCAGGAGATTCCCGGTATGGATTTTAATCTCATGAGGGTATAATTTCTTCGTCTCTGGAATTCCGAAACCATCTTTGAAATGGTATTTTGAGGCCCGGAAAGAGCCTCAAGGCTTGCTTTCTGGGAGATGGAGCAGGCATTGGATGTGGTATGGCCTTGGATTCGATTCATAGCGCTTATGATTTCTGTGGGTCCGGCAGCATAGCCTATTCTCCAGCCCGTCATGGAATAAGCCTTGGATACTCCGTTTATTATGACTGTTTTCTTTTTTACTTCTTCACCCAACGATGCAAAGCTGTGAAATTTCGCTTCTTCGTACACAAGTTTTTCGTAGATCTCATCAGCGATTACAAAGATGTCTTCTTCCAAAATGATATCGGCAAGTGCCTCCAGCTGTATTTTATTATAAACAGCCCCTGTCGGATTGCATGGATTGTTAAGGATAATGGCTTTAGTTTTAGGGGAAATGGATGCTTCCAGCTGTTCGGGGGTTATCAAAAAGCTGTTTTCCTCTTTGGCTTGAATGGTAACAGGTTTTCCCTTTGCTAAAGACACCGCATGAGGATAGGTTACCCAGTAGGGCGCAGGAACGATGACCTCATCTCCATCGTTTATAATAGCCTGGATGAGATGATAGAGCGAGCTCTTGGCACCGGAGGAAATGATGATCTGGTTTTTTTCATAATCCAGGCCGTTGTCTTTTTTCAGTTTCTCTATGACCGCCTGCTTGAGTGAGGGCATCCCGTCTATCTGGGTATATTTGGTGAAATTTTCTTCAATCGCTTTGATACCAGCTATTTTGACATTTTCAGGTGTGGGAAAGTCGGGCTCTCCCACACTGAGATCGACCACATCAATTCCCTGGGCTTTCATCGCCTTAGCTTTGGCGTTTACTTTAAAAGTTGGCGATTCGCCGATTTGGTTTGCCTTTTCTGATAAAATCATCTTCTTAGTCTCAAATTAATATCAGTCTTTTTCTTTCTTCTCTGTGCTGAATTTTTCCTTAAGGTATTCTTTAAGGTCAACACCGGTTAGGGATTTCACTACATCCGGCATTTGAGCAAGCACATCCGCGACCTGGGAAGTAATTTTTGTGGCTCCTGTTCCTTTTTCTCCTCCCACCAGAACGATCTTATCGACCTTTGACAGGGGTTCGGAGACATTTTTCGCCAGCTCCGGGAGTATTTTCAGATAGTTATCAAGGAAGGCGGCCTGGTTGTATTTGCCCCAGGCTTCTGCTTTTTTCAGCATGGCTTCCGCCTCAGCAGCGCCCTGTGCTCTTATTCTCTCCGCATCAGCTATGCCTTCCAGTTTGTTGGCTTCGGCTTTTCCCTCTGCCTCTGCTTGGATGCGGTAGCCTTCAGCTTCAGCTTCTGCCTTGATCTGGTATTTTCGAGCATCTGAAGGTTTTATGACCGTGGCATCGAGTTCTTTCTCTTTTCGTTTGATCTCCATTTCTTCTATTTTTATGGCTTCCTGCTTTTCAATGGCCCTCACTTTTGCTTCTTCTTTTTTGATCTGCTGACTCAATCGATAACGTTCCAGTTCGTAGGCATGGTCTGCCTGGGCTTTTTTACTGTTTACCTGTACTTGAGACTCTGCTTTTTTTGCTTCATTTTCCCACTGGGCTTTGGCAATCAGTGCTTCAGCGCTTAACCGGGCGACCTCTCCTTCTTTTCTAGCCTGCGACGATTTTATGACTGCCTCTTTTTCTGTCTCAGCTTCGGCAATGGCTGCGTCTCGTTTGGCTGCGGCGATATGCGGCTTTCCCAGAGCATCCAGATAACCCTGAGTGTCACTGATTTCTTTAAGGGAGAAGGAAAGGAGCATGAGTCCCATATTCGAGAAGTCATTTTTTACTGACTCAATGACCTTGCCAGCGAATTCATGCCTTCCTCTGTATATGTTTTCCACTGTCATCGACCCTATCGCGGCTCTCATCTTTCCGTCCAGGATCGTCTGGGAGACCTCTTTGATCCCTTCCTTGCCGGTCCCCAGGAATTGTTCGGCGGCAAGGTGGATCGAGTCTTCATCCGAGTTGATCTTAACTTGAGCCGAGGCTTCCGCTTGAATGAGGATTCCGTTGTGCGTGAGCACTTCCGGGGTTTTGAGGCTGAGATTGATCACATCCATGGGAAGGATGTTCACTGTTTCCAACAGAGGCCATACAAATGTCCCGCCACCCAAACGGTAGCGGTAACCTATTTTGCGTTTTCTTCCGTCCGGAAGGGTTATGGTCTTTTTCAAACCGCCTGAGATAATAAGGGCTTCATTGGGCCCTACTTTTCTGTACTGTTTGGCGATTAAAAAAGACAGGAGAACTATGGCTATAATAATAATCGCGATTATTATTATTGTGGAGAGAGATATCATCGTAACCTCCTTATTTCATACCATATAATACATTGAAAAAGTATTATAAAGATTTATCAAATAATTTTAAAGAAATAAATTCTCCGGATTAAAGGATTTGTTTTTTGAAATATTCCACGGTGCTCTCCAAACCCTGGTCAAGGCTGACTTTTGGCTCCCAGTTCAGCTTTTTTTTAGCAAGGGTGATATCAGGACACCTCCGCAGAGGGTCGTCTTTGGGAAGGGGTTTGAAGGTTATTTTGGATGTACTCTTTGTGACTTGAATAATTTTTTCTGCAAGCTCAAGGATGGTGTGTTCCTCAGGATTGCCCAGATTGACAGGGCCTGTGAAATCTTCGGTTATCATCATAGATATCAGACCGCGGATCGTGTCCGAGACATGGCAGAAGGAGCGGGTTTGTGTGCCGTCGCCAAAAACAGTGAGGGGTTTTCCATTAAGCGCCTGTACAATAAAGTTACTCACAACTCTTCCGTCATCCGAAGCCATATGAGGACCATAGGTGTTAAAGATGCGGCATATCCCTATATCGACTTTGTTTTGTCTGTGATAGTCCATCATGAGAGTTTCAGCGACTCTTTTTCCTTCATCATAACAGCTTCTTATTCCAATGGGATTGGTATTTCCCCAGTATTCCTCGGTTTGAGGGTGCACGGCCGGATCTCCGTATATTTCGGATGATGAGGCAAGCAGGATTTTTGACTTTGTCCTTTTTGCCAAACCAAGCATGTTTATGGTTCCTATGACATTGGTTTTTATTGTTTTTATGGCATTGTACTGGTAGTGGATAGGAGAAGCAGGACAGGCGAGATGATAGATGCCGTCGATTTCAGCAAAAAAAGGATGGATGATGTCATGCCTGATGAATTCAAAATAGGGATGGCTGAAATAATCCCTTATATTGTTTTTGCTTCCTGAGAAGAAATTGTCTATACAAAGGACGTCTTTTTTTTGTTTGAGCAGTTCTTTGCAGAGGTGGCTTCCTAAGAATCCAGCTCCCCCGGTGATCAGTATTCTGTTCATGTTTATTCCATATGATTGTAGGCAATGAAAAGGGGGCTTTTATTTTTGAGGACCTCTTTTTGTGACTGAACGATCTCCGTGATCCCTTTTTCAGCCAGGTCAAGGAGCTCAAGGAATTTTTTCTTCATAAAAGGAGATTTTTCAGCAGATACCTGTATTTCCACAAAATGACCCGTATCCGTCCCGATGACATTCATATCTATGGAGGCATTTGAGTCTTCCACATAGTCAAGGTCCAGAAGGCATTCTCCGTTTACCATACCAACGCTTACGCCTCCGGCAAGGTTCTTCAGAGGCATCTGTTTGATCTGGTTTTCATCCAGGAGTTTTTTGAGTGCAAGAGCCAGGGAAATACAGCCCGCTGTAACAGAAGCAGTTCGGGTGCCTCCGTCTGCCTGTATCACATCACAATCGATGATAATGGTCCTCTCTCCCAGCGTTTTCAAGTCAGTCACAGCTCTTAGCGAGCGTCCGATGAGTCTCTGGATTTCTTTGGTTCTTCCCGAGATTCTGGCGCCTCTTTCTCTTCTTGTCCTTATCTCAGTCGAGCAGGGCAGCATGGAATATTCAGCGGTGATCCATCCCGAACCTTTGCCTTTGAGAAAAAGAGGTACATTTTCTTCTATGGTGGCTGAGGCAATGACTTTAGTTTTTCCCAGTTCTATTTGAACAGAACCGTCCGAATAGTCAAGAAGGTCTGGTTTGAATTTTAAGGGTCTTAACTGGTCCGGCCTTCTTTTATAGGATCTCATCTGTTTGATTCCGTCCCGAATATAAAGAATAGTACAGTTATCAAAAAAGTTCAAACATTAAAAATCAGGTGAAAGATCATCCACCCCCCCCAGCTTCATCTAATGGTCGGCTTCTCCATCGGTCATGAAACCATAACCATAGATGGGGATGCCTTTTTATTTCTTTTTCTATGATATCCGTGCAGATTTGTGTGATGTTTGTCACATCTTTGTCGACATCCCCTGTCAGCTTCAAATGAGGCGGCTCCATTATTTTCAGATGATAGCTGTGCCTTGCAGCAGGATAACAAAAAATAGGAATTATGGGTGCCTCTGTTCTCAGAAAAAAAGTGGCCAAAGACGGAGTGGTGGAGGCTTTTTTTCCAAAAAACCGAACAAACACACCTTCTTTTCGCAACACATTCTGGTCAATGAGCACAGCAACGATTTCATTTCTGCGGAGAGCCCTGAGGGCAGGCCTGGCCGCATTCTTTTTGTAGATCACATGGGATCCCACATTGATTCTCATCCCAGAGAGTTCTTTTTCCATAAGTGGATTGTCCAGGGGCCTTGCTATGACATTGAGTTTTTTATGTTTGGATAATATATGTGCTGCGATCTCCCAGAGTCCGAAATGCGCTGTAAAAACAAGGATCCCTTTTTTCCGGCTTAAATGATTTTCAAGTATTTCTTCTCCTTCCACTGAGATCAGTTTGTCTTTTTGTTCAGATTTAAGTCCGGATATTCGTATGAAGTCAACGAAGACCTGACAGAAATGGGTAAGAGAGGCCTTGATTATCTTTTTTTTAGCTTCAGGTGAGATTTTGTTTCCAAATGCTGTTGTTAAGTTGGAATAAGCTAAGCGTCTGTGTTTTTTATCCAACTCGAACAGGAGATGTCCCACTGTACGGCCCATGAAAAAAACGGCGTTTCTGGGGAGGATTTTCAGGAAGGCCTTAGCACCGTAGAAAACCGAATATTCACATTTATGTCTCAAGGAAGCGTTCATTTTTTTGGTAAGCTCATGCTGGAAAAAACCCGGTCAAAAAATCCTTTCTCTATATCAAGATCGATCTTTACATAGTACACGGGCTTCTTTTTGAAGCGGTTTATCCCCTCAAGTTTAACCGAGTCTTTTTCAGTCGTGACCATAACATCCGTGTTTAATGAGCTGTGTTTATCCAGTATTTTGTTCACGGCTTTTTGGGGGTAGTCATAGTGATCCGGGAATGTAAGGAAAGCAGCAGGCCTTATTCCCATTTCCTCAAGTGTTTTTTTAAATCTATGGGGTTGGGCTATACCGCAAAATGCCAATACCTTTTTCTGTTTTAACCCGTCTGCGGCAAGGGCCTGACCGGTACTCATTTTTACAAGCCCTTCTGGGAATACAGAATATTCATAGACAGGTATTCCGGGTAGACTTGATTTTAGTTCGGCTTTTTTTTCTTCCAGAGAATTTTTTTTCAGCAGAATTATTTGGGCTTTTTTTAGCGCGGACAGAGATTCGCGAAGCAGCCCTTTTTTTGATATATCGTGAAGAACAATATTCAGATCTTTCTTAAGCGCATAGTACTGGAATCCATCATCTAGAACAGCTATGTCATATCCCTTCTTACAGGCATTTAAACAGGATAAAATCCGGTTTTTCCCAAGAAAAAGCCCTGCTTCCGGAACATTTCGGGCTGCCATAAAAGGTTCGTCTCCTAAGGTCTTCCAATCAGAGACCTGATTGTGCCCGGGAAGCACCATGCCTCCCTTCTTTTCCCATTTTCCTTTATAACCACGGGAGATAAAAGCGGGTTTAAAGCCTTTTTCAACAAGGATTTTTATGAGTTTAATGGACAGGGGGGTTTTTTCTGAGCCTCCGAATGTGATGTTCCCTATGCAGATGACAGGGATAGGAGAAGACTGCTGTTTCTTTATGTTTTTTTCATACAGAAAGCTTATGAACCTGGAGCCGGATCTGTAAAAGAAAGAGAGTAAATAGAGAATTGACTTCATTTATTCTGGAATATATAACATTTGCTTGCATGATGGCAAATATTATTGATATACAGAGTGAGGATGTCTTTACATTGAAATGAGGTTTATTTATAATGATGCATATTTCAATAGAGGAGGCTGGCTATGTGGAAAAAGCTATATGCCCTCGGATTAATGTTAATGCTGGTATTTATTTCTCATAACTGCAAACAGAAAACAACCGTAAAAGGTGTTGACCTTGAAGTGACTTTTTCAGAAGAGTCATTAACGGACAACCTGGTCACTGATATGACGTTTCTCTGGACCACGGACAGTGAATTTGAGGGGATGAGAAGGGACTATAATGTATTTGTCCATTTCTGGCATGGGGATAATCTTCTTTTTCAGGCGGATTTTTTTCCTGAAATCCCTACGTCCAAATGGGAACCTGACAAAGAATACAAATTCACCCAAAGGATTTATATCCCTGTATTTATAGATGAATTTGATCCTGACTTCAAGGGTGAAGAGACCTTGAAGCTTTCTATCGGTTTTTATTCTCCTTATGACAAGACGGGAGAATCCGAACAAATGATTCTCGATCGCAAACTGAAAGTGACGCCACCTCCTCTGGATGCTCCCCAAGTCATCTATATGGACGGCTGGTACGGGCTTGAAATGAACAGGGACTATCATTTCAAGAATTGGAGATGGACAGCCAAACAAGCCAAATGTATCATTGACAATCCTCATCAGGATGCCCTGCTTATCATAAGGGGTGAAGTGAATAAGAATGCCATCGAGGATCAGAAAGTGATCTTTATGATCAATGATACCATTCTGGACGAATTCGTTCCCGAACAAGCTGTGTTTGAAAAGACATATACCATTAACAAAGAGAAACTTGGTGAAGATGATGATTTTTATTTAACCATAGCTACGGATAAGACCTTTATTCCTTCAGAAATGTCCCCAGAATCTACAGATGAGAGGGAACTGGGAGTGAAGATCTCTTTTATCTATTTCAGATAATCTGTTTTTCTGTTTTTAACAGCTGTACGGGCGGAGATGTTTTCTCCATCAGAAACAATCTCTACAGCTCCATGTAGGTCTGTCCTGTAGATTTCAGAGCCTGTTTTTTCATATCGGCGGATGACATCCCTGTCCGGAAGCCCATAGAGGTTATTTTTGCCCACTGAGATCACAACGATCTCCGGAGAGACAGCCTTAATGAAACTCTCCGTACTGGAGGAATCGCTCCCGTGATGGGGGCATTTCAGCACCTGGCATTCGATGTCATGGTAATAAGACAAAATCTCCTGCTCCGCCTGGTATTCAGCATCTCCTGTCAGAAGAAATGACGTTTCACGGAAAGTGATCATCATGACCAGTGACTGGTTGTTATGGACCGAAGCAGGCGGGCGCTCCGGTTTTTCGGGATGGAGTATTTTTACGTTTGCTTTTCCGATCTGGAAAGAGGCGCCCCTGTACAATTCTTTTTTTTTGGTCTTTGGACTCAGGTTGTTCTTAAATGTCCGGTAAGCCGTCTCTGCTGCGGGAGATAATGATTCCCAGAATTCTATGATTCTGAAGTTTTCAACAACAGAGAACAGGCCGTAGAGATGGTCGGGATGGGAATGAGTCAGAACCAGATAATCTATTTTTTTAATTCCTTTGTCCCAGAGGACAGGAGATACGACCCTTTCACCGATGTCAAAGTCTCCGTAAGCAGAGCCTCCGCCGTCGACAAGCATCTTTTTGTTGCCGGGGAATTCGATCAGAATGGAATCTCCGTTTCCCACATCAATAACAGTCATCCTCAGGTGTTTCGATTTTGTGGGAAACGGATGAGTGATAAGCATGATGAAAAAAACAAAAAACAGAACAGATGTCAGAATTTTCTGTCTTTTTATTTTTTTGGGAGCGAGAAAAGCAAGAAGGAAAAAATAATATCCGCAGACGATCAAGGTATGGGGAGTGGGTATTCTGTATGACAGAAAATCTAAGGTGGAAGCAAAGTCGGAGATACTTATGAGAGCAGTGATCAACAGATCAAGGAGTCTGACCGGAAACCGGGCAATACCCGCACTTATAAAGGCAATGGGGACAAAGAGATATCCTGAGGCCATGATGAGGGATATGAGAGGAAGCGCTATAAGGTTGAGGATGAGCGGGGTAAAGGCAATCCGGTTGAAGGCGGATGCGGTGATGGGAATTATTCCCAATTGTGCTGTGAATGAGAGAACCAGAATATCACTTATATTCAAGGGCAGTTTGGGTAGATGCCTGATTATCACGGGAAAGAAGAGAACAATGGATAAGGTGGCGGCAAAAGTCATCTGAAACCCCAGCGAAAAGAGATGGAACGGATTGAACAGGAGCAGGATAAACGCGCTCAATGATAATGTGTTTAAAAGATTCGTATCCTTCCATATCAGCTTTCCTATGAGAAAGATTATGGTCATGAGTGTGGCGCGTATTATAGACGGGCGGCCCTCCACAAGCATGGCATAGAAAACAAGAATGAAAATAAGAACGATGTAAGATGTCCTCTCAGGCACTTTCAGGACCTTAAGAAAAGAAAATATAAGGAAAGAAATGATGGCTATATGAGCTCCGGATATGGCGAAAAGATGATACAGGCCTGAATCCTGAAGCGACCGGGTGATAGACCCGCTCATTCTGCCTCTCTCCCCTAGAAGCAGAGCTTCCACAACCGCTCCGGAAGGAGAGATATCGCCTTGATTTTCGCCTGGGAAGAATTCTTCGATTTTTTTTTGCAGTATCTGACGGAGTCGCGAAAGAGCGCGAAAGGGAGAGATGCTATTGCCCGTAGCCGTTTTTTTGACAAGCAAAGGGGATTTTGCAAAACCTGTTTTGTGTATTTTTCTGAATTTGAGAAATATATTTGACCGGGGATACCCGAAGTTTCTGAATACGGGGGAGGCGGATAACTTTGCAGAGATTTCGACCTTATCACGGACCAGTAGCTTATGGAGAGCATCAGAATGTTGACCTTTAGGCACAGAAATTCTTATGTTCCCTTTTATTTTTTCTGTTTTGTTTCGGTAGGAGATTTCTTTTGTTTTTATATAGAGATAGGCCCTGTCTGTGGAAAAAGAGGGGGATTTATACAGTGTCCCCTCAATGTCTACATATGATTCTTCCTCAAAAGAGCACAGAGGGTTTTTTTCGTATGTATTGTCTGACTGAGTATACAGGGATGCGCCCAGGAGAAATGTGCTGATAATCAACAAAGTAAATGCGGATTTGTTTTTTCTTAAAGAGATCAAGTGGATCCAGGCTGACAAAAGGCTTATGAACAGCAGTATGAGCAGCATTGAAAGAGGGATGCCGCACAGTGATGAAAAAAATATTCCTGATGCGAAAGACAGGGCGATAAAGAGGAAAGGAAAGGCCATTACTCGTTTTCGTTTTCAAATTGCGCTTGATGGTCAAGGCAGTCTAAAAGAAGGTGGCACAGGACTTTTATCCCTACGGGAATACAGTTTTCATCGGGATTGAATTGGGAGCTGTGGAGAGGGTGAATCGAATCTTCCCACGCGGGTTTTACACCTAGAAGAAAGTAGAAACCAGGAAGCCTTTCGGAATATTCAGAAAAATCTTCTGCGACCATCTGAGGAGCAAAGGAACGGACATTGTTTTGTCCAACAGCATCAACCAGAGAAGGCCTGAGAATAGCCGTAAGGTCAGGATGGTTGTAGAGGGGAGATGTGCCCCTGTTATAGATATAGGAATAAGAAGCTCCAAAAGGTTGGGTATTGCTGACCGCTATCCTTTCTATCAGTTGCTTTATTTTTTCTTGCGTGTCACGGTTTAATGTCCTTACGGTTCCTTCCATGGTCACTTCATCGGCAATGATATTGGACCGGGAACCTCCTGATATTTTCCCTATGGTCACAACAGCGGGATTAACCGGGTCAACGGTCCTGCTTATCATGGAATAAATAGAGACCACTACTTGAGAAGCTATATATACGGCATCGATCCCTTTATGCGGCCGTGCTCCATGGGAGCTTTTTCCATTGATGGTGATCTTAAAAGTATCTGAACCCGCAAATATAGTGCCCGGGGAAATGAGAACTTCGCCTGTTTCTGCCTCCGGCCACACATGCATTCCGATGATGGCTCTTACCGGAGGATTTTTCAGCACACCTTGTTTTATCATCAAAGAAGCTCCGCCTTCTTCTTCGGGCGGGGCCCCTTCCTCAGCCGGCTGGAAAATGAATTTGATGTTCCCTTTGACCATGTCCTTCATCTCGTTCAACACAATGGCTGCGCCGAGTGCCATAGAGGTATGGATGTCATGACCGCATGCGTGCATGACACCCGTATTCAGTGATGCATACGCAAGTCCTGTCTGTTCTTCAATAGGGAGGGCGTCCATGTCAGCACGCACACCTATGGTGATGCCCTCATGTTTGCCCCTCAGCAGACCGACCACCCCGGTTTTTGCTATTTCTGACCTGACTTCCATATCGAGGGAAAGAAGTTTTGAAGACACGAGTTTTGAAGTCTCAAACTCTCTATTGCTTAACTCCGGATTCATATGAATGAATCTTCTTATATCTATGATGTCTTGTTTGTGTTTTTCAATGAGATTGGCAATCCGCAGCGCAGTCGCTTTATCCACGGAAATTGCCGGAGAAGAAAAGAACAGAAAAACAAATATGACTGCGAGACCTTTCCTCCATCCGAAACGGGGCATATTGTTAGTTTAAAATCACCTCTTTCTCTTGTCAATGAAAGATAACAGGATTTTTTGTTTTAAATTAAAAAATCAGATTTTCTCTGTATGTTCCATAGGTCTCTTTGAGTACGGATGTGATCTCTCCGAGAGTGGCCATATCTTTGACACAGTCATATATATAGGGCATTAGATTTTTATCAGATTGACAGGCTTGTCTTAAGGACCTCAGACTAGAGCTCAGTCTTTTCTCCGATCTCAGTCTTTTGACCTGTTTGAGCTGTTTTATCTGGTTTTCTTCTGTTTCTTTGGGAGGGTGATAGATTTCAAACGGCGGCCTGTTTTCCTCAGTAACAAACGTATTGATTCCGATTACTTCTTTTTGATGGGTCTCAAGCTGTTTCTGGTATGTGTAGGCGCTTTCCTGAATTTCTTTTTGGATGAAACCCTGTTCGATAGCTGTGAGCATACCTCCCATATCCTCGATTTTTTTGAGATACCTATTGACTTCCTCTTCGATTCGATCTGTGAGGTTTTCGATCAGGTAGGAACCGCCTACAGGATCAACCACATCAGGCACACCGGTTTCATGCGCTATGATCTGCTGGGTTCTGAGAGCGATTCTTACCGATTCTTCAGTGGGAAGCGCCAGGGCCTCGTCTCTTGAATTCGTATGCAGGGATTGGGTTCCGCCCAGTATGGAAGAGAGCGCCTGAAGGGTGACTCTTACGACGTTGTTTTCCGGTTCCTGGGCAGTAAGAGTGGCGCCGCTGGTTTGGGTGTGGAACCTGAATTTCCAGGATTTTGGGTTTTTGGCCTTGAATCTGTCCCTCATTATATCGGCCCAGATGCGCCTGGCAGCGCGGAATTTTGCGATTTCTTCAAAGAAGTTATTGTGAGCGGCCAGGAAAAAAGAAAGCCGGGGGGCGAATGTATCGGCGTCCAGCCCGGACTCAAGAGCTGCCTGGACATAGGTTATGGCATTTGCAAGAGTAAAAGCCAGTTCCTGTACGGCTGTGGCGCCGGCTTCTCTTATATGATAGCCGCTTATGCTCATGGTATTCCAGCGTGGCATTTGGTTATGACAGAAACTGATTATGTTATTGATGATCTTCATGGAAGAACGGGGAGGGAATATGTAAGTCCCCCTTGCGACGAACTCTTTAAGGATATCGTTCTGTATGGTTCCGGTGAGCTGTTGACCGGAGATGCCTTTTGATTCCGCCACAGCCAAGTACATTGCCAGAATCACAGCAGCGGTTGCGTTTATGGTCATGGATACAGATACTTTTTGGAGAGGAATTTGTTCAAAAAGTATCTTCATATCCTGAATGGAATCAATGGCGACTCCGACTTTTCCGACTTCTCCGCAGGATTGAGGATGGTCTGAATCCAGACCTAACTGGGTGGGGAGGTCAAAGGCCACGCTTAATCCGCTCTGGCCTTTTGAGAGCAGGTATCGATACCTTTTGTTTGATTCTCGAGCTGTGCCGAAACCGGCATATTGCCGCATTGTCCACAGCTTTCCCCTATACATATTTGAATACACACCTCTGGTAAAAGGATATTTTCCGGAATCCCCCAGATTTTGTATGAAATCAGGTGATTGGATATCCTGTTCTGTGTAGATGCGCTTCAGTTCAATAGATGAGGAAGTGGTGTGTTTTTTTTCTTTATCTTTCACCATACTCAAAAAGTGTATTTTGAAAAAGCTTCTTTGCCTGTATAGAGACCCTTTTGACCGAGGATGTCTTCGATTTCCATAAGTCTGTTGTATTTGGCGGTCCGTTCTCCCCTGCTTACAGAACCTGTTTTTATTTGTCCTGTATTGAGGGCAACACTTAGGTCAGCGATAAACGTATCCGAGGTTTCTCCAGAGCGGTGTGATATGACACAGGAATAGCCGTTTTTCTGGGCGTATTTAACCGTATCAATGGTCTCTGTGAGCGTTCCGATCTGGTTTAATTTGATCAGTATTGAATTTCCTATTCCTTTTTTTATTCCCTGTTTCAGTAGGCTCAAATTTGTCACAAAGATGTCATCGCCCACCAGTTGGATCTTTGTGCCAAACTCCCGGCTCATTTTCTCCCAACCTGACCAATCATCTTCCGCAAATCCATCCTCAATGGATATAATGGGATAATTATTTATGATATCCCTGTAAAAGTCGTTCATTGCCTGGGCATCTTTTTTTGAGCCGTCTGATTTTTTAAACACATAGTGACCGTCCTCATAAAATTCTGATGCCGCCACATCAAGCGCCATGAAAATATCATTTCCCGGTTTGTAACCGGCGCTTTGTATGCTTTCAAATATCAATTCCAGGGCCTCTTCATTTGATTTAAGGTTAGGGGCAAAACCTCCTTCGTCCCCCACAGAAGTGCTGTAGCCGTTCTTTTTGAGATTGTTTTTCAGATTATGGAAGACTTCTGCAGACATTCTGATCGCTTCGGCGAAATTAGGACAGTTTATGGGAGCGATCATGAATTCCTGGATATCCACATTATTGTCTGAGTGGGAGCCTCCATTGAGTATGTTAATAAGAGGAACGGGAAGTTGATAGCTTTTTCTTTTTTCCAGATACTCGAAGAGTTCAAGGCCCAGCGCCCTGGCCGATGCGTCAGCTGCAGCCATAGACACAGAGAGTATGGCATTGGCTCCCAGATTCTTTTTAGCAGGAGTCCCGTCCAGCTCTATAAGAATCCTGTCTATTTTTTCCTGCTCTGCAGCATCGAGCCCTATGATTTGCGGTGCGATGATTTTATCCACATTGGCGACAGCCTTTAATACGCCTTTTTTTAAGTATCTTTTTGGGTCACTGTCTCTGAGTTCCAGGGCTTCGCGTTTTCCTGTGGAGGCTCCTGAAGGGACAGAAGCCTTTCCTGATATGCCTGATTCAAGGATCACTTTAGTGCTGACCGTAGGGTTCCCCCTGGAATCCAGTATCTCCCTTGATTTGATTTCTTTTATGGTTGTTTCTGACATATATGAATCCCTTTTTATAGAATTTTTATATGTATGAAAAAATGATATGCGAGATTATCGGTTGAGTTGAGCCGTCTACTTTTCTCCTTTGGTCTCTTCAGCCATTTCTTCGGATTTCTTGCTTATTTCTTTCTTTTTTTTGTCAACAAATTCTTTGATGGCTTCTATTCCGTCTTTTGACTTTGATTTTGCTTTTTGAATACCTTTCTCAGCTTCCTTGCTGAATTTATCGTATTTTTCTCTGGCTATTTCTCCGGTTCGTTCAGCCTGCTCCCTAATTTTCTTTCTTGTCTCTTTGCCCTCAGCAGGAGCAAACAGAACTCCTAATATGAATCCTGTAGCTGTTCCCAGTAAAAAAGACAAAGTGATTTCAACAGCGCTTGAGCTTTTATTTTCCATTCTTTCCCTCCTTTTTCTTTCTTTTTAACTGCCTCCAACCAAACCTTATAAGGGGATAGATGAGTGGCCAGTATTTTGAGCCGGGCCTGATTACCTTAGTTGTCATAAACCAGGCAGCTTCTGACAGACCTACAGCTGTTTTTTTTGTCGCATCAAGGACGTCTTGCAGGTCATCGACTTGAGAGTTTATTTTAAGGCTGGTGTCATTCAAATTTTTTGCGAGTGAGCGGATCTCCAGCATTGTCAGAGTCGTTTATTTAGCTGTTTTACGTAGGTGCATGTGGAAGATTAAAAAAAATGTTAAAGCAACGACCGCAGCAAAAGTCAAGACTAAAAATAAAAATTGGTTTAAGGTCAGCGACATTTTATTAAAGATAAAATAAAAAAAGTCCTTTGTCAATCAAACCAGGATGATTCATTAGATAGAAAAATATGAACAGAGAGGTTATAATCTTGTGGTAACGGAAAAATGGATTACTACTTCGTAAAGGATTATAAGAAAGACTACAGATTCTTTTCATCCCAGCCTTTTCATGAAATAGAGGTAAATTTCACAAAACTTAGGAAAAGGTGGGAAGAAGCCAAAAGAAGGCTTATGCTTCTTCCTCAAAGGATATTAAGCCAGGAGCAGGCTTTTGAGAGGGCTGTGAACTTAAAAGAATTCAGAATCAAAATACACTACCCGGGAAGCAAAGAAAAGAGCCGAATCAAAAAAAAGTTTACATTTTTTCTTCTTAAACAAAGGTCAAAACACATTTTGTTTCTCATCATTGAGGCTCTTCTTCTTCCCGTCAGTGGCCTTATGGCCTTTCTTCCAGGTCCGAACATCTTTTTTTATGTTCTTGCCTTGATCATGTACACTCAATGGAAAGCCCTTAGAGGAATAAAGGTTCTCATCAAGAAAGACCACGAATTTATTGATTCTCCTTTGCTTGAGGAGTGGGAGGCTGCTGTCGAATCCGGGAAGCCGGAAGAGATGCAGGCTGCTATAAAGAAGATAAATAATGAGCTTTGTATAGATAAAATTCAAAAAATCCTGTACAAATAGAAAGAAAACATATAAACAACAGCTGAGAATGTTCTTTGGGCCCTAATTCTTGACTTTTTAGGGGTATGCACCTAATATTTATGATTGTATTTCTAACCTGAACTATTCATAAAAAAATGGCGATGAACATTTTTTTGTTTTGATTTTACTTTCATTTTAATCGCCATTTTTTTACCATATAGGCAAGCCGATCTCACTGCATCTGCTTCGTTACAGGATACTCGCGGTGAAGGACCACAGCTCCGCACCCTGTGCCTCGCATCTGCAGCAACCTCGACTTGTGAATAGGTCAGGCTAAGTGAGTCTGGAGTTCGAGAGCGAAAGCTCCAGTTTCTCTTCCTCAGCTTGCAGGAACGGATGAGTTCAGGATAAGAACATGAGTAAAAAATACGACTTTGGAAAAATCGAAAAAAAATGGCAGGATATCTGGGACCGGGAAAAGAGTTTTGAAGTAAGAGAAGATTCAGGGAAGCCAAAATATTACACACTGGAAATGTATCCCTATCCATCCGGACGCATACATATGGGGCATGTAAGGAATTTTTCAATTCTAGATGTCATTTCCCGGTACAAGGTCATGAACGGATATAATGTGCTTCACCCTATCGGTTGGGACGCTTTTGGAATGCCCGCGGAAAACGCGGCTATAAAAGAGGGTATTCACCCAAGGGAGTGGACCCTTGGTAATATAGCGCATATGAAGGGCCAGTTAAAGAGATTGGGATTCAGCTATGATTGGTCTAGAGAAGTCAATACCTGTCTTCCCGAATATTACAAATGGAATCAGTGGATCTTCCTGAAGATGTTTGAAAAGGGGTTGGCTTTCCGTAAAAAGAGTTCTGTTAATTGGTGCCCCGAGTGCCAGACGGTTCTGGCAAATGAACAGGTGGTCAGCGGGAAGTGCTGGAGATGTGATGCACAGGTTGAACAAAAACATATGGAGCAGTGGTTTTTAAAAATCACAAAATATGCGGATGAGCTTTTAACAGGTCACAAACAGCTCAGCAAATGGCCTCAGAGTGCCATCGCCATGCAGAAAAATTGGATCGGGAAAAGCAAAGGCGCTCAATTGTTTTTTAAGGTGTCCGGTTCAGATATCTCTATTGAGACTTTCACCACGAGGATAGATACGATATACGGGGCTACTTTTCTGGTGCTTTCTCCTGAACACCCGTTATGCTCAAAACTCATAGAGGGCTCGGAAGATGAGGATTTCAAACGCCAATGGATCGAGAAACAAATACACAAACAGCGTTTGGGAGAAGAGATTTTGGACGATGAGAAAGAAGGCATTTATACCGGGAAAACAGCTGTCAATCCATTTACAAAGGAGCCTATCCAGATATGGATAGCCAATTATGTATTGATGGGATACGGGACCGGAGCCATTATGGCGGTCCCTGCCCATGATGAGAGGGATTTTCAGTTTGCAGAAAAATATTCTCTTCCTGTAAAAGAGGTCATTATGCCAGTAGAAGAGGCTCAGCATGATGAAACAGGCGGTGTTTTTACAGAGTATGGAAGATTGGTGGATTCAGGGAATTATAGCGGGATGTCAACGCAGCAGGCAATATCAGAGATGACAAAGCACTTACAGGATGAAAATCTGGGAAAAGAGATGGTGCTGTACAGGCTTAGGGATTGGGGGATTTCCCGTCAGCGTTATTGGGGGACACCCATCCCCATAATTTACTGTAAAAAATGCGGTATTGTGAAAGTGCCGTATAAAGACCTGCCTGTGACGTTACCTGCTGATGTTGAGTTTAAAGGGGAAGAAGGCTCACCATTAGAGAAGTCCGAAGAATTTGTTACAACAAAGTGTCCTCGATGCAATGGAGGGGCACGGCGCGAAACAGATACCATGGACACCTTTTTTGATTCTTCTTGGTATTATTTTCGTTATTGTTCCCCTGACGAAGAAAACTTCCCTTTTAAACCTGAAAAGGGGAAATACTGGCTTCCTGTGGACCTGTATGTGGGCGGAGTCGAGCACGCGATCCTTCATCTCATTTACGCCCGGTTTTTTTGTAAGGTTTTACGGGATTTCGGTCTGACGGATATTGACGAGCCCTTTCCCCACTATCTTGCCCAAGGAATGGTGACCAAGGATGGATCTGCCATGTCAAAGTCAAGGGGGAATGTTGTTGATCCCGATGACATGGTCAGAAAATACGGGGCTGATACGGTCAGGCTTTTCATTTTATTTGCCGCTCCTCCGGAAAAGGAATTTGCTTGGGATGACAAAGGGATTGAAGGTTGTTACAGATTTCTGAACCGTATTTGGATTTTTTTCAGGGAGAACCTTGGGCTGTTTGAGAAGACCGGAAAAACACAAAGCATTGGCGATGAGGATGATGACCAGGAAAGCGTTATCAAGATAAGGACCCATCAGACTATCAAGAAGGTAACGGATGATATCGGGGAGAGGTGTCATTTGAATACAGCCATAAGCTCCATAATGGAGTTTTTTAATGAAATGAAAAAGGAGGCGCCTCAACTAAAATCAAGTCCTTCCGGTCGAAAAATATTAAAGAAAAGTATGCAGGCACTGCTGAAACTCCTTTCTCCTTTTGCCCCTCATATTTCCGAGGAATTATGGGAGGCAACAGGTAAGAATACCCGTTTGATTTTGTCTTCGTGGCCCTCCTATGAATCCGGTCTGATTAAGGAAGATACAGTGACCATTGTCGTTCAGGTAAATGGAAAGCTGAGAGGAAAATTTGAAGCGGAAAGGAACACTCCGGAAGAAAAAATCAAGACTCAAGCCTTGTCACTGGAGCGTGTGAACAAATATTTAAAGAATCAAAAACCAAAGAAGATTATACATATTAAAAACAAACTGGTGAATATTGTCATATAAAGGGATAAAAGCATGAGAAAATATGGTGTTTTTTTAGTACTGTGTTCCTTCCTGTGCAGCTGCGGGTATCACCTGCGCGGGACAGGAAGTTCTCTTCCCCCGCATATCAAAAAAATACAGGTGCCTATGTTTAAAAACGCCACCTCCCGCTTTGAACTGGATGTGAAGCTCACGCAGAGTGTGATAGATGAGCTTGTTACCAGGGGGAAAGTTGAGATCACGGATAATATAGAATCAGCTGATGCTGTGCTCATAGGCGAGATCACTTCTTTCAGGGTCAACCCCATAGCCTTTTCAGGGACCACCACCGCAGACAGATATAACATCACCATTGTCGCCAAGATCACATTAAGGGATCTGGTGGAGGATCAGGTGTTTTTTTCAAATCCGAATTTTATCTATCAAAAAGAATATGAAGTGGAAGAAGGCCTGGATTTTGAGACTGTTGAGTCAGGAGCTATAGAAGAAATATCAGAGATGTTTGCCCGGAGTCTTGTCATCATGATACTGGAGGGCTTTTAGAAAAGTGCGTTCTGTTTCCAAAGGAAATATCTTCAATGAAGATAATCTAGAGAGGGCTTATTTTTTTTACGGGGAAGATGCTTATCCGGCATGGCAGTTTATTGAAGACATAAAGAGTGCCTTACCGGGCTGGGACCAGGATGAAGTAGTTGTGGAGAAATATGAGCTGGGAACCGAAACATGGGCTGATATCATTGATTCAGCGAGGACAATGCCCCTGTTGTCGTCTTCAGTACGGCTGGTTGTGGTTGAGGTTCCATCCCGCAACAAAGAGAATGTTCCCAGAGAAGAAGAGAACCTTTCTTCCGGTGAAGGAGAATTGTTAAAGGCCTACCTTGCTTCCCCGTCTGAAAAGACCGTAATGGTCATCATCTTCAACCAGAAGATCAAAGGCGGTTCTCCTTTAGTCAAGTTTTTTCAGGCACTGCCAAAGGAATACATCCGGATAAAAGAGCTCAGAGCTTTAAAGGGAATACAAATAAAAAACTGGGTCAGAGAGAGAGTCAGGAGCGAGGAAAAAGAGATAGATGGGTATGCCTGCACAAGACTGGTCGAGCTTGCAGGTAATGACCTGAGAAGGTTAAGTAATGAAATCAATAAGCTGGTAACGTTTGCAGGGGAAAAAACCCATATCAGCTTGGAAGATGTTGAACTGGTCTCGGGTTGGGTCAAACCGTTGATAGATTGGGAGATCATAAATAGCCTGGAAGAAGCTGATTATCAGAAGTGCCTTCTCACTCTGGATAAGCTTTTAAGAAAAGAAAGTATCCATCCGGTTGTCATTATGGACAAAATCCATGGTTTTTTTAATGATATTCTTCTTGCAAAACTGCGGATACAAGAGGGGAACAAAGATAATGTGTCCATTTTTAAAGAAATCAAACCTTATTTGCCAAAAAAATATAAGGATCTGTATCAAAGAAAATTCAAACAGGTCTTTCGGTTTGCCGAGCGTGTTTCCATTCAGGAGTTAAGACACTTCATAGAGCAGCTCAAGGATATTGACATAAAAATAAAGTCAACAAGCCTTTCTTTTCATGAACTGATGGATGGATTCCTTTTTGATTACTGCAACAGAAGAGCGGGGGAAAAGAAATTATTTTGAAGGTATGGACGAAACCTGTCTGTTAAGCCTTGACTTATAGCGGCTGGCCGTATTTTTATGGATAGCTCCTTTTTTTGCTGTCCTATCTATCAGAGAAAAGGTTTCATGTAAAAGCTCGAGAGCTTCCTTTTTATCTTTTTTTTCGACAGCAGCTCTTAGTCTTTTTATCTGCTTTCTGAGAATTGATTTGTTTCTCCTGTTCGTAGCGCGCCTTCGGAGACTCTGCCTCCTGTGCTTCTCTGCTGATTTATGTTGGGCCATTTGTTTCTCCTATAGAAAATAGGTTGTGTATGATAGAATATCTTTAATGAATTGTCAACTCATTATGAAGGCAACTGGAGCCGCACGCTCTCATATTATGAAGAATGGATGATAAAAGCAACCGCAAATTATTGAGGTCTACGTTTGCCGTTTCTATCCCCACCTTGCTGAGCCGTATCCTCGGATACTTGAGGGATATGATTCAGGCTTTTTTTCTCGGAACAGGAACGAGCGCCGATGCGTTCACGATCGCATATATAATCCCGAATCTGCTGAGGCGGTTGACCGCAGAAGGAGCCATGACATCAGCCTTTATTCCTGTCTTTTCCAAACTAAAAAAAGAGGAAAAAAAAGAAAAACTGTGGCAATTTGCCAATGTGTTCTTCTTCGACTTGACTCTTGTCATGGCGGTCCTGGTTGTCCTGGGCATTCTTTTTTCACCTCTTCTTGTCAAGGTCATTGCCTTTGGATTTGAAGATATCCAGGGAAAGATGGCGCTTACCGTCTTCCTCACCAGAATCATGTTTCCCTACATTTTTTTAGTGAGCCTTGCAGCTCTGGCCATGGCGATTTTAAACTCATTCCATAAGTTCTTTGTGCCTGCTTTGACACCTGTTTTGTTCAATATTTGCATCATAACAGCCGCAGCCCTGTTTGCGGCCCGCAGCAAGGAACCGGCTGTGGTGTTTGCGGTAGGCGTGGTGGCGGGAGGAGCGGCACAGCTTGGATTTCAGATCCCCTTTTTATGGAAGAAGGGGATGCGGTTCACGCCCGCGCTTTCCTTGAGGCACCCTGCAGTCCGAAGGGTGGTCAAGTTGATGATTCCCGGAATATTCGGTGCGGGTATCTATCAGATAAATTTTGCTTTGAGCCGGATGATCGCCTCCACTCTTGAGGAAGGTTCCGTTTCTTCTCTCTATTATTCGTCAAGGGTCCAGGAATTGACTCTGGGGCTTTTTTCCATTGCTCTTTCCATAGCTCTGTTGCCCACGTTTTCCGATCTTGTGGCATCAAAAGATTATTCCGGAATGAAAAGAATCCTGTCCTTTTCTTTAAGGGCTATAAATTTTGTGACGATTCCGGCAATGATAGGGTTGATGGTGCTGAGCCGGCCTATTATACATATTCTGTATCAGAGAGGGCATTTCGATGCTGAGTCCACAGCGATGACAGCCTCCTGTCTTCTGTTTTTCTCATTCAGCCTTCCCTTCATATCCGGAGTAAAGATCATATCTCCTGCCTTTTATTCTTTAAAGGACACCAAGACTCCTGCCATCGTTGCCTTTTTTGTTATGATCCTTTATATTTCTTTATCGGTTCTCCTGATGGGGCCTATGAGAGTTGGAGGGATCGCCCTGGCTCTCTCTATTGCAGCCCTCTTCAATTTTATTGTCCTCTTTTATCTGCTGGAAAAAAAGATAGGTCAGGTGGAGAAAAAGAGAGTCATGATATCCGCTTTTAAGTCTGCATCAGCCGCTGCGGTAATGGGATTTTCAGTGTGGGCTTTCTTTTATTCTTTTTCCTTTTATGATATGAATTTTTTGAACAAAGTGCTCTTTTTTGCAGGCACTATTTTTCTTGGAGCAGCAGTTTATCTGGGGTTAAGCCTTGTATTCAATAAGGAAGAACTTAAGGCGTTCAGATTGATCTTTTCCAAGAAAAAAATCAAAAGGGTCAAGGAGTCACAGTGAAAGTCGTCCTACAAAGAGTTAAAAAGGCTCAAGTCAGGGTAAGGGGAGAAGTAACCGGAGGAATAGAAAGAGGGCTCTGCCTTCTTGTCGGTGTCGAAAAAGGCGACACAGAAAAAGATGCTCATTATCTGGCAGACAAAATATCGGGGTTGAGAATATTTCCTGACAGTAAGGGAAAAATGAACCTGTCTCTGCAGGAGACAGGAGGGAAAATTCTGGCCGTATCACAATTCACTCTTGCCGGTTCTGTAAGGAAGGGCAGAAGGCCTAGCTTTGATCGGGCTGAGAAGCCCGAACAGGCAGAGGAACTCTTTGATTGCTTTGTGGCTCAGCTGCGGGAGAAGAGTATTCAAACGGAAACAGGGATTTTCGGGGAAGTGATGGACATCTATCTGGTAAATGACGGACCGGTTACATTTATTATTTCGAGCTAGACCATTTCCAGGATATGGCCCATTTTTTCTTTTTTCGTTTTCAGGTATTTGAAGTTAGTATCATTAGGAGGGATTTCAATCGGGACCCTGTCCACTATTTCAAGTCCGTATCCTGATAAGCCGATGAATTTTCTCGGATTGTTGGTTATGAGTCTCAGTTTGGTGATTCCGAGAGAAACCAGTATTTGAGCTCCGATCCCATAGTCTCTCTGATCAGGTTTAAATCCGAGCTTCCTGTTAGCCTCAACCGTGTCTTCTCCCTTTTCCTGTATGGCATAGGCTTTTATTTTATTCACAAGCCCGATGCCGCGGCCTTCATGGTTCAGGATGTAGAGGATCACGCCTTTTCCCTGTTTTTCAATCATTTTCATGGAAAGTTGGAGCTGTTCGCCGCAGTCGCACCGTTTGGAATGAAACGTATCTCCGGTGAGACACTGGGAATGGGCTCTAACGAGAATGGGTTCACCTTTTTTAATTTCCCCTTTTATTAACACTACGTGATGTTCGTTATAAATGGTGTCTTCGAATATCATGATCTTGAAATGGCCGTATTTTGTGGGAAGGTCAGCCTCTTCGATTTTTTTCACGTGGATCTCATGTTGCATTCTGTATTTGATAAGATCCGCTATGGTCACTATCGGGATATCAAAGGTCTCACTGAATTTTTCCAGCTCCGCTCTCCGGGCCATTGTACCGTCTTCGTTCATTATTTCGCAGATAACACCGGCAGGGGTCAGTCCGGCCAGACGGGCCATGTCAACAGAAGCCTCTGTTTGTCCCGCTCTTTTCAGCACCCCTCCTTCTTTAGCCTGTAAGGGGAAAATATGTCCGGGCCGCACAAGGTCGGCTGGTTTGGCTCCGGGATCTGTGGCTTTGAGAACAGTACGGGCTCTGTCATAGGCAGAGATACCCGTGGTGATGCCCTCTTTTGCATCGATCGAGACGGTGAACGCCGTCTTAAAAGGGGCGGTATTGGATGGGACCATCTGAGGAAGGTCAAGTTCCTTGAGCCTGTCTTTAGTGAGAGAGAGACAGATAAGGCCTCTTGCGTTTTTGGCCATGAAGTTGATGATGTCTGGAGTGACTTTTTCAGCCGCACAGGTCAGATCTCCTTCGTTCTCCCTGTCTTCGTCATCAACAATGATGATGAGCTTTCCTTCTTCAATGGTTTTTATGGCTTTCTCTACGGAAGAAACGGCTGATTGTTTTTGCATGTATGGCAATCCTTATTCAGTGTTCTTTTTGTATCTAACTGAGTAATTATACACATATTTACCAATAATGTCACATTCAATGTTGACATCACAGCCTGTTTTCAAATCAGATAAATTGGTATGCTCCAGGGTGATGGGAATGACCTCTACCTCCAGATGATTGTTTTTCACAGAAGCTATGGTGAGACTGATTCCATCCACGGCGACTGAGCCTTTGGGTATGAGGTAGGGGCTTAATTCGTGAGGAAATCTTATGGTGATCCGTTTCCCCTTCTTCCGGGCTTCGGTTTTAATAACTCTCCCTTTTTCATCGATATGGCCGGTAACCAAATGACCGCTGAGAGGATCCGACAGGGTCAAGGGAGTCTCCAGATTCAAAAGGTCATCCCTGCGCAAAGAGCCTAATGTGGTTTTTGTCAGGGTTTCCGGTGACAGATTAAAAGAGAGCAGGTCTTTTTTCTTTTTGATGAGGCTCAGACAGACGCCGTTAATTGAGAGGCTGTCGCCGATCTTTATATGGGGGGCCACAGTGGGAGCGGCAAGGGCCATCTCCTGTTTCCCCAGTGAATAAGCTTTAAACCGTCCTGTATGCTTTATGATACCTGTAAACATCATAAATATCCTTGAATAATGATATCATCCCCTATCTTTAATGTATTCATTTTTTTCAGTTTCAAAGATTTATTAATGGTCTCTGCCCCTTTTCCCTGATAAAAACAGGGAGCACTTTTGCCGCCAATTAATTTCGGGGAAACGGAGACAATCACTTTGTCTACAGTTTTGGATTCAAGCATATGTGTGTGGAGCACAGTGCCACCTTCAACAAGCACGCTGGATATTTGGTTTTTTCCCAGCCAGGCAAGCGCTTTTTTCATGTTGACTTTGCCGTTTTCTTGCGCAATGGTTATGACCTTTACCCCTTTTTTCTGTAAAGCGTCTTTTTTTTCTTGAGGAAATGTCTTGAGTGTAAAAATGACCACTTCTCCTTCTGATAGAGTGGTGAGTATCTTTGACTGAAGCGGAATGCGGAGATTTGAGTCCAGAATGACCCTGGTAATGGTTTTTCCGGGCCAGCCCGGATGCCTTACTGTCAACCTGGGGTCATCTTTCAGTACAGTGTTTATTCCTACCATTATGGCATCGTGTTCCCCTCTTATAAGGTGCATGTATTTTCTTGTTTGGGAAGATGAAATCCACTTGGAAGCATGTGTTTTTGTGGCTGTTTTTCCATCCATGCTCAGTGCTGTTTTTAAGGTTATAAAAGGGATCCCGGACCGGATGTATTTTATATAAGCCTCATTGAGTCGGTTGTTTTTCTCTTCAAGCAGGCCCAAAGAGACTTGGATCCCCGCTTGTTTCATCCTTTCTATGCCTTTCCCGTTAACCAGGGGATTGGGGTCTATGGATGATACGACTATTCTTTTGAGTTGGGCACTGATGATTTTATCAATACAGGGGGGTGTTCTCCCCCAGTGCACACAGGGTTCCAGATTTATGTAAGCGGTTGCCTTTTTGGCTCTGGATCCTGCTTTTTCCAGGGCTGCAGCTTCGGCATGGGGTTTTCCAGGCTTCTCATGATAGCCGTGACCGACAATGATTCCGTTTTTCACTATGACTGCCCCAACATAAGGATTAGGGCTTGCCCAGCCGATTGCTTTCTCAGCAAGAGCATAACACATTTGCAGGTAGGATAGATCTTTATGAACATTCATGATAAAAGAGCATCCGTGAATTCTTCAGGAGAAAATTCAAGCATATCTTTTTCATTCTCTCCTATGCCAAGGAGCTTTATGGGAAGCTCCAGTTCCTCAACGATGCTAACCACACTTCCTCCTTTTGCTGTTCCGTCCAGCTTGGATAAAAAGATGCCTGTCAGTCCGGAGAATTTTGAAAATTCCCTTGCCTGATGAAGGGCATTTTGCCCAATGCTGGCGTCAAGTACTAGGAGCACTTCATGCGGGGCGCCTTCAATTTCTCTTGAAATGATTTTTTTGATTTTTTCAAGTTCGTTCATGAGGTTTATGTTGGTGTGCAGGCGGCCGGCCGTATCTATGAGAAGTATTTGATATTGCTTGGCTTTGAAAGATTGAATGGCGTCGTAGGTTACGGCAGCAGGGTCAGCTCCATACGCGCTTTTAATGACGGGGATGTTTAACTTTTTTCCCCATTCAGAAAGCTGTTCCTGAGCAGCGGCCCTGAATGTGTCTGCTGCCACCATGAGCACTTTTTCTCCCCTTTTTTTGAAATGATAAGCTGTTTTGGCGAGGGATGTGGTCTTGCCTCCTCCGTTTGTTCCCACAAACATGACAACGGTTCCGTTGGTGTTCCTGTTGAGCCTTGAAGAAAATTTTGAGAGGATCCTGTTGATTTCTTTCTCTAAGAGCTGCTTGACCGCAGGAAAGGAATCCGTCTTTTTGCTTTTTTCTTTAAGATTGGAAATGATTTTTTCAGAAGCAGCTATCCCGACATCTGTAAGAAGAAGAGATTCCATGAGGTCATCCAGTATTTCTTCTCTTTTTTTCGGAGATTTAAACGCTTCTTTGATTTTGTCGTTGAATATCTTCCTTGTCCGGAAAAGTTTGTCTTTTAGTTGAGCCATGATACAAAGCGAATTATATTTTTCATGCCCTTCATTGTCAATGCGCACAAGCCGCGACAGGGTTTAAAAAGATACGCTTCAGATTAATAATCTTTGGAGTTTGCGAGCTAACTATGTTAAATTGAGATTTAATGGATGAGAACATATGGTTGCTGCCTGAGCCTGATAAAAGAGCTTCCAGACTGGCTTCAGACATGGGTCTTTCCCTAGAAACAGCTCAGATTCTTTTGAATAGAGATATCACAACGAAAGAAGAAGCCCGAAAATTTCTCTTTTCCGATCTAAGCGACTTGAATGATCCTTATCAAATGGATGGCATGGAGGAAGCTGTCTCCAGGATTGAGAAGGCAGTGAGGGATAAGGAAAAAATACTTGTTTTCGGGGACTATGATGTGGATGGAATTCTTTCCGTAGTGGTTTTTATGAAAGCGATCGAGTCGCTGGGGGGATGTATTGAGTATTTCATACCGGATAGATTAGAAGACGGATACGGAATTAAAACAAAGCACATAGAGATGATGCTGGAACGCAAGATTAAACTCATGGTCAGTGTGGACTGCGGTATAAAAGCTGTAGATTTTACGGAGAAAGCAGAAGCTAAAGGTGTGGATGTGATCATTACGGATCATCATCAGCCCGGACCGGAAATCCCTAAAGCCGTGGCTGTTCTCAATCCTGCCTTAAGCCATTCTTCCTATCCTGATAAAGACCTGGCCGGCATTGGCGTGATTTTTAAACTGATCCAGGCGCTTATGGAAAGGAGGAACAAGGGTTCTGTTCTTACTCATTACCTGAAGCTTGTTTCAATTGGCACTATTGCTGATGTGGCCAAATTAAGAGGGGAAAACAGGCTTTTTGTCAGATACGGTCTTGAAGGCTTGAGAGATGTATCCAACACGGGCTTGAAGAATCTGCTTTCCATCTGCGGCCTTGAGTTTAGAGACGTAACAGCAGGAGATGTCGGATATAGAATCGCTCCCCGGCTCAATGCGGCGGGGAGGTTGGGCAAGGTGGACCTTTCCGTAGACCTTTTTCGGGTCAGGGATAAAAAAGAAAGCGAAGACATAGCCCTGCATCTGAATGAATTGAACTCATTACGGCAGAAAGCCGAGGTGAATATATTTAACCAGGCCGTAGAAAAAATAGAAAAGAATGATCTGGAGAAAAAATACAAACTGTTAATCCTGGGAAGCAAGGAGTGGCATAGAGGGGTCATCGGTATAGTGGCCTCCAGGTTAAAGGACATGTATCACAGGCCGGTGATGCTGTTTTCCTATAAAAACGAGAAGGCGTTTGGTTCGGGGAGAAGCATTAAAGAATTTTCTCTGATTAACTGCCTGAGAAACAGCAGTCATCTATGCGCGAGTTTTGGAGGACACCCCTTAGCTGTCGGGTGCGAGATACACCAAAGCCGTTTTGATGAATTTAGAAAAGAGATGAATGTTTATGCGGATTCGGAAATTCTTGATACAGATCTAAAAAGGAAGATCAGCATAGACGTAAAAATTGACTTTAGGCATATAACACCTTCCTTTTTGGAGGAGATCGACCTGCTTAAGCCCTATGGAGTCGGAAATCCCAAGCCGGTATTCTTATCGCAGAACGTCTGTATGGCCTCCAGGCCAAAACTTCTCAAAGGAAAGCACAGCAAGTTCATGGTAACAAAAGACGAAAGGTTTTTTGAAGCTATGGGGTGGAGAAGAAAGGACTGGGCTGAGGCTTTTGAAAAAGGGGATATGGCGGACATCGTTTATTCTTTTAGCCACAATGAGTATCTTGGAAAAAGACGGTTGAATTTTGTTCTGCATGATATAAAGTCGGTCAAAAAATAATAAAGAAGCCTCATGTTTATGATCCTGAAAATTGCTTTATAATAGATTTGGATAACATATGCTTAAAAAAACAAAAACAAAGAAGGTCAGGTCTGCCTTGATACTCAAGCGCCTGACTTTATTGTTGCTTGTACTGGTCATTGTCATTATCGGGGCGGATATTGTTTCCAGGTCCGGGAAGAAGACAAATTTTTCCCTTTCTGATGAGGAATTGAAGGAACAAAAAGTCGAACAAAGGGAAGACGTGCTCTATTTAGAGGATGAAGAAGGGAGGCCGGTGCTTGAATCAAAAGCCGGCCGGCAGTATCTGGGGGAGGACGGATTTTACCACCTTGAAGGAGACGTCTTGATAAGGTTTGTAAAGCGTGCCGAGGGAGAAGATGTCGTTTTCAAAGGAGATGAGATCCTCCATGACAGAGAAGGAAATCGGTTTATTCTCAAAGGGAATGCTGTCATAGAATTTAAGGACCTTTTGATTGAGTCTTCTTACCTTGAGTATGAGAGCAAAGACCATGTGATGACCACGGACAAAGGAGTGTCTTTTTCTTCTGATAGGATCAGGGGACGGGGACAGAACATGGTCTGCTGGGAAGCAAAAAAGGAAGTGAAGATCTGGGACAGCGTGCATCTGGAACTGATCCAGGATGAGGAGGGTTCAAAGGTCATTCACGTGAGCGGAGACGAATTGTTTTATACGCATAAGTGGGGCAACGGCTCTGTGGATGGGCATGTTAAGGTTAAAACCGGCAGGAGCTCCATAAGTGCGGAACGGATGGAATTTGACCTTCCCCAGGAGAGGGATTTTTTAAGGTCCATGAATTTGAAGGGAAATATCAAGGCGGACCTTTTTTTGGAGTCCACATCCATAGACGGACCCAAGGTTCAGGAGTACAGAGCTGAAGCCGAGGGAGTGTTTATCAGGTTTTTCAAATATCTTGACTCTCCACAGATGATCGCTGCCAGAGGCAACTGCTTGATTGATTCCGTCAAGACAGATATGGGTTTCAACCGAATCCAGTCAGAAAGGTTTGCCATTGATTTCAGCAGAGATGGGGAAATAAAGGAGTTTTCGGGAGCAGAAAATGTAATTGTCGAGGAAAATGGAGGAGATGACAAGAGGCTGATCAAAGGGAATCAATTTTCATTTGATAGTCAAAAGGAGACACTGACTGTGTTTGGCCATGAGACCCAGAAGGCAGAGATCTCTTCTGGTGAATATGAGATTTCTGCCGATGAGATTATCAGCGGTCTGGACGGGCGCGGTCTGGAAGCAAAAGGAGAAATAACAGGAGTGTTCCTGCCGTCTGAAGGAAGTAAAGTGAGCATCGGACTCTTTTCCGGCTCGCAGCTTGTGTTCATTTCATCGGATACAATGAGATATTTGAGTGAGCAGGACCGTTTTATATTTAAGGGAAAAGTAAAATTATGGCAGGAACAGGAAATGCTGAATACAGAGGAGCTTATTCTCAGGAAAGAAACCGGGGAACTGGCTGCCCATAAGGGCGTTCAAACAGTCTTTGTTGTTGAAAACAGCGAGGGAGAAGAAAAAAACATGACCATCACCTCGAATGACATGGAATTTGACCCGGAAAAAAATAAAATTTCCTATATGCAGGAATGTTCTTTGGTTACAGAGCAGATCCTTTTGAATGCAAAGTCTCTATCCATACTCATGAAAGAGGGTGAAAGTGCGTTAGACATTATCACAGCAAGGGATGCCGTGACGGTCAAGATGGGGGTGTATGAAGCCAGGGGAGAGAAAGCTGTATACACTCTGGAAGATGAAAAGATGGTCCTGACGGGAAAGCCTGTTCTTATAGAGGAAAACGGGGGAAGGACGAATGGAGACAAATTGACTTTTATTATGTCCGATGATAGAATCATCGTCGAAAACAGAGGAGACCAAAGATCGGTAACTGTAATAAAGAAGTGAACGATGGATACTTACTTAGAAGCGAAAGGACTGGAAAAAAGCTATCGAAAAAAGAAAGTCGTGAACAATGTTTCTATAAAAGTCCGTAGGGGTGAAATTGTCGGTCTTTTGGGGCCAAATGGTGCGGGAAAAACAACGACCTTCGGAATGATACTTGGGCATATTTCTCAGGACGCCGGGAAAATTTATTTGGAGGGGGAAGATATAACCGCTTTTCCCATGTATCTGAGGGCTCGAAAAGGATTGTGCCTCCTTCCCCAGGAACCCTCTTCATTCAGAAAGTTAAGCGTTGGTGACAATCTTTTAGCTGTGAATGAGATCTTATCTGATTCTTCTCCTTTGAATGAATCAGATGTGATAGGAATATTGAACGAATTCGGGTTGGCGCAGCTTATTGAAGAAAAGGCCATTACCCTGTCCGGAGGAGAGAGGAGAAGGCTTGAAATTGCAAGGGCATTGACTACCAATCCGGATTATATCCTTCTGGATGAACCTTTTACAGGCATAGATCCTTTAGCTATCTCTGACCTGCAAAAAATCATCTTTTCTCTCAAGGATAGGGGCATCGGTTTGTTGATTACAGATCACAGTGTCAGGGAAACTCTAAAAATTACAGACAGGGCTTATATTATGGACAAAGGGAAGATATTGATTAATGGGACCCCTGAAGAAGTGGTTCACTCTAAGAAGGTAAAATCATCCTATTTAGGAGAGGAGTTCAGACTGGAATGATTTCCGGATGTCGATTATAAGGAAAGAATATGGCTTTGAAACAGCAGTTAAATCAAAAGCAGGTTCAAAAAATTATCCTTGCACCTGCCTTGCAGCAGGCCATAAAGCTTCTTCCGTTGACAAATTTGGAGATTATTGAGGTCATAGATGCGGAACTAAGTGAGAATCCTTTGCTTGAGATAAAAGAAGAGACAGAGAAGGAAGAGCGGGGAGACCAGAAGGAGAATAAGGAGCCGGACTCGAACTCACAGGAAACAGGCGATTCTTCGGAAAAGGAAGATGACAAGGAATTTGAAGCTATGTATGAGCAGTACTTTGACAACAGATTCAATTCTTTTTCCATGGAAAGAAAAGAATCCCCTGATTATGAGAATTTTGTGACAAAGGCTCCTTCCCTGTGGGAACGTCTAGACTGGCAGGCCAATATGACCCACTTTGCAAAGAAGGAAAAGGAGATAGCTCATTATATCATAGGAAATATAGATGAAGACGGATATCTGGCAACCTCTTTGGAGGATATCTCAAAAGCTGTTAATACGCCTTTGGATAAGATCGAAGAGGTGAGAAAGAAAATAATGAGCTTCGATCCTGTTGGAGTGGGGAGTCTTTCTCTTAAAGAAGCTCTTCTGGCACAATTGGATTATTTGGAAATTGAAAATGAAAATCTCAGAAATATCATTGAGAACTATCTTGAGCTTTTGGAAGAGTCCCGTTATGAAGAGCTGTCCAAACATTGCGGGATCTCACTTTCCGAAGTAAGAGAGGTCATTGAAGAAATCAAAAGATTAAATCCTAGGCCCGGGAGAAAATACACCCAGGAAAAGACGGATTATATTATCCCTGATATTATTGTGGAAAAAGCAGATGATAGGTACACCATAAAAGTTAACGATGAGGGCATACCAAGCCTCAGGATAAATAAATTCTATAGGAAACTCATTGCACGCGCATCAAAGGACAATCCTGAAGCCTATGAGTTCTTAAAAGCTAAATTAAAAAAGGCATTCTGGTTTTTACGGAGTCTGGACCAGAGAAATAACACTATTTATAAAGTCGCACAATTTATTTTAGAGAAGCAGGAGGATTTTATAGAAAAAGGACTGGATTATATCAAACCATTGACTTTGATTGAGTTGGCCCAGGAAATCGGAGTGCATGAATCCACTGTTGGGCGCGTTGTAGCAAACAAACATATTATGACACCCAGAGGAGTGTTTCCTTTGAAGTATTTCTTTCATAAAGCCCTTTCCGGAGATACAGGCGAAGAGGTTTCCACTTTGAGGATAAAGGAAAAGATAAAAAAATTAGTGGAGAGCGAGGACGGGAAAAATCCGTTGAGTGATGTTGAATTAAGTGATGTTCTGGCAAAAGAAAGCTTCAATATAGCACGGCGAACAGTAGCGAAATACAGAAAACAATTAAAAATTCCGCCTTCTCATATAAGAAAAAGAAAATATTTGATGGAGGAGTCATGATAAATATAAATTATACAGGCAGACAGACAAACATTTCCGCTGAGATAAGAGAGTATTGTGAAAAAAGGATCAAAAGCACGGAAAAGCTGGTCAGTTCACATGCGGAGGTGGATATCATATTGTCAGTAGAAAAATACCGACATAAAGCAGAGATCAATATTTCTTCTAAAGGATTCAATTTAAATGCTGCTGAAGAGACCCGGGATATGCTCTCTTCCCTGGGGCTTGCTTTTGATAATATTGAGAGGCAGATAAAAAAAGAGAAGGATAAGATGAGGCAGCGGAAAAGGAGAATAAAAAAGGAATCCGAGCCTTTTGTGGCTGAGGGCGAATCGCAGAAGAAAGGAAAGAGGATTATAAAAAATGATGATTATTCATTAAAACCAATGTCAGTGGACGAAGCAGCCCTATTGTTTGACTCAAAAAAGAGAGATGTTTTCGTTTTCAGGACCCTTGAGAAACAAAATTGGGCAGTCTTATATAAAAGGAAAGATGGAAATCTGGGTCTGATTGAGCTTGAATAAGATAGAGAGATAAAATTGAAAGTAAGCAATTTATTAACGAACAATATGGTCATTTTGGATTTGGAAAGCGATGGTCGTGACGGAGCCATAAGAGAAATGGTCTCTTTTTTAAAGGACAGAAAGAAGGAAATAAAAGAGAAAGACCTGTATGAACGGCTGATACAGAGAGAGGAACTCGGCAGCACGGCTATTGGCGAGGGATTTGCCATTCCGCACTGTAAAGTCAAATCTGCTAAAGATTTAACGGTTCTTCTTGTAATCTCCAGGAAAGGGGTTGATTTCCATTCCCAGGATAAAAAGCCTTCATTCATATTTTTTCTGGTTGTTTCTTCTCCGGACAATCCAAGTATTAATCTACAGGCTTTAGCGGCTATCGCCCATCTCATCCGCAAATCTAAGAATCTTGTCAAAAAGATAATCAATGCGAAAAACATCAGTGAGGTTTTGACAGTTATCCAGAATGAAGAGGACCGCATAGATGAGTAGGGATGACGAGAGCTCCACTGTCGAAGAAGGCAATGCGAACCAGAAAGTGGTTTCAGGGGGGCTGCTTCAAGTCAATGGTCTCGGTGTCTTGATAAGGGGGGATAGTGGGATTGGAAAAAGCGAAAGCGCCCTTGAGTTGATATCCAGGGGATGGCGTTTTGTTTCTGACGATGTGACGAATATAAAAAAAAACTCATCAAACAAACTTATAGGCACATCACCTTCTTTAAGCCGCTATTTTATGGAAATAAGGGGCCTTGGGATTATCAACATCAAACAGATTTTCGGATCCAAAGCCATCTGCAAACGCTCCAAGATAGATTTAGTCATAAATTTAAAAAACTGGGAGCAGAATAAAGAATATGACCGGCTCGGCCTGGAATCACCGGAAAAACGCGAGATGTTAGGCGTTAAAATCCCTCAGATAATTCTTCCAGTGGCCCCCGGGAGGAATATCGCTACTTTGATAGAGGTAGCCTGTAAAGTGCAGATACTGAGAGAAAAAGGGTATCATGCTCCCCAAGAAATCACACACAGACTGAACCAGGACATTGCCTTAAAGGAAAAAAAAAGGAATAAATAAATTGGCAGATTATAATTTTCTGATCATTACAGGACTTTCAGGTTCCGGAAAAACAGCGGCCAGCCGTTTTTTTGAGGATTTCGGATATTATTGTATGGATAATATTCCTGCCAAATTGATTCCTAGTTTCGTAGACTTATGGCGAAAGAAAGAATTCCAGATAGATAAAGTGGCGTTTGTGATTGATATAAGGGAAGCCGGATTTGTTTCGGAGTTCCCTGAGATTCTGAAAAAAATAAGGAAAAAGCTTTCTCCCTGTGTGATTTTTATGGAAGCTTCAGATGAGACCATCGTTAAAAGATTCAGTGAAAGCAGACGGCCTCATCCTTTGACAGGCCAGGGAACAGTCATCCAGAATATCCAGCTGGAAAGGGAAAAACTTGCGGAAATCAAAAATCTTTCCGACGAAGTCATTGATACGTCAAAGACGAGTATCGCTGATTTAAAAAAATTGATATCTGATAGGTTCTTAAGAAAGAGCGAATACCGGATCCAGATAATGTTGATTAGTTTTGGATACAAATATGGAGTCCCTCTGGATTCTGACCTTGTTTTTGATACAAGGTTTCTACCAAATCCTCATTATATAGACCGGTTGAGAGACAAGACGGGTCAGGAGAAGAAAGTTTCTGACTATATCTATAATTCTGAAACAACAAAAAAATATATCAAACATCTCTTTGGTTTTATAGATTTTCAGCTGCCTTATTTTATAGAAGAAGGAAAGAGTTATCTGACAATTGCCATCGGATGCACAGGCGGAAAACACCGGTCCGTTGCTGTTGCCGAGTGGTTGAAGGAACATTTAGAATCAAAAAAATATAGCATTCAAATCACTCATCGTGATATATTCAGATAGGTTTTAAGATCGATGCTTTTAGTTCGATAGAAAGGACTTAATGTATTTGTTCATACGTGTTAAAATAGTCATCGGCCGGATAGATGAATGCATCGAGAGTGTTGGAATATATCCAATTGTGTTGTGTGAATGGAAAATGAGATGATCGGCGGCGTTATTGTTTCTCACGGGAAATTGGCTGAAGAACTCTTGAATGCACTCACCATAATTTTAGGGGAGGCTGTTAACATAGAGGCAATTTCAATTGGCTGGTATGATGATGTAGAGGAGTCAAAGAAAAAAATAAATGAAAGCATAAAAAGGGTCGATCAAAAAAACGGAGTACTCATTTTTACTGATATGTTTGGCGGCACTCCTTCGAATTTGAGTTTTAGTTTTTTAAAAGACGGTCAGGTTGAGATAATAACAGGAGTCAATCTGCCCATGCTCATAAAATTCGTCTCCTTGCAGAGGAGCTATAATTTGGAGGATGTTGCAAGGAAAGTCGTTGAACAAGGGAAAAAAAACATACATCTTGCCAGCGCACTGCTGAAGACAAAAAGTTAATCTTTATTTTAGCTGGGATCCATGATTAAAAAAAAACTGGTAATAAAAAACAAGTTAGGCCTGCACGCAAGAGCAGCCGTAAAATTTGTTAATTTGGCTAACAGGTTTGCCTCATCTATAAAAATAGTGAAAGACGGGAGTGAGGTTGATGGAAAGAGCGTTCTGGGCATACTCACGCTCGCAGCAGTCCAGGGTTCGGAAATACAGTTAAATGTATCAGGAAAAGACGAGGATATGGCTTTTCAGGCCCTCAGTGATTTGATTGATGACAAGTTTCATGAAAAAGAGTGATTTTCGATGGAATATTTTAGGCTAAGAGGAACGGGAGTATCCCCAGGCATTGCCGTGGGGGAAGTCCTTTTATCCGAAGGGATTGCTTTTACATCAAGAAAGAGCGGCATTAAAAAGGAACATGTAGAGAGGGAACTGAAGAGGCTGGACGTTGCGATTCACAGAACTGGGGAACAGCTCAAGAAATTAAAGGGGGAAATCGGGAAAAAAGTCGGGTCGGACCACTCTTTTATATTCGAAGCGCACCTTTTCATCCTTCAGGATGATTCCCTCATCTCCAGGATAAAGGAGATTATTAAGGAGGAGAAAACCAGAGCTGAACGGGCCATTTCCAAAGTGTTTGAAGAATATTCCAAAATGTTCAAGTCCATTGAAGACGAATATTTCAAGCAGCGTGAATATGACCTGAAAGATGTTCTGTCTAAAATCTACTTGAATCTTGAGACCGATAAAAAGCTTAAGAAAGATGATGGAAAAGAAAAAATACTCGTGGGGCATGACCTGCTTCCTTCAGAAGCGGCTTCAAGGTTAAGCAAGGGAAATGTCCTTGCTGTAGCCCTTGATGTCGGAGGAACCACTTCTCATACCGCTATTCTGGCGCGCTCTTTAAACATTCCCGCTGTAATGGGGCTAAGCCAGATCACCCGGAAAGTCAAAGACGGGGATACGCTCATAGTGGATGGAACAAACGGTGAAGTGATTATCAATCCTCCCCTTGCTATAAGGCGGGAGTTTGAAAGCAAACAAAAAAAATACGACAGTTATGTGAGAGAGCTTAAGAAGACAGCCACATTGAAATCCAAGACTCTGGACGGCGTCAGATTCTTTCCTTTTGCCAATATTGAACTTCCTGAAGAAGTCAATCTTGCCTTTTCAATGGGAGCGGAAGGAGTGGGGCTCTTCAGAACAGAGTTTATTTTTTTCCAGAGAAAGGAACTGCCTTCTGAGGAGGACCATTTTCAAGTCTATTCCCAGGTTGTAAAGAATGCCGGCAAAAAGCCTGTTTATATAAGGACGGTCGATATCGGAGGAGAGAAGAATTTTCCTCAATTGAGTATTGAGAAAGAGCCAAATCCCGCCTTAGGCCTTAGGGGTTTCCGCCTGTCTCTTAGGGAAAGGAAACACTTCAAGACGCAGTTGAGAGCCATATTACGGGCGAGCGCTCTAAATAAAAATGTCCGCATCATGCTTCCCATGATCACCGGTCTTGAGGAGATCGAAGAAGCAAAATTGATTATCGGGGAGATAAAAGAGGAGCTGAAGGCTCAGAAGTTCAAATATGATGAAGACATCCCCCTGGGCATAATGATTGAAGTCCCTGCAGCTGCGGCCGTTTCTGACAGTCTGGTCAAAGAAGTCGATTATATCAGTATCGGGACCAATGACCTCATTCAGTATTATCTTGCTGTTGATAGGTCAAATGAACTGGTCTCCTATTTGTTTAAACCACTTCACCCTTCTGTCTTGAGGTTGTTGAAATTTATTATTGACAGCGCAAAAAAAGAGAATAAAGAGGTGACTGTATGCGGTGAAATGGCCGCAGATCCACTTTCAGCTCTGGCTTTATTAGGGCTTGGGCTGAAAAGGTTCAGTATGAATCCTATCTTTATACCGAAGATAAAAAAGACCTTGAGGTCTGTAGAATACAAGAGCGCGCAAATGATTGTTGAAAAAGCTCTGGCTCTAAAAACAGCGAGGGAGGTCGAGGAACATTTCTTGGAAAGTGTTTTATCTAAACACCCGAAGGCTCTTCTTGCCACAGAGGCTTCTTGATATTGTCCCGGTCCCTTTGTTTTCCATTTCAGGAGAGACGCGTTTCAGGCCTATGAGCCTTTGGTCCTTCCATATATGTCTTTGAGCCGGACAATGTCGTTTTCATTCGAGTTTCCTATCCAGATCTCCATGATCCTTGCGGGACATTTTCCAATATTCCGGACTCGATGCGGTGCTTTCAGTGGGATAAATATTTCCTCGTTTTTTCGGGGCTGCCATACTTTTTCCCCTACGGTAACCTCCAGGCCTTTATCCAGAGCCACCCAGAATTCACTTCTCTGGTTGTGATACTGAAGAGACAGAGACCCATTTGGATCCACTGTGATCAGTTTGATGCTTCCCGCCTTTTTATGCGGAAAGGAACGGAATTTTCCCCAGGGACGCCGTTCCTCGACGATTTCTTTTCTAAATTTTTTTTCTTCTTGAAGGGTAATCTCTGTTGATACAGAAGAGGCTTTCTTTGTCTTCATTGCTCTTTGGTTGTAAAGCTCTGACTAAGGTTCATTCAAACTCAAAAGGGCACGTCCTCATCTTCACCGTCAGGTTCCGGCATGTTTTTGTCCGAAGGAAAATCTGACTCATCCTGGTAATCCGGCTTGGATTGCATTGTTTCCGTATCCATATCCTCTCGCTTGCCGAGCAAAGTGACCTGGTAGGCATGAATTTTTGTTGTGTATCTCTGTTTCCCGTCGCGGTCCTCCCATTTATCTGTTTTCAGCCTTCCTTCAACAAGAACTTGCTTGCCTTTTGATAGAAACTTTTCACAGAATTCCGCTGTTTTACCCCAGGATACGACTTTATGCCATTCTGTTCGTTCTTCGCTTTCCTTTGTCTGTGGGTTAAAGATCCGCTCGTTCGTGGCTAAAGAATAGTTGGCGACAGGTCTGTTGGATTGGGGAATATACCGGATATCAGGGTCAGCTCCTAGGCGGCCCACTAAAATGACCTTGTTAAAGCTGTTTATATCTCTCATTGTGAAATCCTGGATTGAATTTCCTTGATTTTTTCCTGGGCGATTCTTGTTTCTTCTTCAAGAGGGAATTTGCTTATGAGAAGCTTGAAGACAGCTAAGGCTTCTTCATCTTTTCCGGTTTCCATAAGACACATCCCCTTTTTTAAATGAGCAGCCGGAATTTCGTCGCCTTCCGGATAGCTTAAAATCAGGACATTGAAGTTTTTTATCGCTTCTTCATAGTTTTCCTGGCTGAAATAGCATTCTCCGATCCAGTAAAGCGCATTGTCTGCAAGCGGGCTTTCGGGAAAGTGCTCCAAGTAAATGGTAAATCCTTCAATGGCCAGCTGGAAATTGCCTTTGAGATAATCTGATCTGGCCAGGTTGTACACCTCTTGGGGAGAGAGGTTGGGGTCAAGTTGTGTTTTTAGTGCGCTTTCTTCTGCGGTAGCCTCCATTTCGCCAGCGGTTGATTCCTGTCCGGATTCATCTGTGACCTCATCCTGCGTGGTTTCTTCTGGGAGTGATGCCGTCGACTGTTTGATTTCGATCAGATCTTCCGAAATCTCTGCAAGCCGGGAGGTAAGTGAGTCGAACTTTTCGAGGAGGATCTGGTACTGTGCGGGAATTTTTTCCTGTTCCTCACCCAGGCTTGCCTGTTCGTTTCGAATCAAACTCAACAGCTCATGAATTTCATCTAACCGTTTTTTTATAGAGATGATATCTTCTTGATTCTTTTTTGCCTGTTTCTCAAGCTCCAAGATCTTCATCTTTAATATCTGGACATCTTCATATATCAGCTCATATGCTTTTTTGCTTTTTTGGATTCCTGAAAGCAAAATGGGACACAAGAAAAGAAGAATAATCCAAGAATAAGCCTTTTTAGCCATAAAATAATCTATTTTTCAATGATGGTGAATTGAGCCCTTCTGTTTTTCTGCCAAGCGATTTCATCGTGACCCGGATTCAATGGTTGGCTTTTGCCGTAGGAAATGATTTGTATTCTATCCGGTGAAATTCCCAAGGAGATAAGATAGTCTCTGGCGCTTTTTGCTCTTTTTTCTCCAAGGGCGAGGTTGTATTCTTCTGTGCCGCGTTCGTCACAATGCCCCTCTATCAGTATTTTCACGCTCCCCCATTTGCTGAGCCATTCGGCATTTGCTCTCAAAACCGGTTTTGCGTCTTCTCTAATGAAATATTTGTCAAAATCAAAGTGGACCATATTGAGAAGCTGTTCTGCATTGATTTCCTCTAATGTTTTTTGCTCAAATATCTCTTGCTCGGTCAGTTCCGGTTCTATTGCCGGGGGTTTTTCTACTTTCTCAACTTGGGGTTGTTCTTTGACCTGTGGAGGAGGTGGTGGGGTTTCTTCCACTTTTTTCCTACAGGATGCAAAGAAAGAAAAGACCAAAAGAAAAGAGATAAATAGTACCGTTAATTTTTTCATGGGATCTCCTTTGGGTTTATTTTTTTGCATTTAACACATCGTATCCGGATATACTGTTTAATCTATATACAATGAATATATAGAGTTGTCAAATAGTATAAATAAAATCCGTGCCTTAAAACTCTTGGAAAGAGCTGTCGTCATTATTTTCTTGACCAGTTCGGAAGCTTGTTTTCTCCCTTTGAAGTCAAGCGCCTCAGGTTTGTACCATCATAGTCAAGGGAGTAGATCTGGATGGTACCCGTGCGGTTGGATGAAAAGATGATGTGCCGGCCGTCAGGAGACCAGGAGGGAGATTCGTTTCTGGAATATCCTTCCGTAAGCTTAATAATGCGGTCAGTCCTAAGATTGAGAACGTAAAGGTCAAACACAGCCGCGACTCTTGATACATACACGATCCTGTCGCCGGTCGGGGCCCAGGCAGGGCCGTCATGATAATTTCCCCCAAAGCTGCGTCTGCGCACATTTGTCCCTTCTGCATCCATGATGTATATTTGAGGGGACCCAAGCCTGTCAGAAGTAAAGGCGATTTCTCTGTTATTGGGTGACCAGCTCGGAGCTGTATCTATGGCGTTGTTAAAGGTGAGCCGTTTGATGTTTTTTCCACTGCTGTCTGCAACATAGATCTCTGAATTTGATTCATCCTCGGTCGAGCAAAAAGTCATTCTTTTTCCGTCATAGGAAAAATCAGGCCCGAAGCTGGTACCTTGGTCTGTGACCATAGTCCTTGTGCCTTCAAAAGGATTGAAAAGATAAAGAGCCGCTTTCCCTTCGCTGTATGCTGTGTAGGCAATTGTTTTTCCGTCAGCTGACCAGGCAGGCATGTAGTCTCTGGTTTTATTAAAGGTCAACCGTGTCTGGTTATAGCCGTCATAATCCATCATGTACAGCTCGTCATTCCCGTTTCGGTTGGAGACAAAAAGAATTTTTGTGGTGAAAAGAGGAGGTTCACCATAGGTTATCATCAATTCATTTGATAGTCTATGTCCGACCAGGCGGAGCAGACTCTTATCGGATTGATATTTTTTGCCTTTAATGAAGCGGGCGGATTTGACATCATATAGTTTAGCTTCAAAGAGCAGAGAGCCGTCACTGGTTTGAGACATCTCTCCGCTGATAAGAAGTTTGGCTTGAATGGATTCCCAGTCTTTAAAGATAATGTTTTCAGGATCGAGGGGTTTTATCCATTTGTAATAATCTTCCGGGAGGGGGCTGAAAACCCTGCTGTATTTGAGGTCTGAGATAATCACTTCCCTGAGAGTCGAGGCTGCCGAATCCAGTTCCGGGGAACCGCTGTTGGTTATGATTTCAGGAACAGCAACAGGAATAACAGGCATCCCCTCTCTTATCCTCATGACGACCTCCTGCTGAGGGATCAGCAGGCCAATGGAAAGGAAAAAAAGCAGGAAAAGAGCCGCAGTGATATGTATTTTTCTCATTTTGTATGCTCGAATATGATACGGATCAAAAGATATTCCTCTTTGTATTCCGTAGGCAGAGGGGGAAAGGGGGCAGATGAGCGCACGGCGCGTATGGCAGAGAGGTCTAGTGACCTGACATTGCTTGATTCAAGTATTTCCGGTTCTGATATATGGCCGTCCTTGTAGATCCTGAATGAAATGGTCGTGAAATAATCTCCGCTTAATCCTGTTCGAATGCGGGAGGTAAACCAGTTGCTGGATATTCTTGAATGCAGGGTCTGGAGGTACCATGTGTAGGGGAAAGAAGACATGCCTACCTGAGAAGAATATTCAGAACCAAAACCTATGCCACCACCGCTTCCTCCACCGACTCCTATTCTTAATCCGGACCCTCCGACACCCTCAGCCCCGGAGCCTGAATCAGACTGTCCTGATTTGGTTTTTATCTGAGATGTCTTTGTGGATTTCTGGATGACTGATTTTTTTTCAGTATCAGTCTGTTTTTCCTTTTTGGGTTTATCAACAGGGTATCTAAGGGATGGTTCTTGCTGTTCCAGGGTTTTTGGTACGGTAAGGTCGCTGAGGCTTTCTCTTTCAGGGAGAGGTGTTTCACCCAGAGTCTCACTCTGTCCGCTTTCACCCGCCGGACCGCCGGGAGCGCCGCCACCGCCGCTTCCTCCTCCTCCGCCGCCGGGAAAAGAGACGACATTGACATAGTGGACCATTCCCTTTTTTGAGTGAGTGGGGATATACGGAGAAATCAGTATAAATATGAAGAGAGCCAGGTGTGCTGAGGCGGAGATAATGAGTGCCTGCCTGAAGGCTTTGAATTCCCTGTTTGATACGGTCTGGCTCATCCGTCTTCTCTCTCCTCAAGAGGCTTGACCACCAGCCCCACTACATTAACGCCAGATTTATTCACAATATCCAGTATGCGGATAACGAAACCGTAGGGAAGGGTTTCGTCAGCCCTTATAAAAACAACTTTTTCTTCTTTTCCGTAAAAATATTCTTTGAGCCTCTGCTCCAGAAGGAACTGGTTGATCGCCTGATCCTCGATGTGAATGTATTTGTCGCTGGTGATGGTCAGGGTCAGGCCTTGCTCCGCCGGGGCTGACTCGGTCTCCGCCTGTGGGAGATTCACTCCGATACCTGACTGCATCATGGGAGCTGTGACCATGAATATGATAAGGAGCACCAGCATGACATCGACAAGAGGAGTTACGTTTATTTCAGAAAGAGAGGTGCCCACCTCTTTTTTGTTTATAGGTCTGTATTTAAATGCCATAGAGTCTTTCTGTTATGCTGATAAATTCAATGGAAAAATCTTCCATATCACTTACGGACTCTTTGATTTTCTGCAGAAAGTGATTGTAGGCAATGACTGCAGGAATAGCGGCAAAAAGCCCCAATGCTGTGGCGACCAGAGCCTCTGCGATGCCCGGTGCAACCGTTGTAAGGCTGGCTGTTTTTTCTACACCGATTCCGATAAAAGAATCCATGATGCCCCATACGGTCCCGAAAAGCCCTATAAAAGGGGTGACGCTTCCTGTCGTGGCTAGAAAACTCATCATTTTTTCAAATCGGCGGACTTCTTGATTAGAGGCTTTTATGAGGGATCTGTTTACGCTCTCCAGGTTTTCCGATGTCAAATGGGATTCCGGATTCGTCTTTTTTATATAGGCAAGAGTTTTGAACCCTGATTGAAACAGGGATGCCAGGGGGCTTGATTTATACTTTTGAGACGCATTGTTGACTTCCGCAAGATTCCGGCTCTTTTTGAAGACAGACATGAATTTTTTCGATTCTGCCTGCGCTTTTTTAAAGGTTTTCCTCTTAAAGTATATAATGGCCCAGGAAAAAACGGAGAAAAATAGAAGCACGAGCAGGACGATTTTAACGATGATACTGGCTTTTAGGATCAGTTGGATAAAGTTCATTTTTGATTCCAAAAAGTAGCACACACCTGAAGCAATGTCAACCTGGTTATTCATAAAATCAGCCTGCATCCATCAATCACCACTACATGATCAATTGGGTTTTTAAGTCATTTTGATAAACAGAGTTTATCGCTTTATCTCTGTTTATATTTAAATTTAATGCAGGCTGATTTTACCTTACAGGCGAGCCGATCCTACAGCATCTGCTTTGTTGCAGGGCATTCGCGGTGAAGGACCACAGCGTAATGTCATCACGAGGGGCAAAGCGACGTGGTGATCTGACGACCATTGGATACGACACATGTCATGGCGAGGAACAGAGCGACGAAGCCATCTCAACCGCTAACGAAGCACATTGGGATTGCTCGCTTCACTCGCAACGATATTTTATTTGGAAAAAGGTCATCGGATTGCCGCACTCACTAACGGTCGTTCGCAATGACGCAGTGACCTCGACTCGTGAATAACCAGGTTAATGTCGCTTCAGCCATATCTGCATTTCACCTTGCTGGGATTGACAAAAACAGAGAGAAAGAATAGATTGGATTTCGAAGGTTGAAGGGTTAAAAAGGTGAAAGAAAAGAAGAGAAACATATTCAAGGAAGCAAGATTCCATCCGGCTCAGTTTCTTGCCATAGGTTTTGTCGTTACTATATTTGTGGGGACCGTTTTGCTGTGCCTGCCCTTCAGCACAACATCCGGTCACATTTCCTTTAGTGATGCATTGTTTACTTCGACATCGGCTGTGTGTGTGACAGGACTTATCGTTAAAGATACGGGAACTTATTTTTCTCCCGTAGGACAGGTCATCATAATGATGCTTTTTCAAATTGGAGGCCTAGGGATTATGACCTTTTCAACCCTTGTTCTTCTGGTGGCCGGGAAAAGGATCGCTATCAAGGAAAGCATCTCTTTAAAGGAAGATTACCTTCATACTTCTTCCTTAAGGGTTCAGTCTTTGATAAAAAATATTTTCCTCTACACTCTGGGGATAGAATTTTTCGGGACGCTTGTTTTTTATATGCGATTCCATAACAAGCTTGCGCACGGAAAAGCTCTGTTTCATTCGCTGTTTCACTCCATTTCTGCATTTTGTAATGCGGGATTCTGCCTTTATGAAGACAGCTTTAAGTCGTTCAGGGGAGATGTCGGGATCAATCTCAACCTTATGGTATTGATAGTATTAGGTGGCCTTGGTTTTATAGTGCTGAGGGAAACCGCAGGTTCTTTTTCCGGGTTGCTGAAGAAAGAACACGTCAGGTTTTCTCTTCATACAAAACTGGTGTTAAAAGTGACCTTTTTGCTTCTTTTGTTATCTTCTGCCTTGTTCTTTGTTTTGGAGTACAATCATTCTTTGAAAGATTATTCAACCGGGGAGAAGATACTCTCCTCTCTTTTCCAGGTTGTGACTCCGCGGACAGCTGGTTTCAACACAATGGATATGAATGCTCTTGGTTTGGGAGCGGTGTTTCTTTTGATTCTTTTGATGTTTGTGGGGGCTTCGCCGGGTTCGACCGGAGGAGGAGTAAAGACAAGTACTGTAGGGGCCGTGTTTGCTTTTTTGAAATCAAAGATTTTAGCCAGAGAAACAGTGAATGTGTCTTTTCGCACGATTCCCTTTGCATTGATCACAAAGGCATTTACCGTGGTCACTCTAGGAATATGTGTTATTTGTGCCTCGATATTTCTTCTTCTTATAAGTCAGCCCGGAGTGAGTATGAAGGAAGCGGTTTTTGAAGTTTTTTCCGCTTTTGGTACGGTGGGCCTTTCCCTTGGGCTCACTCCAAGATTGAATGATATTGGAAAGATCGTCATTGTAATGACCATGTATATCGGAAGGATAGGGCCTCTGACTTTTCTCTATGCTTTCAGCCGGATAAGGGCTAAAGGAAAGTATGATTATGTTGAAGAATCCATCATGATAGGATAGAATTTATTGTCAGGAGTTTGGATATGAAATTCGGAGTTATCGGACTGGGAAGTTTTGGCTATCATATTGCAAAGACTTTGTTTGAGATGGGAGAAGATGTTTTAGCCATTGACAAAGATAAGGAAAGAGTTGACAGGATGAAGAACTGTTCTTCACATGCTGTTCATATGGAGGCTGCGGACAAAGAAAATCTTCAGGCAGTCGGAATTCAGGAAATGGACGTGGTCATTATAAGCTTAGGGCCTAATATGGAAGGGTCCATACTCGCCGTGCATTATCTTTCAGGGATGAAAATAAAACGGATCATAGCCAAAGCCCTTTCCGAAGACCATGCTAAGATCCTGGAGGCTGTGGGGGCAACGGATGTCATTTATCCTGAGAGGGACATGGCAGTTAAAACCGCTTTGAAGCTGAGCAATCCCAATGTGCTTGAGTTTCTCCCTTTATCCTCAGGTATTGAGATAAGAGAAATAGCTCCGCCTGAGGAATTCATCGGGAAAAATTTAAAGGAATTGGATCTGATCAACAGGTTCGAGATACAGGTCATCGCTGTCAAAGGCCTGGTGCCGGAAAAGACCACGCTGATACCCAAGGCGGATTTTGTCATCAAAGACAGCGATGTTTTGGTTGTTATTGGGCCTAAAAAACAGCTAAAAAAAATCAGCTCAATGTAGCAGGGTCTCGCATATTTTGAGCGCGACCTGTTTGGCAAACAGGCCGCTTTCTTTAGTGGGCCCCACACATGAGGGGCACCCTTCTTTACAGGGGCATGCTTGGATGGTTTTCAGACAGTATTCGAGAAGTCTCTTCTCAAGTTCAAAGAGAGAAGGACTCAACCCGATGCCTCCAGGGAAATTATCATAAATAAAGATATTGGGTTCAAAGTCTTCCTGAGAAAAATCTATGGGTCGTTCCTCTTTCATCATTTTTAGCCTTATGTCCCTGGGAGGGACAGACTTTCCGGTGGAGTTGTCTCCAACGGATACTCCGATGTCGTGCAGATCGCACATCATAAAGATAGGCGAGACATGATGCAGGCAGTAGGACAGTCCAAAAAGCCCGTTTATTTTTTGTTCCGTTGAAAAGTCAAGGGACTTAAGTAGGGAGGCCGGAATGGTAAGCCAGTAGGCTGTGGTGTGCATTTCATTCTGAGGGAGCTTTAGATCCCCGGCTCCCACATTTTCCATTGTATGAAATTTGATCTTTTTAAAGCCAACGACCTGAGTTGCCACATGGACTTCTCCATGGGATGTGCGGCAGTTTCCAAGGTCCTTCTGTTCGAATTCATCCAGTATTTTGATCTTTGTATAATCTATGGCATCCGTATAATAATCCACGTCCGTCTTTTTCACATATGCTTTTCTCTGCTCAAAGTCAAGTTTTTGCACATAATACTGCACTCCCTCGCACATGTAGATGGCTTTCGGATGGAGGGTTGTCAGGGCAGTTGGAAAATCGACCTCTGCGACCACATCTGTTTTCTGAGTGGTGTCCACAACGACAAAATTATCAGAGCTGATGCTCCTGAGGCTTACGGCGTCCGCAGGATAAGCATCGGAGGCCCAGTACCATTTGTCTTTTGAATGCGTGACGAGATTTTCGTCTTCAAGAAAATTGAGAATATCGCTGATCTCAACACGGCCGAATTTTTCTCCGTCTTTAAAGGGAAGTTCAAAAGCAGCGCACTCCACATGGTTGACAAGAATGGACAGGTTATCCGGATTTATCAGAGATTTTTCCGGGTTTTTTGAAAAGAAATAATCCGGATTATTGATAATGAATTGATCCAGAGGGGAACTTGAGGCGACGAGAACCGCACATGAAGTGCCTGATTTGCGTCCGGCTCTGCCGGCCCTCTGCCAGGTGCTTGAAATAGAACCCGGATATCCGGCTAGAACAGCCACGTCCAGGCTTCCGATGTCTATCCCCAGCTCCAGGGCGTTGGTGGAAACCACACCAATGATCTTCCCTTCCCTTAATTTCTTTTCGATCTCTCTCCGTTTTTTGGGGAGATATCCCCCGCGGTATCCCCGTATCAATCCTTCATATTGGATTTTGTTTTCAAAGTTGTGTTTGAGGTAGGTGAGAAGGACTTCTGTGATAAGGCGGCTCTGAGCAAAAACAATGGTCTGGAGTCTTTGTTTAAGAAAAACAGAAGCCACGGACCTGGTCTCGTTCACATAGGAGCGTCTGATTCCCAGGTATCTGTTGACAACAGGAGGATTGTAAAATATGAAATATTTTTCACCGCGCGGAGCTCCGTTTTCATCAACAAGGGAGACAGGCTCCTCTATGGTTTTTTGTGACATCTCCTGAGGATTGGCAATGGTCGCCGTGCAGAGAATAAATTGAGGTGATGACCCATAAAAAGCAGCTATCCTTTTAAGCCTTCTTAATATATTAGCAAGGTGACTTCCGAATATGCCTCTGTAATTATGAAGTTCGTCAATAACGATATATTTCAGGTTTTCAAACAGCTTGATCCATTTCGTATGGTGGGGAAGAATGCCCGTGTGGAGCATATCAGGGTTTGTTATGATGATATGCCCCCTGGCTCTTATGGCTTTCCGGGCGTCCTGGGGAGTGTCTCCATCATAGGTGAAGATCCTGACCTCATCAGGCAAAAGAGCGATGGTGTCGTCCAGTTCTGCTCTCTGGTCCTGGGAAAGAGCTTTTGTCGGGAAAATATATATGGACCGTGCCGAGGCATTTTTCAGGATGGAGTCCAGTACAGGAAGATTATAGCAGAGAGTTTTTCCCGAGGCCGTAGGAGTGACGACCACAAAGTTTTTCTTTTCCTGAGAAAGCTGCCAGGAATCGAACTGGTGCGTATAGAGCCTGGAGAATCCTTTTTGCTTGAATGCTTTGACAAGGGAAGGATGAATATCTGATGGGTATTCTTTGAAGAGGCCCTGTTTTGGAGGGATGTGCTTTATGATTTTAATGGAGTTAGACCGGCTTCCCATGACTTTTAATTGGTCCAGGGATTTCAATATGTTTTTTTCCATATTTTAATTACTTAATTCCTTTACACGAGTTTTTATATTAACTTGGTTAGGTCTATTCATACATTGTTGGTAAAAAAAAGTAAATTGTTCAAGCAAGTGAACAGCATTCGGAAATTAAAGTTGATATCATTATTTAATATATCCCAGTGTCCTTAAATTTTCCAATGCTTTTTCTGATAATTTTTTGGCTTCTTCTGTTTTTTTATGGCTGTTTAAGTAATTATGGATTGACCTATATTCATTATACTTTTTCTCAAGTCGTTCAGATAAATCTCTGTGCTTTGTAATAATATTGTTTTTTTCATTGGGGTCATTGAAGAAATTAAAAAGATATCGGTTTTGCGTTTTTAATTCTTCACAGGTCTCTGGTTTTAGATAGGTAAAATGGTATCCGTTTTTTGTAATGACAGCAAAGCTTCCTGATCCAATTATGTATAAGAGTCTCTTTTTATGTTTTCTTAAAAGAGAAATGCCTTGAATGTCTTGGTGGGGTTGCAATCCAGCTATATGCAGTATTGTTGGGTAAATATCCATAAGACTTACAGGCCTGGTTATGACCTGTGGCTTAAAGTCCGGAAGATAAGCGATTATTGGGACTCTAATACCAGGACTAAAAGTCAGCTTGCCATGATTAAAGAAATAATTGTATTCTCCTATGTCCTCGCCATGATCTGAAGAGATAATAAAGAGAGTGTTCTCATGCCAACTTTTTTTGTAGAAAACGTCAATTATTCTGCCTATTTCCTCATCTGCATATTTAATAGCTCCTTCATATAAAGAAGTAAAGTATCCTTCAAAGGGATGATCCTTTAGTAGTGTGCGTTCATGTGTGGTTCCAGCCACTATTTTATTTTTTATTTGTGTTATATCTCTTCCTTTATATTTTTGCTCGACATATTTTTCAGGGGGCATATAAGGTGTATGTGTTTCCATATAGTGAAGCCATAAAAAAAACGGAGTGTCCCTTTTTTTGCTTAAGAATTGGATCCCTTTTTCCGTAATGTATCGAGTTGACTCTTTTTTATCATCTATGTTCTCCCAAACTTCAATATATTTATTAAATCCCTGGTTGAATTGAAAAACTTTTGATAAATTTGCATTATCTACACACGCATAATTATAGTAACCTTTCAGCCTTAATGCTTCAGCTAAGGTGATGTTTTTGTAAGCTAGAGGACCTTGTGTGGGTCTTGTTTTGTGAACATATGGATGAAGTCCTGTCATTATTGAAGCAATAGATGCTGACGTTTTTGGGATAGTGCAATATGCATTTTTAAACAATAATGATCTTTTTGAGAACTCATCTATCTTGGGACAGGTTTCATATTTGTATCCATAACAACTCATGCTATCTGATCTTAAGGCATCTACAGTTATTAATATTATATTGAGATTTATGTCGGTATCGGAATATTCCCTATCAAACAAAGGAAAAAAGGCTATGGCTATGATACAAAGAAACGATAAAAAGATAATCAGAAAAAAAATATGATATTTTTTCATCTTCTGCTGATGTAACAAATCAGAGAAAAACTCCTCTCATTAAATCATAATAATAGAATGAGTTAATTCATGCAAGTGAATATACTAGGGGACGTCCCCATGATGTTGCCTAAATCAAGAGAAAGGAATACAATATCCGGTCATGCTGAATGAGATACGAATAAAGAAGGCCGCCCAGCATAATCTCAAAAACATTGATGTGAACCTCCCCAGAAACAAGATGATTGTGGTCACAGGGCCCAGCGGGTCGGGTAAATCATCCCTTGCCTTTGATACCCTGTTTGCTGAAGGCCAGAGAAGATACATAGAATGTCTTTCAGCTTATGCCAGGCAGTATATAGAACAGATGGAGAAACCAGAGGTCGAGTCCATTGAGGGAATATCACCTTCTATTTCCATCGATCAGAAGACCATATCAACGAATCCTCGGTCCACGGTCGGGACCGTCACCGAGATATATGATTTTCTCAGACTGCTGTTTGCCCGAGTGGGCACCCCTCACTGTCCCGAATGCGGACGGGAGGTCAGTTCTCAGACATCGGATCAGATACTAGAGAGGATCAAGCAAAAAAATAAAGGCCGGACCGTGAGAATCCTCTCTCCGGTGATCAAAGGGAGAAAGGGTGAATACCTGAAGCTTTTTGAAAGGATGAGAAGAAAAGGATTTCTCCGTGTGCGTGTAGATAGAGAGTTTCACGAGCTGGAGGATGAAATATACCTGGCTAAAACTAAAGTGCATGATATCGAGATCCTTATAGATGAGGTTTCTGTGTCAGAGAAATCGGCCCTAAGGATAAAGGAAGCGGTGGACAGGGCCCTGGAGTTGTCAGAGGGGGATTTGCTTCTTTTGGATCCTGAGGGAGATGAGACTTTTTATTCCTTGAATCTCATATGCCCTTACTGTGAGATAAATCTTCCTGAACTGGAGCCCAGGACATTTTCGTTCAACAGCCCTTACGGAGCCTGTCCGTACTGCAACGGTATTGGATTCCAGACCAGGATAGACACCCGCGGGAATCTTCATGTGAGCGATGATCTCTGTCATTATTGCGGGGGGAGCCGTCTCAAGAAAGAGAGCACTTGTGTAAAGATAGGAGGCAAGGATATTTTTCAATTAAGCTGTCTTCCTATAACCAGTCTGATGGAAGAGGTCAAAGGATTTGAGTTTAAAGGAGAAAACCACGTTGTTGCGTCCAGGATTTTAAAAGAGATCGAATCGCGCCTTCATATCATTGAAAGATTAGGCATGTCGTATCTTCATCTGGCAAGGACCACTTCTTCGCTTTCAGGGGGTGAGGCGCGACGGATCCGGCTGGCCGCACAGATAGGAATGCAGCTGCGCGGCGTCCTTTATGTGCTGGATGAACCGACCATTGGCCTTCACCAGAGGGATAATAAAAGGCTCATCTCTCTGCTGAGAGAGATAAGAGACCAGGGTAATTCAGTCGTTGTGGTAGAACATGACGAGCAGACGATACGCTCTGCGGATTATATTTTGGACTTGGGGCCCGGGGCAGGGGAAAAAGGAGGGGAGAAAGTCGCAGAAGGAGATTACAGGAGGATTGTCACCCTTTTCAACTCGCTGACGTCCGAGTATTTAAGGCACGAAAAAGTCATTCCTGTTCCCGGGAAAAGGAGAGTTCCTGAAAAATGGTTGACTGTAAAAAAGGCATCAGAGCATAATCTGAAAAAGATCGATGTGCCGTTTCCTCTCTCAGCCTTTACAGTTGTAACTGGGCTTTCCGGATCAGGAAAAAGCACGCTGGTCTATGATATTCTGTATAAGAAACTTTCAAATATTTTTCATAAATCAAAAGTCAAACCAGGGGCTCATGAATCTATAAGCGGTTTAGAAAGCGTAAATAAAGTGGTGTCTGTTGACCAGAAGCCCATTGGGAGGACTCCCCGCTCTAATCCGGCGACATACACAGGGTTGTTTACTGAATTAAGAAACCTGTTCTCCATGACACCTGAGGCAAAAATAAGAGGATACAAAAAGAGCCGGTTCAGTTTTAATGTTCCGGGGGGGCGGTGTGAGGAATGCCGCGGGGCCGGTTCAAAAAAGATTGAGATGCATTTTCTTCCTGATGTGTATGTCACATGTGACAGGTGCGGTGGCAAACGGTATAATAAGGAAACTCTTGAGGTGCGTTATAAAGGCAAGAGTATTGCTGATTTTCTTGAGATGACAGTGAGTGAAGCGTATGAATATCTGAAGGCCCACCCGAAGCTGAAATCAAAGTTAGGGATTCTGAAGAGGGTCGGGCTGGGTTATCTGCGGCTCGGGCAGCCAGCTCCCCATCTTTCAGGAGGGGAGGCCCAGAGGATCAAGCTGACTAAAGAGCTGAGCCGAAAAGACACAGGGCAGACTCTTTATATTTTGGATGAACCCACAACAGGCCTTCATTTTGACGATGTAAAAAAGCTTTTAAACGTACTTTCCGAGCTGGTTAATTTAGGGAATACGGTCATTGTCATCGAACATAACCTTGATGTTATTAAATTTGCGGATTATATTATTGATTTAGGTCCCGGTGGAGGAGATAAAGGCGGCCGTATTGTGGCCTCCGGGTCCCCTGAGGAGGTTTCCGAGGAGAAAAGATCTTATACTGGTCAGTTCTTAAAAAAACATTTCAGGGAAATGGAATATTTGGTTTGATATAAAAGAAAAAATGGAGGAAAGATGAGAAAAAACAAATCATCGTGTTTAATCTTATGGGCCGTATCTTTGACCCTGGTATTTCTTTTCCAGGGTATGCTCATGGGAGAAAAAGTTCTCTCTACAGAACAGTTAGATACATTCAAATGGAGAAATATAGGACCATTCACTTTTTCGGGCAGGATCACGGATTTCGCTGTTCCCAGAGGCCAGAGTAAAGTCTATTATGTGGCGACAGCATCGGGAGGTATATGGAAGACAGAGGACGGTGGGATAAGCTTCGAACCCATATTTGATGATTATGGCAACATGAGCATAGGGAATATTGCCCTGTCTCCGTCCGACCCGCAGAGAGTCTATGTGGCCACAGGGGAGGCTCTGCATGCCAGGTCAAGTGCGCACGGGAATGGAATGTGGAGGTCTGACGATGCAGGGAAAACATGGACCCACATAGGGCTGGAGGAGACTTATTTCATACCTAAGATAGCCGTGGCCCACGACAATCCGGATATTGTTTATGTGGCATCCGAGGGAAAGCTCTATGATAATAAGATGGATTGTCAAAGGGGATTGTACAAGACAGAGGACGGAGGCGAGACCTGGAAACAAGTGCTGGATCTTAAGGACAGAGGGGTAGGCGATTTTGTCATTGACCCCACTGATTCGAATGTGATCATTGCCGCGGCTTACAAAACCCATAGAAGGACATGGACTTTTATTGACAGGCAGCCTGAGAACCATTTTTACAAGTCAGTTGACGGGGGCAGTACCTGGAAAAAATTGACCAATGGACTGCCCATGGATATTGAGACCGGCTGGAACGGCCTGACCATATATCCAAAGAATCCTGATATCGTCTATTTACGGATGGACGAAGACGTCGACCTTGGTCTGGACCAGAGAGAAAACAGGCAGCTCTATAGAGCAGGCAGTGTTTTTAAAGACGGGTATTATTTCAATAAATTCAAAGCTTATAAAATAGAGGCAGCTCTCCTAAAAATGCTTGATTTCGAACCGATTTCCGTAGAAAACGAGGAGGAGCTGGCGGAAAAACTGAATGAGCTGATAAAAGATAAGGACTTCCTCAAAAATTCAGGCGTTGACCTGGATGCCTTCATTGAAAAAGCCAAAAATGTCTACAAGAAACAGGACGATATCCTTGAAGAAATCGCTGAGGTCGAAGAGATACTCAAAGAAGCAGAGCCAGAAGAAGAAAAAGGGGATGCCGAGGAGAAAGAACCCAAGGGGAGATACCAGGTGCTTAACCGTTTCGTCGTTCAGACTCTCTATGCCCCGGCTTTTCAGGCTATGGAACCGGTTACGAAATCAGGAGTCATATACCGTTCTGAAGACCAGGGTGAAACCTGGAAAAGAATGACCGAATACAAGATAACCGGCGGAAGCATTCAGGTCAATGACATAGAGGCTGGTTATTCGGGAAGGATGGAGGTCGATCCGAATAATGACCAGATCCTTTATGCGGTGGAAGTCTACCCCAAGGTATCTGAAGACGGAGGCAAGACCTTTAAAAACACAACCTGGTCCGGAGCCAATAAGTGCCATGTGGATATGAGAGGGATATGGATCGATCCCCTTGATTCCGATCATATATTATCTGCAAATGACGGAGGGGTGAGCGAGACCTGGGACAGAGGAAAACACTGGTCCCAGAAAGATACCATCAGCGCCCAGCAGTTCTATGATATTTCAGTCGATAATGACATGCCTTACAATGTGATGGGCGGAACCCAGGATAACGGCTGCTGGCTCGGCCCTTCACAGAACAGAAACCAGTACGGAGTCTTTCCCTCGGATTGGACCTATCTTCCTTCGGGAGATGGTTTCTATGTTGTCAGAAACTGGTGGAATCCGGAATTTGTATATTTTGAGTCCCAGTTCGGTGGTTCCAGAAGAATGAATCTGAAGACGGGAGAAATGACAGGACTCTCCAAGCGCAACACTCAGGAGGAGAGAGAAGCTGGTAAAGAGGCGGAAAGGTATCAATGGGATTCCCCTATCGTCCTGTCTCCGCACAATCCGGGAATCGTCTATGTGTGTTCTCAGCATGTCCATATGTCAACCAAGCGGGGAGATCCGGATTCTTTTGTGACCATCAGCCCTGACCTTTCCAAACACAACAAAGAACGGATCGAACTTTCAAAACTGACAAATCTTCAGTATGCGACCATATACACATTTGCTGAATCAGCGGTCAAACCAGGGGTTTACTGGGCCGGAACTGACGATGGAAACCTGCAGGTAAGCATGGACGGCGGAAGCACCTGGGTGAACATAACCGGTAAATTTTACACTGAGAAGGGAGAACCAAAAGCAAATGTCCAGGGAGCAAGGATTCCTTATGACAGATGGGTCACCAGAGTCACGCCTTCAGCACACAAACTGGAAAGGTGTTATGTCACCTACTCCGGATACAGAACCCACAATGAAGATGATTCCTATATCTTTGTGACAGAAGACATGGGAAAGACATGGAAGGACCTGTCAGCAGGGATGAAAAATCCGGTAAGAGATATTGTGGAAGACCCGGATAATCCTGATGTTCTGTATCTTGCCACGGATTACGGACTCTTTATCAGCATCGACAGAGGAGAGACGTGGGAGAACATGTCTTCCTCAGCACCTGATGTGATCATTAAGAGCCTTGCCTTTCAGGAGAGGGAAAGGGATTTGGCCATAGGCACGTACGGAAGAGGTATCTACATTGCGGATGTGTATCCGTTCAAGGAATTCACTAATGATACGTTTCTTAAGGACCATTATCTCTTTGAGATCCAGCGGGCTGTGAAATGGAACATATATGAGAGAAGGGGACCCACATACGGAGAGTTTGCGCGGGTCACCAATCCTGATGTCGGAGCCACATTCTATTACTACCTCAAGGAGAAGGCAAAGTCCGTGAAAATATCCATTAAAAACATGAAGGGTGAAGAGATTTACAAGACAACAGGAGGTTCGGATAAAGGCTTGCATACGATATCCTGGGATTTGAGAAAGAAACCGGAAGAAGGAAGTAGCCCCAGATGGATGAGAAGAGGACAAATCCTTGACGCAGGCATGTATGAAGTGAGTTTAATTATAGGTGATGAGGAGGTCATGAGTCAGACTTTAAAAGTCATAGACGACCCCATGTTTCATTGAGTTAAGATTACACATACGTTTTTAGATAGAGATAAGCAGAGAGAGCATAAGGGAGAACTCTCTGTTTATCTCTTTTGAGGTTATTCATGGAAGCCTGAGGAGGGAATGTGAATTTCCATGCCATTTGAAGATATTATAGGCAATGTAAGAGTAAAGAACATTTTGAAAAGGTCTCTGTTGAGGGGAAGAGTCCCCGGTTCCCTCTTATTCTACGGTCCAAAGGGAGTGGGGAAGAGTGAGACGGCTCTCATTTTCGCAAAAGCCCTGAACTGCCTCAAAAGGGATGATGACTCCTGTGAGGATTGTTCTTCTTGCAGAGCTATCAATAAAAATGTTTTCCCGGATGTGATAGGGATCAATGCGGAAAAAGATATCATAAAGATCGACCAGATAAGATTGATCAAAAGAGCGGCGTATTTGAGACCCATGACAGGAAAAAAAAGAGTGTTTATCATTGAGGAAGCGGAAAAAATGAATGATGAGGCTTCAAATTCCTTGCTTAAAGTCCTTGAAGAACCCCCGTTATTTTCTCATATTGTCCTCACGACTGATAATTTTTTCTCCATTCTTCCTACCATAAGGTCAAGATGCCAGACACTGAAGTTTGCACCGGTTTCCAGAAATGATATCCAAAAGGCATTGATAGAGAAAGGGATAGAGGGAGGAAAAGCAAAAACCATCTCTCTGTTAGTGAAAGGCAGCTTGAAACAAGCGCTGGATTTTGATTGGGATGAGACAGAAGACAAGAGGAAAAAAGCTTTCAAAATGTTCTCCTCATTTGTAAAAGGAGGGGAAAAAGCAAATATTTTTAAGAAGTATTCCAGGATGCAGAAAAAGAATTTCGAAGAAAGCATAAATCCTGTATTAGAGATAATGGCCTCCTTTTGCAGGGATGTGATAGTGATGAAATTGGGTGGCGCTGACCGATTTTTGATAAACCTAGATTACAAACATAAATTAAGTGAGCTCGAAGAAATTATGGATCTAAAGCAGAGCGTTGATTTCTTAGGAGTCATAGAAGAGTCTCTGCATTTGTTTCAGCAAAATGCCAACAGAAGGGCAATCATTAATTCGATGACAATAAATTTAATGGATAAAGAAAATGTCTGATATTATTTACGTGTTTTCAGATCGTCTGAAAAAAATTCTCCGCGCTGATAAAAACAATATGGAGTTAAAAACAGGGGATATCTGTTTGATAGAGTCCTCCCTTGGGGGGGAGCTTGCCATGGTCGTGGATACCCCCGGAAGAGTCAGAGAAAAATCAGGCGCAAAGCAAGGGGCGTCCAAAGTCATTCGTAAAGCTACGGAAAAGGACAAAGACAAGTTTGCCTGGATGCGAAAAAAGGAGAAAGAAGCCTTTGATTTCTGTCTGGAGCGAATCGAAGAACGAAAGCTTCCAATGAAACTTGTGCGCGTGCGGTATTTTTTTAATGAGAAGAAAGGCATTTTTTATTACACAGCGGATGGCCGGATCGACTTCAGAGCCCTTGTGAAGGATTTGGCGAAACGCTTTCGGATGAGAATAGAGATGCGTCAGATCGGGGTCAGAGATGAAGCTAAAATGATCGGAGGCATCGGAGTTTGCGGGCGCAGGCTGTGCTGTGTCAGTTTTATGAAAAGTTTTGAGCCTGTGACCATACAAAAAGCAAAGAAACAGAATATAACCATTAATCCCACAAAGATATCAGGGCTATGCGGCCGGCTTATGTGCTGTCTTGCTTTTGAACAGGAAAGTAAGGGGCGTCTCTACAGCGAAGAAGATGAGATAGAGGAAGACTGAGGTTTTAATTATTATTCTGCCATGTGAACTGGACTTTACTTGAGGCTGAAATCAGTCTTCCCTGGGAAGAGAAGGCTTTGACCTGCCAGGAATAACTTTTCCCGGGAGTCATCCTTGCTTTGATTTTTTCGGGAAGGGAAATATAGTTGTTTTTGGTTCTTTTTTCCCAGAGAAGTTCATCATTATATATAAAGACTTTGTATTCGATATCTTCACCTAAGGCTTCCCATTTGAATTCTGAGGGGATCGCCTCGGATATAAGGGTGATGGAGCCACCTCTGACCGCATCATCGCTTACAATAAATTCAGGGGTGTTATGGGTCACGTTCGGAATGATACCGAACACTATGATCAAAACCAGTGCTGCTGTTGCAGCCGCTGATATAAGAGGCTTTGGAGAAAGAAACCCAAATATTTTCTCTCTCGCCCCGCTTTTTGACTCTTCTTCAATACGGATATCTTTGAATATTGAGTCCGCCTTATCCTTTACCACCAGAATAAGTTCGTTCCTTTCTTTTGTCTGTTCAAAACAATGGGGACAGTTGAAGAGATGTTCTTCAAATTCTTCCCTTTTCTCCTTGCTCAGTCTTCCGAACAAGTAATCATCGATTAAGTTCTCATATCGGCATTTTCTCATTGGTTTTGCCCCTAAATTAATTTCACTAATTTAGTCGAAATAAATGCATAATTACGGAAAAATTTATTTTTTCATTAATTTTTTTAGTAATTTTTGTGCGTAATGCACTCTTTCGCTTACGTTTCTCGGGGAAATACCCAGTCTTTTTGCCACTTCTTTTCTTGAAAGGTCTTTATAATAATACAGGTATAGAATTGTCTTGTATTTTGGCTTCAGTTCCTCTAATTTTTTGGCCAGAAGCTCAGCTCTTTCCTTATCTTCTATTTGCTCGTGGGGATCAGGGAATGGATCGGAATCCGGAAGGTATTTCGTTGCTATTTTCTTTTTTCTTCTTATATAGTCGACGATTCTTCTTCTTGTTATGGTGTAAATAAAGGTTCCTACGGAAGATTCACCTTTGAACTGCCCGGATTTTATCTTTTCTATGGCATTGAGCATTATTTCATTGACAATATCTTCCCATTCAGGCGTATGGGCCCCTATTGATTTTTTTACTTTAAATGTAACAAGAGGTCTGTATTTAGCCGTAATTTTCTCTAAATCGTAGGAATTATCTTTTTTTTTCACTTTCAGTCATTATAAAACGTGTTTTGTACATTGGCAAGCATCCTGTTATCACTAAAAGGATCCCTGGTCTATTCTTCCTTCGTCATCTTGTCTTTATAGGATTCAATGCTCACCAGTATTTCTCTGGGTTTGCTTCCTTTGGACGGGCCCACGATCCCCTCAAGCTCCATCTGGTCGATGATGCGAGCAGCCCTGGCATACCCCAGCCTCAGTTTTCTTTGGAGATAGGAGGCAGAAGCCTGGCCCGTACTTAAAATGAGTTCGACGGCTGTCTCGAAAAGTTCATCTTTTTCTTCATCTTCATCTCCTGTTTGCCCGGATGGTCTTTTGAGTGTCTTTATGATTTCTTCATCGTAGTCGGGTTTTCTCTGCCCTTTTATGTATTTCAACAGCCGGCTCACCTCTTGAAGGGATATAAAGGAACTGTGAAGCCTTATTATTTTGGGATAGTTGGGGGGCATAAACAGCATATCTCCCCTGCCCAGAAGCTTTTCAGCCCCTCCGGTATCCATGATGATCTGGGAGTCGATTTTTGACGGGACCCTGAAGGAAATGCGGCACGAAAAGTTATTTTTTATGGTCCCTGTAATGACGTCTGTTGAAGGGCGTTGGGTGGCCACAACCAGATGGATACCCACGGCCCTGGCCAGTTGAGCCAGCCTTCCTATGCAGTACTCCACGTCCTTATCGCCGATCATCATCAATTCGGCTAATTCATCGATAATGATCACGATATAGGGCAGAGGTTTCAGCTTTTCTCCCTCTTCTTCCTCAATCTCAAGCTTCAAGCTTGGATTGCTTGAAAGTTCCTTGATACGCCTGTTGTACTGGTCAATATTGCGCACCTTGAGACGGCCCAGTGATTGATACCTCTCATCCATTTTATTTATGGCATCATAAAGGATGTTGCTGGCTTTATTGGGATTTTTGACCACCGGGCAAAGAAGATGGGGGATACCGTCGTAGAGAGAAAATTCCAGTCTTTTAGGGTCGATCAATATGACTCTGACTTCTTCAGGGCTTGCTTTGTACAGGATGCTTGCAATGATGGAGTTCAAAGCCACGCTTTTTCCCGTTCCCGTGGCCCCGGCTATCAGGAGATGAGGCATTATGGAAAGGTCGGTGATATAGGGTTCTCCGTGGATGTCCTTACCGAGACCAACGGTCAGCTTAGAGGGAGATTCCATAAATTTTTTTGTTTGGATGATGTCCCTGAGCTTGATGATCTCTCTTTTATTGTTAGGTATTTCAATTCCCAGGGAGGATTTTCCAGGTATGCGCTGTATTCTCAGGGATTCTGCGCCCAGGGCAAGGGAAAGGTCTTCTGTCCGGCTGGAGACCTGACTGACTTTGACTCCCGGGCTTGGGTAAAATTCATAGGTGGTGACGATCGGGCCGGGATGGTATTCTTTCACCTCTCCGATGACTCTGAACTGAGAGAGCTTCTCTTCAATGATTTGTTTTTTTTCATACAGTTCGTTTTTGTCTATTTTATCCGCTTCCTTTCCCGGATCCAGGAGGCTTAACGGGGGGAGTTGATAGTCTCCCTTGTTTTTCAATTCCGGGAACAGGAATTCCTCCTCGGGAGATGTTGGTTCTTTTTGAGGGGCCGGCATTTGTACAGGGGCGGGTTTTTTTATAGTGACCTGTTTTTTGGGTTTTTGTTTTGAATACTTCTCTACGACTCTTTTTCTCATTTTTTCTTTGTTTTTCTGCTTTTTATAGTCAGTGATCCTGATCCTTAGTTCTTTAAACAGGAATTTAAAAAACCTGAGGAAATAATCAAAGATGGTTCTTATCTGTATATGGGTAGAGAAGAGAATGACAACCAGCAGCAGGCCGAATAAGATAAGAAAAGAGCCGAGATGGTTAAAGTACTTTATCAATAAAGAAGACAAAAGATCTCCGATAGCTCCTCCTGCGGAAAGGGCGCTCCCCTTCCATGAGGCCGTATGGAATATCATGGAGAAAAGAGGGCTGAGCAGGAGGCATATGAGGAGGCTTTCTCCTGTCTTTGAGAGAAATCCCCGTTTTTTTTTTGGAAAAAACGCTTGAAATCCAAGGAAAATAAGAGCAATGGAAAGGAAGAAGGAAGTGAAGCCGAGAAGCTGAAGGAGTGCTTCTGATAAGGACGCCCCGACTTTTCCCCCGTAATTCTGGACTTTTTTACTAACCGTTGACACAGAGGCCCATGACGGATCGTCGGGACTGTAGCTTATAAGGCTTAGGAGGATGAAAACAGAGATCAGAATAAGCAGAACACCTGATACATCCCGCTTTATACGGCTCTGGGCTTCTTTTTTTGTTTTTTTTGCTTTTCTAACCGGGTTTTTTCTTTGTGCCATCACGAAAATTATACCATATTTAATGAGCATGATTGAAACTATTTACCAGGACAGGCTATGCGCTGTCATTCAAGCGTGGCATGTAATCTCTTCTATCATCACGAGGAGCGGAGCGACGCGGTGATCTGACGACCATTAAATACGACACATGTCATGGCGAGGTACAGTGTGACGAAGCCATCTCAACCGCTAACGTTATCGGATGAGATTGCTTCATCACTTCGTTCTTCGCAATGACATCTTCAATGTCGTTTTGGATACACCTGAATGACATTGTGTCTATATTGATTCTTTATTTTTTAGTTCCGTAAGATTGAGGTACAAGCAGGCAAACGCATCTATGGATACTTTTTCCGCCCGGATAGAGGGGTCCAGGCCGCACTTACGGAAGCTTTCTGTTATCTGTTCCGAAGAAAATTCCAGGGGTTTGAGGCTGTTTTTAAGTTTTTTTCTTCTCTGTGAAAAAGCCTGCTTTAGGAAGCTTTTGAATCGTTCCGTTTTCATGAAGGGATAAAGAGGCCTGCTTCTTTTCTTAAGGGTGATAAAGGCTGATCTCACTTTGGGGGGAGGCGTGAAGCTCCCGGGAGAAAGAAGAAACCGGATTTTGGCGGAAAATATATTTTGCAGGAGAATGGAGAGAGGCGCGTATTTTTTCGTTTCGGGAGGAGCGCACACCCTTTCCGCCACTTCTTTCTGCAGCATGAAATGACATTCCTGGATCATATCATGCTCCTTGAGCAGTTTGAACAGGATCTGGGAGGATATGGAGTAAGGAAGATTTCCTACGAGCTTGGTGTTTCCCGGTTTGGCCAGATGGTTGAAGTCGGTTTCAAGAACATCTTCCTGCCTGATTTCTAAATGAGGCGGTTTGTTTTTTTCAAGATAAGGGACAAGCGATGGATCTTTTTCCAGGGCAATGACCCGGCCGGCTTTTTCACTTAATAAACGAGTGAGAGAGCCTTTGCCGGCACCTATTTCTATGATCAGGTCCTTTTTTTGGGGCGCTATGCAGTCCATGATCTTTTTGAGCGTGTAGGGATTGGTCAGAAAGTGCTGGCCCATGGCTTT
>CAZSZS010000173.1:0-13315 GCA_964611275.1 uncultured Eubacteriales bacterium
GAATGATAAGACCCATAAATATGATGAGCAGAACAGGGGTGACCGTTATGAGAACGGCGCTTACAGCCAGCTTCGGTCTGAGCTTCATGAAATGAAGCCGTGCCCGGAAGAACAGATGAAAAAGACTAAAAAACCAGAAAATCTCAAGAGATCTGGAAGCGTAGTGTCCGATAAAACTTGCCCCGTTCGCTGATTCTGGAGTGATGTTTTGCTCTGTTTGAACGGCTTCGGGCGATGTTTCTTGAGGGGGGGTCGTGGATATGGTTCCTCCTCCGGTTATAAGAAGAACAAACACCAACAATCCCAAAAGAAATAAAGCTGCCCGCCTGCGTGAGGTGAGATGCCGGAACGGCCTGTATTTTCGGAACAACAGAAAGAAAAAGGAGCCCCCTACGGCTGCTCCCCAGATGTTTCCGCCCCTCCCGAGAAGGAGGGGCAGTACAAAGCTCAGAACAAGCCAGCCTATCCAGAATTTTTTGAGTTTGGCATCCATAAGAAGCATCCGGATTGTCAGTATCCAGGTAGCCAGTGCTACCAGGGCGGGAAACCAGGAAAGGATCGGGCGGGAATAACCGATTATATACTGAAGAAGGCCGAGCAAAAAGCTCCCGGATAAGACCAGTAAAGAGGCTTTCCAGACAGGATCATTAAGAGGAGAATCCTTTTTTTTGCCTATTTTCTTGAGGGTCAATTCATCCGGTATGTATTTGTCATCCTGAGCGGGCGGTTTTCTTGCGTCAGGAGTGTCTTTTTGTTTGAAGCGGCGTAAGAGACCTTTCATTCGTTGTTTCCTGAGTGATTTCCGATTATTCTGTTTAGCTAATACCACAGCCAGCGGCTCCGGTCAAGTTGAACCATACCAGATTTCGGCACCATAATCTTTCTTTGTCCTTCATTGACAGATGTTTTTTGCCGTGAGAAAATGGGCTGAATTCATGGATAGAGGGAAGTGACGATGAGAAAAATTTATTTGACAGGGATTTTTGCGGTTCTTTTCACAGCGCTGGTTTTTTCGGGGATCCTCCCGTCAAAAAAACCATCCGATATAGATAAAACCACGCCATCACAGGCGTTCTACTTTGACTGGATCAGCAGTCAGTATGAGGGGTCGACCGAAGAACAGACACTGACCCAGCTGGAATTTTTCAAATGGCTCAACGAGGAGTACGGAATGTCGCTGGATATCTATTCCCTGGATGTCGGGAATCTGGATGACGGACCTTATACGGCCGGAGTAGGGCGGTTGATCCCCGACCACTGGGGGACACTGGATTCTGATGAATTCATGGAGCAGTTTCCGCGCGGTTTTGACCCTATATATAAAAAGGCGGAATCATTCGGCTGCCGTCTTGGGATATGGATGGGGCCTGACGGGTTCGGCAGCACGCCGGAGGAAGAAAAAACCCGGAGGGATGCCCTGGTCAAACTGTGCCGGGATTATCATTTCAAGCTCTTCAAGATCGATGCGGTTGCTGGAGGGCTCAGGCCTGAGAAACAGGACGCTTTTATCAAAACCATACAGGAGTGCCGCAAATACTCCCCTGACTTGATCGTGGCCAACCACCGTGTCGAGCTGGGAAAGGCTGATTCCTGCGCCACTACTTTTTTGTGGGAAGGAGCTGAGACCTATATCGATGTATTCAGCAGCAACAACCGGACCGCTCCTCACCACAGAGCCGGAGCCCTTTCCAGGGAGCTGCCGCCCGGACTGAACCGAATGATGGAGGACCACGGCGTTTGCCTCTCGTCCTGCCTGGATTTCTGGGAGGACGACCTGGTACTTCAGGCTTTCAACCGCTGCCTACTCATGGCACCGGAGATCTACGGCAATCCCTGGCTGTTGAGGGATGATGAGTTTCCGAAAATGGCGCGTCTTTTTAACCTCCACCGCCGCTTTCGGGATATCCTGATCACTGGAATGGTCCTGCCGGAGAAAGATTACGGACCCCATGCGGTCTCCCGGGGAGACGACAGCACCCGTTTTATCACCCTGCGGAATCTTTCCTGGGAGCCGGTGACATACACAATCAAACTGGATGGCTCCATTGGCCTGGAAACAAAGGGAAAGGTCGAGCTGCACCGATTTCATCCGTCTGAAAGAATATACGGTCTTTTTGAGCCGGGTTCAGGCGTAGAAGTTGAAGTTCTGCCCTTCCGCTCCTGTCTTCTTATGGCCACTGCAAAGCCATGTACGGAGATAGGGGTCACTGGATGTGATTATGAAGTGGTGATGGATGTAGAGGGAAAGCCGGTCATACTTAAACTTTTGGGTTTTCCCGGGACTAAAGCCAGCATCAACCTTGCTTCAGAAGGGAGAGAGTTTTCCCGCTGCACATTAGACGGCCAAAATTACCCTGACCTTGTGCAAGGAAAAGAGGCGCTTGTAGAGTTTCCAGGGAATCCTCTTAAAAAGGAGTGGCACATAAAACTGGAGGGATTCCGGCCCTGTACGGTGCCGAAAGATGCAGAAGCCCTCTATGAGGCCACCTGTTTTGCCGCTGACAGCAATGCCCTGGAAGTCCGTTCGCTTCTTCGATCAGGTCCGACCCAAATCCCGCAGGTGGAACGGGCGCGGAAAGCCTTTTTCGGGCAGCCCATGTTCGTGAATCGAGGCATCTGGGATAAGAACCTCTTTGACGGGGATCTCCAAACTTTTTTCATTGCAAGATTAAAGGACCGGGCTTTAAGAATTGATCTTGGCCATCCCATCCGTTTGGACAGGCTGGTCATTAAAGTCAGGAGAAAGTATGAGCATGACATCAATCCGGACCTTCACCACTTCAGTGAAAACAATAAGGCAGAGGTTTCTTTGGATTTAATGGACTGGATTTCCGTGGGACACTGGGAGGGCAAAGGGACCATTGCCATAGCCAGGATCCCGGAGAATACTCCGGTCCGGTATGTACGCATTAAAGGAGCGCCCCGAAGGATCGCTGAGATCGAGGGATACAGAGACGGGAAGAGCTCGGACAGGTCTCTCTGGCGGGCATCAAACCTGTTTTTCCCGTATGAAGCTGGCCCGGCTGTTGCGGCCTGGTCCACTTCCTTTGTGCTGGATGAGATTTGTGAGGGGAGCTATCTGGCCGTTGCCCTTGAAGGGGAGCACGGGAACGAAGGGGCTTATGTGGCGGCCAGGATCGACGGCCGGTTCGTAGGGGCGCCGGACAGGGCTGTCTCCTTTCCGAGCAACACATGGGAATATTATAATGAAGAAAGAGACAGTCACTACACGTATTACATACCTTTAAAAAAAGGCTGGGAAGGGAAGAATATCGATGTAGTGGTTCTGGTGCTTGAAAGAGGGAAAGATCAATTCAAGCCAAAAGCCTACATCACAGCCTATCCCGTCCCCTATGAATCCAGAGAACTCGTTCTCTACAGATAGGGATCAGATACCTCAAGTTGCCTTGTACTCCTTTTTTATAAAATGTTCATTAGAGGACATCATGTGTATTAGAAACGGACAATGGGTGGCTTTTTTTTAGAAAGCCTGGCTGTTTTTAAGGGAAGAGAAGATGGCATATTTATTGCATCAAAATGAGCTGAAGAGGAGAAGAATATGCTGAGGAATTATTTAAGAGTTGTATTAAGAAACATTAAGGAACAAAAAATCTATTCCTTTATCAATATTACCAGTCTTGCTGTTGGTCTTTCCTGTAGCATGCTGATACTTCTTTTTATCAGGTATGAATTCAGTTTTGATAAGTTCCATGAAGATGCCTCTCATATTTTTCGGGTTTTGCGCGAACATCAGGGGGAGGAAATCTGGTGGAATTCATCTGAGCACCCCCTGGCCGCAGCGCTAAAAAAAGATTTTCCTGAAGTCGTTAGAGCAACAAGAGTGAAAAAGAATGATGAAGTGGGAGTGGTTGAGTCCGGTCCCCAAAGTTTTTATGAAGAAGGTATCTACTTTGCGGATCAAGATTTTCTTGAGATCTTTTCATTTCCGCTGAGTTCAGGAGAAAGATCGATGGCCTTAAAAGAGCCATTTTCTGTCCTTCTTACTCAGGAGATGGCGGAGAAATATTTTGGGGAAGAGAATCCCGTGGGCAAAACCATTAAGATCAAGGAATGGTACTCTGAGAAAAAATATGACTATAAAGTGAAGGGAGTTCTAAAGAATATACCAAAAAATTCTCATTTCACCTTTGATTTCCTCATTTCTTACAATACTTTGTATTCCCTGAAGAACGGAGGGAAAAGTTCGGTTGAGACATGGAGCTATTTTGAACCAAAAACATATGTCAAACTTGGCATGCAGGCAGATCCTAGAGGGCTTGAAGAAAAATTCCCAGCCTTTTTAAAGGGGCATAAGGGCGAATCATCGGAATCGGAAATAATGCATCTTCAACCTCTGACAGATATTCATCTGGGTGGAAATATGAAGTTTGAGCTTGAAACAAACAGTGACATGAGGCTCATTTATATGTTTTCTGCAATCGCTTTTTTCATCCTGATCATTGCTTGTTTGAATTACATAAATTTATCTATTGTCCAATCCTCGAAAAGAGCTATTGAAGTTGGGATGAGGAAAGTAGTGGGTGCACATAAATCCCAACTTGTCAGGCAGTTCTTGGGAGAATCCTTGATTTTTTCTGTGATTGCTTTTTTGATCTCGCTTGTAATGGTTGATCTTGCCCTGCCGATATTCAATTCTTTGATGGAGAGAGATTTGACATTAGATCTCTTAAGCAATCTTGATATGCTTTTCATATTTTTAAGCATAACTTTTTTTATGGGATTATTATCTGGAAGCTATCCGGCTTTTCTTGTTTCTTCATTTCAACCTGCCCAGATTATCAAAGGAAAGTTAAAAATCGGTTCAAAAAAATCAACTGTATTTCGAAATTCTTTGGTTGTCGTCCAGTTTGCAGTATCAATGGTCCTGCTTTTTAGCACTTTTGTGATTCACAACCAGCTCCATTACATACATAATAAGAAACTTGGATTCGATAAGGAACAAGTCATCACTGTCTACACCATGGACCAGAATCTCAAAAGAGATCCGGAGTCTTTTGAAAGGGAACTGTTACAAAATCCCAATATACTGGGAGTTTCAGCTTCTCTGGATCTACCTACAACAATACGCCGATCAACTAATGTTGAATGGATCGGACAGGGGGGACAGAGGGAGTCTGAAATGAATTTTACTTTTGTGGACTTTGATTATTTTGATGTCTATGATATCAAAATTGCAAAAGGAAGAATCTTTTCTGCCGAGTTTCCTTCAGATCAGAGGCAGGCCGTTGTTTTGAATGAAACAGCAGCCAAAGATCTGGGTTGGGACGATCCGATCGGTCAAAAACTTCTTGTACAGGGACGGGAATGGACCATCATTGGAGTGGTGGATGATTTTCACTATCATTCACTTCACTGGGAGATCGATCCTTTGGTGTTTGTTTTTTATAAAGGAAGGGGAATGGACTATTTTTCTATAAAAATCAGTCAAAACAATATTCCAGGAACTTTAGATGCGATCGAAGAACAGTGGAAGAAATTTTCTCCTGAATTCCCTTTTCAATTTACTTTTCTGGATGAAAGGATCGATCGAATTTACAGAGCTGAAGAGAGGTTAGGAACCAGTTTTAATATTTTTTCTTTTCTGACTCTTGCTATTGCCTGTATGGGATTGTTCGGATTGACCTCTTTCCTCTTGGAACAGAAAAGAAAAGAGATCAGCATTCGCAAAATCCTGGGGGCTGACTCAAAGAGGATTATTTTCCTTCTATCCAAAGAATACATGAAATGTCTCATCTTTGCCGTGATTGTTGCTTGGCCGATTGGATATTTAGTGATGAACAAATGGCTTCAAAATTTTGTTTATAGAACAAGTATAGGAATTGAAAATTTCGTTCTTTCTGGATTACTGGCCTTTATTTTTGCCCTTTTTTCAGTCAGCTATCATTCTATGAAGGCTGTTGTTAATAATCCTGTTGAGTCACTGCGGTATGAATGACCCTCTGTTTTTTTTTAGACCATTTTAACGCATTCAAAGTTCGTTTTCGGACATGCGATGTTCATTCTGATACAGACATCGAAAGCAAAATAAGTTAAAAGGGAGCCGTTCCCTCTAGAAAGGGAGTTGGCACAATTCTTGCTATTTATCCCATTGATATGAGTTTAAAAACACAGAGGAGTCTTTCATGTTTAAAAATTACATAAAAATCGCCTTAAGGAATATCAAAAGACAGAAAGTTCATTCCTTTATCATGATGTTGGGTCTCATATTGGGACTATGCATATTTATCATGTTTTCCCTGGTTGTTGATTTCACTTCAAGCGTTGATTCTTTTCATAAAAACGCAGACAGGATCTATGCCGTTGTCCAGATCCCGCCGGGAAGCGAAGGGCATCATTCCGCTATCACTCCGGCACCGCTTATGCCTGCCTTGGTGTCTGAATTTCCGGAGATAGAAAGGGCTGCGAGGTTTTTCCCGCCCGGCAGAATGATAGTCAGATATAATGATAAGGTTTTTTATGAAAATGGTGTAAGATTTGTCGATTCTGATTTCCTATCCATTTTTTCCTTCAAGATGATTACGGGAGAAAAGGATACGGCGCTCTCGGGAGCCAATTCTATCATTCTGACCGAGGACTCAGCTCTTAAATATTTTGGAGACGAGGATCCTTTGGGAAAGACCCTGTCGCTGAATAAAGAAGCCGATGTGGTCGTGACCGGGGTCATTGAAAATGTTTCCTATGACTCATCGATCCAGTTTGACTTCCTCGTCTCCATGGAGACAGCACGTACACTGTATGACTGGGAGAACGATTGGGAAACGAACAATCAAGCCACTTTCCTGCTTCTTTCCGAAGGATCAGAACCAACAAACCTTGAAGAGAAGCTTTCTCTTTTCATCAGCAAATATTATCCGGATGCGCAGGAATCCCCTGAAGGGTATTACCTCCATCCGCTGCCTGATTTTTACCTGGGATCGGGAGATATTGATTGTTATTGGGGCACAGGTCAGGTCAGTTATGTCACTATTTGGGTCGTTGCTGTTCTGATTTTAATAATCGGTTGTATCAATTTTATGAACATATCCACGGCACGATATGTTATTCGTGCTCACGAGGTTGGCATAAGGAAGGTTGTGGGAGCGAAGAGAAGCCAGGTTATTAAACAGTTCCTGGGCGAATCCACGCTCATGGCTTTGATCTCGATGCCTGCCGCGGTCCTTTTATATGAACTCTTAAGACCGGTGTTTGCCGCCTATCTGGGTTCCATCTTTGATATTGCTGTCTGGAGCAATCCCCATGTGCTGGTCTTGGTTTTTTGCGTAGCCATCCTAACAGGTCTTTTTGCAGGCAGTTACCCGGCGTTTTATCTATCAGCTTTTAAACCTGTTCAGGTCTTCAACAAAAGGCTTATAACGGGGAAAAAAGGAAGCCGGTTCCGCAAAACTCTGGTTGTGGTTCAATTCACATTTTCCGTCATTTTGATACTGATGACGGCCATAAGTATCAAACAATCCCGTCACAATTTGAACATTGATCTCGGTTATGACAGATCTAATATTATTGCCGTTTCCTTGGGCAATCAAGCAGGCGGTTCACTGGACATATTAGAAAATGAATTGGTGCGAAATAAAGATATTATCTCTGTCTCTGCGTCGTCCGCACTTCCCATTGAATGGAATACAGAACGGCAGGTTTTGCCTGAGGGCTATCTGGAAGAAGATGCCTTTAATATGAATGCGTATGGTGTCGGCTATGGTTTTATTGAGATGCTTGATCTCAATGTTGTCCAGGGAAGAAGATTCTCGCGCCAGTATTCAGATACCGACAGCTTTATCCTTAATGAAACAGGCGCACAGCATCTGCAGTGGAAAGATCCGGTGGGAAAGCAGCTTGTTATGGGAGACCGAAAGGGAACGGTTGTCGGAGTTGTCCGGGATTTCCATTTTAAATCGATCTTACTGGAAGATATTTCACCGGCTCTGCTGTATTTGGGCTCAGATGAGATGAATTATTTGCTTGTCAAGTACTCCCATCCAGAGAACCTTCCCCATGTGGTTGAATACATAAGAGAGAGGTGGAACACTGTTGTTCCGGATCTTCCCTTTGAATACATCACTCTGGAGAACGCTTTTTTTGATGTTTTTCAAGGGGACAAAACCTCAGAAATGACAGGAACTCTCGGGGTGTTGGCTATTTTACTGTCGTGTCTGGGATTGTTCGGGCTGTCATCCTATTCTGTAGAGAGGCGAACAAAAGAGATCGGAATCAGAAAGGTACTAGGGGCTTCCTCTTCAGGGATCGTCAGAATGCTCACGAAAGATTTCGTAAAATTAGTGGTCATAGCCAACATAATCGCCATACCTCTTGCTTATTTTATGATGAGGTCAATTATTCACTATGTTTATTCTTATCCGGTGACCATAGGGGCCGGAGTGTTCATCCTGACAGCCGTTTTTACATTTTTTATAGCTTTTCTTACTGTTGCGTCACAGACAATGAAATCGGCTTTGGCAAATCCGGCTGACAGTTTAAAATACGAATAGATATATGCGTGGATTTTGGTTCAGTAAAAGGCCTGCGTCAGTCGATTTGCAGGCTTGTTGCCAGGCGCAATGCTTTATCACAATCGATGAGCCCATAACCTGATACAGGATTAGGATTGCTGAAACCCAGTTTTTCATTGGATGAGGATTCTCTCAGGATCTGCCTAACGGTCTCAACCAGTTTTCCCGGTTCTTTTTTTAGGCCCTCTTTTGTTTTTTCATCCATGCTTGAGAGAACAAGAGCGGCCGCTCCAGCCACTATGGGAACGGCTAATGAGTTCCCGTAAAAAATTTCAGGAGGTCCCGGGTCTTCTATATAGGATGGAGTTTCCCCTATGATTCTGGATGCCGGGGCTACGACATCGATATAATCTCCAGAAGAAGAGAATTCCCAGATACTGAGAGTTTCGTCTTTTTTTTCAACTCCACCCACGGCTATGGTCCAGGGATAGGCAGCCGGATAGAAAACCGGGTTTTCATCATTTTTTTCAAAAGCATTTCCCATTGGAGTGACCAGGATGACATTTTTTTCCCAGCACATCCTGCAGGCTTTTCTGATCGGCTCAAAGTTTTTGTTTACCGAAACACTGAGGCTTATGATGTCCGCTCCATTCTGTACGGCCCATATGATCCCTGCTGAGACAAGATACCAGGTCCATCTGCTGGGAGGCACTGTGTCCATCTGTACGTTATCATGAATTTTTATGACCATGGTTCGAGCTTTAGGCGCTGCCTGGTAGGTCAAGGTTGCGACTGAAGTGCCGTGGCCTCCCCAGTCGTATGGGAATTTGCCTTTGTCGTTGATGGGTTTGGAGTCGTCCAGAAAATTTTTCCATTTTCCAATATTGGCATTGATTTCTTTGATGGTTGGATCAACACCGGAGTCAACAACAGCGATGGTGGTTCCTTCTCCTTTTGTCATTTTGTGGGCTTTTCTTAGGTTTGCCTCATCAAGCGCCCATTGAGAGCGTAGAACCCGGGACATGGGTCTGAAAAACATTCTGAAATCGGGAATGTTTTTTCTTGAATAGTATCCGGCTGATACCAGGATTGAATTCAGGGGGGATGGGACCTTTTGGAGATATTTCAGGGAGACAGACTGCAGCAGCTCCTTGGCCATGTTCACAGAAAGGCTCAATATGAACGAGGGAAACTTCCCTTCTTTTGTTTTTTCGCTTGAATCTGCGTGGAAATAAAAGTTCATCAAATGGTTGTATAATCTCGGAAATTCTTTCTCAGCTTTTCTGAGCGCTTTTTCATCTTTTGGGTCGAGTGCAAACTCGGGAGCGTATTTATTGAGGGCTTTATAAAAGTAGGCTTTTCCGCGTTTATATAATTGGCTGAATGATTTAGGGTCCATTTGTTGTTGAGGCGGAAGAAAAGAACATGATAAAAGAAAAATCAGTATAAAGGAAAAAAATCTGCGCCGTCTTTTGATCATTTCCTATTTTTTCATTCCACACACGAACATCATATGAGACATCCCAGGCCCTTTATCATAGGTGAAGGAAATCTCTGAAAATCCAGCTTCTTTCATCATTGTCCGAACCTGGTCTTCAGTCCAGACATGCATTCCATATTTTTTGATCTCTTTTGAATGGTCTTTTCCGTCTTCAGTATTGTACTCTATGCTAATGACTGTTCGTCCTCCAGGGCGCAGCACGCGATATATTTCCTTTAATGACTCTAAAGGTTTAGGAAATCCGATGAGACTTCCCATTGTGGTAGCGACACTGAACCTGTTATCATTCCAGGGAAGTTGCGATGCATCGCCCTGCATAATCTCTGCCGTTCCTTCGGCAATACGCTTTCTGAGCTTGCGTTTTGCCATTTTAACCTGGATATTAGAAAGATCAAGGCCAGCAACACTATGAACGTGAGATGCATATCTTTTGAGGAAATGTCCACCCCCGCAGGCAATATCAATGATGTCATCTTCAGGTTGCAAATTCAGGACCTTGGATACACGCTTATATATTATGCTATGAGGCAACGGCATTATCCAAGCAACAATCCAGCCAACAAATCCTCTGGGCAGCCCAGGTTGTGAGAGTTTTTCCTTCTGATTGTTCATTTTATGAGGAACTCCTCAATTTAAAGATAAGGATTTAGTTTTTCTGTTATTGCTCATTTTTCCCCGATTTCATTAAATTTTCGCCCTCTAAGCGAATTTATCGAATATAATACACACAAAAATTACGTCCGGTCAACAAGAAAGCCACAGAAAGAGGAGAATATCATAAAAGGATGCGTATAGGGAAAAAGGCTCTCAGAACCTCCATAGATAGGAAGCCTTGAAGAAAAAGCCCCGCCTTGTTTCCAGAAAATTGTCTGAGGGCCTTTCTATTCCGTCTCTCCATTCCAGCTTTTCATAAAAGGAACCATAGCCTATGTGGATAACCGTTCCCGGGATGTAGGTGAAGGAGGCGAGAAAGTCGGTCAAAAGCGTTTTATGGAAAGAATTGTACTCCAAAATACCGCGGAAGAAGAGATATCTGTTTACCTGGTAAGTGTTTTTGCTGCGGATAATCATATAGTCGTATTCTTTCTGCATGTCAGGCTGGCGGAAGAAATCGGAATAAAGGACGCTGAGTTCCAGGTGTAGGTTCTCTGAAGGCAAAAACTCCATAGACAGGGAAGCATCGTTTCCCTGGCCTTGATAAGGATCGGATAAATACCTGATTTTCCCATGATAGCGGTAAGAAGCACTGAGGGTAAAGGATTTGGTGATATTGCTGTTTGCGCTCAGACGGAAACTGCTGACGTTGAATTTTTCTCCGAGATAGATCTCTGTGGCATACCCTCCACCAATGGTGATATAGGAATTCCGGCTGAACATGAACCGGGTATCAAAGGTACTCAGGGTCTCATAAAGAGAGCTGAATTTGTCTCTGGTCAGGAAAAAATGCACCATAGGATCGATACGGAGAAGGAATTTGGATTCGGGATAGACTATACGGATAACCCCGCTTCGGAACCAAGTCAGCCCGTTTCGCGTCAAATACCCTGTTTCTGTCTGGAAATCCTTTGAAATATCCTGAAGTCCGGCCATGACAACCCAGTTGCGTGTGTTGGAGAAATAGTGCAAACTGAGGGCATGCCCATCCTTTCTTGATTGCTCTTCATCAGTTTTGGTCTGGCTGAAGAATGTGTAAAAGCCCAGGATGCTGGAAGGATTGATCCGGAATTGGCCGTCAGCGCCTGCGACACGATTAAATCCGCTTGATCTTTCTCTTCCTGTGTAAAATCCTCCGATAAATCCGTCCTCAGCCAAAGATCTTTTATACCGAAAAATTCCAAAGTGGGCCCGGTCATCAGTGTCCTCATCCGGAAGGTCATCCAGGGCATAAATGGAAGCGATGGTGTCTTTTGGTCCTATCTTCCCGTTCAGTTTAAAACCGAGAATCGGATTGACGATAGTCCTTGTGTGCACCACTTCCCCGAGGGGATCACCGGAATGATGGCCTCCGAAATTGAACTTTTCCAATCCTTCAAGGAAGAAAGGGCGTTTTTCGGGATAAAAAAGGGAATACCGGAGGTTGAAGTCCACCTGGCCGGCATCCGCTTCGACCTGGCTAAAGTCCGGATTGTATGTGCCATCAAATATCAGGCGTGATGTGATGCCGTATTTGGCAGTCAGACTGAGATCTCCTTCTCCTCCTTTTGATGTCAGTTTTCCTGCCTCAGCCTCGCTCGTTTGGCTGTACGTCACAGCCGGCAGAACCTCAAACAGTGTGTAGTGCTTTATGTCCTCAAAGACCAGAGGCCTTGTTTGGGTAAGAAAGTTCGGTCCGACGGCCGGGTCAAACTGCGGATAGGTCCCTGCCTGCGTTCTCCGGCTGATCATTCTCTCGAAGATGACGCCCATAACCACCGGTTTTGTGTGGCTGAAGCGAAGGCTCTTGAAAGGGATCCGGACCTCTATGGAATAGCCCTGCTCATCGATGAGGCCTGCACTGTACCATATGATGTCAACGGTAAAATCCTCATCCCCGCCCTCGAACCGGGAGTCCATCTGAACACCAAAGGGATTGACGTAGATGGCATACAGAGACTGATGGTCGTTAAAGGTATCCAGGTTGATGCAGATCCAGTCGTCCGGACGGATCTTGTCTCGTGCGCTTACGGATGCCTTTATTTTATCAGGATCGCTGTCATAGCAGCGGAAGGCAAAGTAGAGATTCTCTTGGTCATAAGCATAATAGACAACAGTATCATCAGCCATGGGTTTACCGTAGTCCGGGTGATAGGTGATAAATCCACTTTCATGAGGCGCTCTGATCCAGACCGGATCATCCAGCTTCCCATCGATGACCGGAGGGGAATCTGTTCTATAGGGAATAAGCGGTTCAAGAGGAATATTATCTTTTGCATAAAGACCGGAAAGTCCAAGTATTATGAGAAAAAATGCGAATAGGATCGTTTTATTGGTTCTTGTTGTCTTATTCATATCAAGTTTGGTAAGTGAATCATGGTAAACAAAATTTTTTTGTTTTTCAATACTTTTTTCTTTATTGGGGTCAGACCATGGCAACTTACTTATAATGTTTAAGTTAGGTTGAAACTGATGCCTTTTTTGTCTCTTAAACGATACGTTTAGCCCCCTAAATGGGCTATTTAAGAAAGGCAGGAAGAATTTCATTCTCAATGGGCTTATTTAGTGGTTTTCTTATTTAGTGGTTTTTGACCCTGGGTTCATCACAATAATGAGTACCTAGTGACATGTAGGTTGTATATTTTAAGCTTAAAATAGACGAGATCTCGATAGCCGTAAGCCCTGCGTTTGATCACTTTTATGCGGTTGTTGATGC